>CALGTB010000090.1 GCA_937902285.1 uncultured Actinomycetes bacterium | reverse complement strand
GAGCGCCGACGGGCCCTCTCCGACTCCTCGAGCGAGGTCGTGCGGTCGCCCACGGTCAGTGAGTCCGGATGCCAGCGGAAGGACGACACGACCTGACCGACGTCGACGAAGGCGCCGATGCGCTTCAGCCGCAGGAGCAGGTCGAGGTCGAAGGCGAAGCGGAACGACTCGTCCAGTCCGCCCACCGCGTGCCACGCGCTCGTGCGCACGAGCATGCCGGGCTGCGGGATGAGGTCGGGGCCCCACGCGAGAATGCGCGGCGCCCATGGCCCCGCCTTGCTCACCCACAGAGCGCGACCCTCCGGATCGATGTAGCGGCAGGCCCCGAACGCCACGACGGCATCGGGTCGGTCATCGAGTGCGCTGACCGTGAGAGCGAGCGAGCCCGGCTCGAGCAGGTCGTCGTCGTTCAGCCAGTTGACGTAGTCGTGCCTCGGCTCGATCGACGCCATGCCGAGATTGATGGCGGACGTCAGACTGCCGGGGTCGGGCACCAGGCCGGTGCCGAACTCCTGCGCCAGGGCCGCGACGGCGTCGATGCCCGACGGCGCAACGATGACCACGTCGCTGGGCAGGCTCTGCGAGCGGATGGACTCCAGGGTCTGCCTCAGGAAGTCGATGCGCTGGCCGAGCGTGGCGACCACGATCAGGATCCGGGCCTCACTCATGATCCGGCTAGTCTAGGGGCGACCGTCCGCCAGCCAGGGAGACCGTGTGGGCTTCGACGAGGGCCAGTTCATGCACGATCTCGCCAGCCGGCTGTTCCCCATCTGCCGCAGCCTCACGGGCGACGGCGTCCGCGAGACCCTGGCCATTCTGGGCGAGCACCTCCCCGGGCTGACCGTCCACGAGGTCCCGTCCGGCACCGCGGCCTTCGACTGGACCGTCCCCGACGAGTGGAACATCCGCGGCGCCTACCTCGAGGGGCCGGACGGCACGCGGCTCATCGACTTCGCCGACAGCAACGTGCACGTGGTGGGCTACTCCGAGCCGGTCGACGCGCGCCTCACGCTCGAGGAGCTCCAGCGGCACCTGCACTCCGACGAGGAGCTGCCCGAGGCCATTCCCTACGTCACCAGCTACTACAACCGCACGTGGGGCTTCTGCCTGCCGCACGAGCAGCGCTCGCAGCTCGTCGAGGGCACGTACCACGCCGTCATCGACAGCAGCCTCGAGCCGGGGAGCCTCACCTACGCCGAGCTGGTCATCCCGGGCGACAGTGACGAGGAGGTGTTCGTCTCGACCTACGTCTGCCACCCGTCGCTGGCGAACAACGAGCTCTCCGGTCCCGTGGTCTCGACCGCCCTCGCCATCTGGCTGATGTCGCTGCCCCGTCGTCGGTACACGTACCGCTTCGTGTGGGTTCCCGAGTCGATCGGCGCCCTCACGTACACCAGTCGCAACCTCGATCATCTCCGCTCGCACGTGATCGCCGGCTTCAACCTCACGTGCATCGGCGACGACGGCGACTACTCGTACCTCGCCTCGCGCCTCGGAGACCTCGAGATCGACCGCATCGGCCGACGGGTCGTCGCCACGCGGTCGCCTGCGGTGGAGTACTCGTACCTCGACCGGGGATCCGACGAGCGCACCTACTGCGCCCCCGGAATCGACCTGCCGCTCATCTCGCTCATGCGCACGAAGTACGGCTCCTACCGCGAGTACCACACCTCGCTCGACGACCTCACGGTCATCACGCCGTCGGGACTGCAGGGGGGCCTCGACCTCGTGCGCGACTGCATCGAGCTGCTGGAGTCCAACGAGTACTACGTGGCCACCGTGCTGGGCGAGCCGCAGCTCGGGCGCCGTGGGCTCTACCACGCCATGCACGCGCGCACCGTGGCGGACATCGTCCTGATGCGCACGCACGTCCTCGCCTACTGCGACGGCGAGCACTCGGTGCTCGACCTCGCCGACCTGCTCGACTTGCCCGTCGACGACGTGCTCGCCATCATCGATGAACTGGTCGATCACGGCCTGCTGGTCAGGCTCCCCTCGAGGAAGGTCGCGCGATGACGGTCGCATCCCACTACGACGGCAGCGCCGCCAGCTACGGCGACCAGTACGACCCCGAGAAGCTCTGGACGAACGCCGAGTACCCCTCCAACCTCTTCCGGCTGCAGCTCGTGCAGCGCGTGCTCGCTGCTGCCGGGTCCACCTCGGTCTACGAGCTCGGAGTCGGCGACGCCACGCCGCTCATCACCCTCGCGGGCGACGGGCTGCGGGTGGCCGGCAACGACATCTCGGCGGAGATGGTCAAGGTGGCGCGGTCCAACATGCAGGCGCACGGCCTCGACCCGCTGGCGATCGCCCATCTCGACGTCCAGGACGAGGGCGCCATGGCGGCCGAGCATGAGCGGGCCGGCGTGTTCGACGCCGTCATGGCGCTCGGCGTCATCCCGCACGTGGCCGACGACACGGCCTTCGTCCAGGCGATGGACGGCTTCCTCAGTCCCGGCGGCCGCCTCGTCCTGCAGTTCCGCAACTCCCTGTTCTCGATGTTCACCTTCAACCGCCTGACGAAGGAGTTCATCCTCGACGACCTCCTCGCCGACGTCGACCCGGTGATCCGCGATGTCGTGGCGGCCGACCTCGACGCCCGGCTCGCCGTCGACAAGCCTCCCGTCCGCACCCGCCCGACGGGCGACGGCTACGACGAGATCCTGTCGCGCTTCCACAACCCGTTCGAGCTCGCCGAGGTCGTACGCGCGCAGGGCTACAGCGACATCCGCTACCACTGGTACAACTACCACCCCGCCTACCCGATGATCGCCGACCGCATCGACCCGATGGAGTACCGCAGGGCGCAGGTGGCCATGGAGCACGAGGGCACCTGGCGTGGCATGTTCCTGTGCTCCGCCGGCATCATCGAGGCAGTCAAGGACCCGGCCTAGCCATGCACTCCCTCGCGATGCTGCTGAAGTCCTACTCCGGCGACGTCGAGTACGCCGCCCGGATGGTTCGCAGCTTCGAGAGGTTCAACACCGATGACATCCCCTTGTACATCGTCGTGCCCGAGGCCGACGTCGTCCTGTTCACGCCCCTGGCGTCCCACCGGGTGACGATCCTGTCCGAGGTGCTGCTCGCCGAGCACCTGGTCGACCGCGAGGTGCACGAGCTCAGCCCCGGCTACATCAACCAGGAGATCGTGAAGCTTGCGTTCTGGGAGCTCGGCCTGGCCGACGACTACTTCTGCGTCGACTCCGATGCCGAGTTCATCCGGCCGTTCTCCCGCGCGGACTTCATGGTCGACGACGACACGCCGTACACCGTCCTCGTGGAGGACAACGAGCTCAAGGTGGAGCCTCGGTACTACAACCAGTACTGGGAGCGCCGCGAGGCGGAGATCCGGCGCATCCAGGAGCTGGTGGGCCTCGAGACGTCCACCGTGCTCACCTGCCACGGGCACCAGGTGATGTCGGCGGCGGTCCTGCGCTCCTTCCGCGACGACTTCCTGGCCCCTCGCGGGTGGGACTACGTCGACGCGCTGGCGGAGTCGCCGTACGAGTTCAGCTGGTACAACATGTGGCTGCAGCGCAGCCGGGTCATCGCGATCCACCCGCGCGAGCCCCTGGTGAAGGTCTTCCACCACGAGGGCCAGCACCTCGAGTACGTCCTGCGCGGGATCACCGTCGCCGACATCGCCCGCGGCTACGTCGCCCTGGTGGTCAACTCCAACTACTCCCGCGACATCGGGATGATCCCCGTCGGCGCCGACAAGCCCGAGGTGCTCAGCCACTACCTCTCCTACGGCGAGGTCGGCCGGCTGCTGTCAGCGAAGGCCCGCGACACGTTCCGGCGTCGCTTCCCCCGCTGAGGAGTCGATACCCTTCTCGGCATGGCCACGCACGAATCCGTCGAGACCCTCCTGCGCCTCCCCCGACTGGTCAGCACGATGACCTCGGCCCGCTCGTTCAGCAGCAGCTCGGCTCCGCCCCCGTCGACGGACGGCGACAGCCAGTACCGCATGCGCTCGGCGATGGACCTGCACCCGGGAGTCGGCAAGTGGGTGTCGCGTCGCGTGGTGCACCAGAAGGATCCCGCGGCGGGACGCATCGCCGATCCCACCACCAGCCGGTTCATCCCGTCCGCCGAGATCGACCGGGCCGTGGCGGGGATCCAGCGCGACGGTTTCTACGTGTTCGAGAAGACGGTCGACACCACGATCACCGACGCGATCCGCAGCTTCGCCGAGCAGGCGCCCTGCACCGCACGTGGCGCCGGCACACCGCCCGCCCCGTATCCGCGGCAGGCACCCCAGGTGGGCCGCTACGACCTCGACGAGGAGGTGGCCCTGCGGTGCCCCGAGGTGCAGGAGTTCGCCACCGACCCCGGCATGGCGACCATCGCGCAGAAGTACCTCGGCCAGCCGGTGCTCATGGACGAGGTGGCCTTCTGGTGGACGACCACGCAGAAGGCCGAGGATGCCGACGTCAACGCGCAGCTGTTCCACCAGGACCGCGACCGCCTGTCGTTCCTCAAGTTCTTCATCTACCTGACCGATGTCACCCCCGACACCGGACCGCACGTCTACCTCAGGGGCTCGCACCGGCAGATCCCGTGGTCGCTGCGCGGCGACGGCCGTAAGACGGACGACGCGGTGCGCAAGGCGGGGCTGTGGGACAACGTCACCGAGCTGTGCGGGCCGGCCGGCACCATCATGGGCGTCGACACCATCGGGCTGCACAAGGGGAAGACGCCGATCTCCGGTGATCGCCTCGCACTGGAGAACGAGTTCTCGACCACGCTGTTCGGCATGGACTACGAGCTGCCGGAGTTCGAGCCGACCCCCCTCGTGCGCGAGCGCTACGCGGCGATGCCCTGGGTGCTCCAGCGCTACGCGCCCGCCGTCCGGCGCTAGGCAGCGCCCCCGGGCTTGACGGCGGCGGCGTAGATCGACTCGTGGTCGCGCTCGGCCATGTCGATGGCCGGGTCGAACCCGCGGGCCGCGACGTCGGCGAAGCCGCTCGTGCGCAGGATGTGCAGCAGGTTCTCCTGGTCGAACATGTACTTGTGCTCGCCGCCCATGTAGGCGATGTAGTTCAGCGCGTCGATCCGCGTGGTCTGGTTGTAGGCCGGCTCCCAGCCGAACCACTCGTCCGGCAGCTCACGGCGACCGAGGTAGCCGTCGATGTAGAGCTCCGCGTTCGGCACGCAGATCGAGAACGAGCCACCCGGCCGCAGCACCCGCAGGCACTCGGCCAGCATCGCCTGGCCTTCGCGGAACGACAGGTGCTCGAAGAAGTGCGACGAGTAGACGCGGGAGACCCTGCCGTCGGGGAAGGGCAGCCCGAGCCGCAGGTCCCAGAAGATGTCGCACTCGCGGGTCATGTCGACCGTCAGCCAGCCCCCGGACCCTGCGCTGCCGCCACCCAGGTCGAGCCACAGCTCACGCGGGCTGCTGACCAGCGCGGCGATGCGACGCCGGCTCGCGGCCATACGGCGACGCGCATCGACGAACTCGTAGACGTCGGTGCTGAACGGCACCGACGTACGCACCCGCTGCCTCAGACTGCCGAGCATGTGCACCTACCGAGAGAGATACCAGCGCTGGACCCGGTTGACGAGATTACTCGCATGCAGGACGACCGGACGGGCGTCGTCGAAATGATGGCCGCCCAGTGAGAGGCCGGCGCCCGTGCGGGACACCGTCTCGAACAGGAAGCCCCGCCGGCGCATCATGAGGCCGTACGACACCGCCCCGGGCCACGAGCCCGGCTCGCGCACGTCGAGTGCGGCCGCCAGCTCGGCCGGCGTGGCCGCGAGGGTGGCGCACCCGAGCTGGTCGTACGCCGATGGGCCCATGACGATCACCGGCTTGTGGGCGAACGCCGCCTCGACACCGGTCGTGGAGCCGTAGGTCGCGACGATGTCGGCCTGCCGCATCAGCTCGTAGGAGTCGATGGGCGAGTGCGGGTCGAGGTGGACATCGGGGTCGGCCGCCTCCACCGCCTCGAGCCACTCGGCGACGTCCTGGGCGGGCTTCATGCGCTTGTGCGGGTGGCTGCGCACGACGAGCGAGTACCCCGGCCGCTTGCGGCACTCCTCGGCCAGCGCGGCCAGCGCCTCCGGCTGGTCGCCGATGAACTGGCTCCAGTCCAGTTCGAGCTCGGCGATCTCGTCGCCCGACGAGCTGAAGTACACGACCACGCAGTCCGCCTCGGGGCGATCGATGGTGGCACCGATCTCCTGGGCCTCCGTGAAGAGGACGTTGTCGGCGGCCGTGTGGTTGAGCCGCTCGCGGAACCAGCTGCTGCCGAGCTCGTCGCGCTCGCCCTCGGGCCACTCGTCGTACAGCGTCAGCATGCGTCGCTGGAGGTCCGACCAGTCATGCGTGACCGAGTCGGTGAGGTCGAAGTCGGTGTCCAGTCCGCCGGTGTCGTAGTAGAGCACGGGGATGCCGGCCGCCTGGGCGGCGGCCGAGGCGGCGCGATCGTGCAGGAAGCGCCCGTTGTAGACGACGACGGACGTGATGCCCCGCTCGCGGATGAGCGCCAGGGTCTGGTCGTAAGCCCAGGCATAGGAGCGCGCACAGCCCTGCACCCAGCGGCGGGGCCAGAAGAAGGTGTCGGTCGTCGGGGTCTGGTTCTCGGGCAGCACCTGCAGGATCGCCCGGCCCATGGGGCTGCCGTGGAACGTCAGCGCCCGGATCTGGGTGCGGTTCATCGGCTTCTCGATGCGGATGGCCTCCGACGGCCGCCAGCGACGCAGCGGCGGACGGGCCAGCGCGGTACGCGGCACGCCGAGGTCGAGGAGGGCGTCGCGGACCCGCTGGTCGCGGGCGGGGGCCCCCGTGAGGGTCGCGAGCGTATGGCTGGCCGACCATCCGGTGTCGCGCAGCGGCGTCTGGGCGGTCCAGAACGCCAGCGTGAGCTCCGAGCCCATCCGGTGCAGCCCCATCGCCGTGTCGGCCAGTGCCGCCAGGGCGAAATCCCACTGGGTGAAGGAGACGAACAGCACGTTGCGGCGGGCCTCCGGCGTCAGGGCCGACTTGAGGAACACCTCAAGCGAAGGATGCTCGGCCCTGATCTGCACCCCGTCAGGCTATCCCACAAGGGAGGAGTAGATGCCTGCCGTCGCTCGTGCGGAGGCGTCCCACGAGAACGCCGCCGAGCGCTCCAGGCCAGCCCGTGCAAGGGCGGTGCGCGCGTCGTCGTCGTCCAGCAGCTCGGTGATGGCGGAGGCGAGCTCGCCCACGATCCCGGGGCTGAAGTAGACGGCAGCGTCGCCGCCGACCTCGGGCAGCGACGTGCTGCGCGCCAGGACGGCGGGCGTGCCGCAGGCCATGGCCTCGAGCGCGGGGAGTCCGAAGCCCTCGAAGCGCGACGGGAAGACGCACATGAGCGCGTTGCCGTAGGCCCCGGCCATCATCGCGTCGGGCAGCGAGAACTGCACCGTGCGATCGGAGATCCCCAGGTCGGCCAGCTGAGCGGCCTCCGCCCGGCTGAAGGGCCCGCCGCCCACGAACACGAGGCTGACGTCGTCGTGCTGCGCCCTGATCGATGCGAAGGCGCGGATGAGCACGTCGGCGTCCTTGTACTGGCCACGGTTGCCGACGAACAGCACGTAGCGGTCGGGCATGCCGACCACCCGAGGGGCTC
>CALGTB010000089.1 GCA_937902285.1 uncultured Actinomycetes bacterium | reverse complement strand
CTCGCGCACCAACCGGGGCACCTGGTCGTGGTACTCGGTCAACGACGAGCGGCTTCAGGAGCTCTCGGCGCTGCTGCGCTGACCCCGGGCATGAGTGTGGCGGGCGTCCACCGGACGCCCGCCACCGTCATGCTGAGGTCGACTCAGCCGTAGGCCTTCGACCAGTCAGGCACCGTCATGAGGTACAGCTGCCCGCCCTCGATCGCCTGGGCGAGCGCCGCCTTGGTCGCGGCACTGGATCCGGCGAGATCCGGGCGCGAGGCCAGCGTGGACGCGTGCACCTGGGCGTCGAGCACGTAGTAGCTGGCCTTGTCCGACTCACCCTTGCGCAGGAACTCGCTGACGTCGGTGATGCCACTCGACTCCTCGTCGCGGGTGATCAGGGTCGGCGAGCCCGGCTTGAAGTACTGGTCGACGAACTTCGCCACCGTCACGAGCTTGCCGTCGCTGATGCGGTACGACACCACGCGGGCGATGAGGTCGTTGTTGCCCGGATCCTCCTGGATGAGGACGTTGCCGGCGAGGTCGACGTCGATGTTGTCGGGCTTGCTCAGGTAGGGGGCCTCGCTGCCGTCGAGGAGCATCGTCAGTGTCGCCCCGGCCATCGGGTTCGTGATGTCGAGGAACCGCAGTCGCCACAGCGCGCCGCCGTCGCGCGACACGGCGGGCGTCGCCGGGTTGGGAGCCGTCGCCTTCGGGTCCTTGTTCGACTCGGTCGTGACGAAGTAGTAGTCGTTCGGGTTGTTCGGGTCGAAGGCCCCGTCCTCGACGCGGGCCAGCTCCGAGCCCAGTGCACGAGCCGACGCGTTCTGCTGCACACCGTTCACCGTGTGGTCGATGGCATTGAAGCTGACCTGACTCGCCGAGCCCTTCGCCACGGTTGCGCGGAAGACGTTGTCGTTGGCGATGCCGTTGATCGACATGACGTAGAGCTGGCCGTTGCTCAGGCCGGCCCGCGTCACCCAGTCGCCCTCGGTCGTCTTCTCGCCGACGTACATCCACAGCTGGCTGTCGGTCGCCGAGCCGTCCTCGTTGCCCATGACGACGGTGCGCTTGCCCGACTTTGGCGCGACGAGGAAGTTCTCCCAGGCGGCCAGTCCCAGGCGGGGCAGCTGGACGAGGTTGCCGGCGTTGTCCATCCCGAAGGCGCGGGACTCGTCGCCGCCCTCCTCGCCGGTGAAGTAGGCCGGGCCGGTGTGGCCGTAGGTCACCGACCTGCCCTTCGCGTCGGTCACCGTGTAAGCCAGGTCGCCCGGCTGGACCATGTGCGACGAGCAGAAGCGGTTCAGTGCCTTCGTGTGGTTCGGCGAGCCGAACTCGTCCTTGGCCGCGGCGCCGGCCGGCGCACTGGGCGTCGAGCCGTACGAACCGGTGGCGTAGTTGTACCAGCTCACCGTGGAGAGCAGGTCGCGCGCGGCGGTGACGCTCATCGACGCCGTGTCGAGGTTGAGGGCGCTCACGGTCGATGCCGTCGCAGCCCCGTTTGCTCGGGCGATCGTGCTCGCCACCGCGTTCGTCGCCGACAGCTCGTGGTTGATGAACACCGTGAGGTCGTCGCCGTCGCGCAGGACGCCGATGCCGTCGGGTACTCCCTGCCACATCACCCCGCCGATGACGTCGCCGGCGGTGGCGAGGGCCTTCATGGTCACGCCGCTGGCGACGGGCTCCATGTACATGAGGCCGGTCTCGGCGGAGGCCGGGGTGACGGCAACGGTGCCGGCCAGGACGGCCGCCATTCCGATGACGAGAGGTGTGCGCATGCCCACTGGGTGTCCTTTCGGGAACGAGGTGCCCTCACCTCATACCCGCCAGGCAGCGTCCCGGTGTCGCGCCGCCCACCGCCGACAGAAGAGTGCGTGAACGCCCGGCGTCGTCAGCGCGAGCGCAGGTCGATGACGGTCACGGTGTCGCCCGCCGACACGCGGGTGACGTCCTCGGGGATCACGATGAGAGCGTCGGCAATGGCCAGGCCGCCCATCACGTGGGAGCCCTGGCCGGTGCCGGTCGGGACCACTGCTCCCGACGGGAGGAAGCGTGCACGGGCGAACTGACGCTTGCCGGACGGTGAGTCGACGGCCTCTTCGCACACCGTGCGAAGCTCGGGCCGCATGATGTCGTCGAGACCGCGCATGCGACGGATCACCGGTCGCACGAAGTTCTCGAACGAGATGTAGCTGCTCACGGGATTGCCCGGCAGGGTGATGATCGGCACGTTCTCCTCGCCCACGAAGCCGTGGCCCTGGGGCATTCCCGGATTCATGGCAACCTTCATGAAGTCGACCGAGCCGAGCGTGCTGAGCACGGCCTTGACGGTGTCGTAGGCGCCCATCGACACGCCCCCGCTGGTGAGGATGAGGTCGCAGCGATGCAGCTGGTCCTCGACGGTCTCGAGGAACAGCCGCTCGTCGTCGATGATCGGGCCGACGCGATAGGCGTCCGCGCCGGCCTCGCGCGCCGCCGCGACGAGGAGGTAGCTGTTGCTGTCGCTGATGAGGCCGTGCCGGAGGGGCAGTCCGGGCTCGACGAGCTCGGATCCCGTGGAGATGACGGCGATGCGCGGACGGGGGTGGACGAACACGAGCCCGCAGCCGACCGCGGCGAGGATCGCCACCTGCCGCGCGCCGATGAGCGTCCCTGCAGTGAGGACGACCTCCCCCGCGACGACGTCCTCCGCCGCACGGCGGATATAGGCGCCGGAATCGACGCCCTGGCTGACCCAGACCGTGGCGGTGCCGCCGTCCGTGCGCTCGACAGGCACGACCGCGTCGGCACCGTCGGGCATCGGCGCGCCGGTCATGATGCGGACCGCGGTGCCGGGCGTCACCGCCTCGGTCGAGCGGAATCCGGCAGGGACATCGTCGACGACCGTGAGCTCGACGGGCGCCTCGGCCGATGCCAGGGCGACGTCTGCGGAGCGGACGGCGTACCCGTCCATGGACGAGTTGTCGAAGGACGGCAGCGGCCACGGCGCCGCCACGTCGGCTGCAAGGACGCAGCCGTGGGTCGATGACAGGGGCAGCTCGATGGGTGCGAGGACCCCGATTCCAGCGAGGATCCCGTCGCGGTAGTCGTCGACGCTCAGCACCCGCCCGACTCTAAGGCACGCGGCGGGCCGACGGGTCCGGGTACGGGCCTAGGGAGCGCGCTCGACCGTGTTCTTGGCACCGTTGGCGCCGAGGTAGACCTCGAGTATCCGCACCGGGGATTCGCCCCGGTTCGTCGCGTTGTGGAAGACGCCCTGGGCCTCCATGTACGCGGTGCCCGCAGCGAACTCCTTCGTCACGCCCGCGTCGTACTCGATCGACACCGTCCCCTCGAGCACGTACGAGTACAGCGGCACGTTGTGACGATGCCACCCGGACTCCTGCCCCGGCTCCAGCTGCACGATGGCGCTCGAGACCTGGGCCGGCGTCTTCTTCGGGTACTTCACCTGCTGGTCGAGCGCCGTCAGCTGCTGGGCCTCGAGCAGCACCTCCCGGCCAGTGGAGGACTGGCCCTCGGTCGACTCCCCCGCAGCCGGCGCCTCGTCGGATCCGCCGCCGCAGGCGGCCAGGAGGAGCGCCGCCACGCACGCTGCTGCCAACGCCGCCCCACGCCTCGCCCTCGTCGCCATTTCCCCACCATAGGACGGGATCTGCTGCGCAGCAGGCGTTTCGTCGTCACACTTGCCGCGTGACCGACATGGTGGACTTCGAGGCGGCCCTGTGGCGCCCGGACGCCAAGGGCACGCAGACCTTCATCACGCTGCCGTTCGACGTCAAGGCCCTGTTCGGCCGGGCCCGCTGCCCGGTTCGGGTGACCATCAACGGCCACACCTGGCGCACGACGACGCAGGTGTACGGCGACGCCTACCACGTGGTGGTCAATGGGCGGGTCCGTGAGACGGCCGCCGTGTCCGCGGGCGACTCCGTGGTGGTGCACGTGCGCAAGGACGACTCGGTGCCCGCCGTGGAGGTCCCCATCGAGCTGGCCTCGCGCCTGCGCACCGACCCGGATGCCAAGAGCGCCTTCGAGGCACTGGCTCCTTCCCATCGTCGTGAGTACGCGCGGTGGGTCGGCGACGCGAAGCTTCCCGAGACCCGGGTGCGTCGATCCGAGGCGGCGGCCGAGCGGCTCAAGTCCGGGCACGGCAGACTCTCCTGAGTGCCGGACCGACTCGCCTTCCTCCGACCCTCACGGTCCGTCCCGGTCACGCGCTGGCGCTCGGCGTCACGCTGGCGTACCGGGCCGTCGACCTTCCTCGTGCTTGTCCTCGGGCTCTGGCTGTTCGGCACCGGCGAGGCCGTGCTCGTGGCCGCCGATCTCGGGGTCAGTCCCTGGACCGTGCTCGCCCAGGGACTCAGCACGCGCCTGCCGATCTCGATCGGAGCCGCGACGTTCCTCGTGAGCGTGCTCGTCCTGCTGCTCTGGATCCCGCTGCGCGAGCGCCCCGGGCTGGGCACGATCAGCAACGCCCTCGTCATCGCCCTGTCACTCCAGGTGATGGTGCTGGTCCTCCCCACTCCCGACCACGTGCTGGCGCGGCTGGCCATGGTTCTGGTCGGCATCGCGCTGATCGGCATCGGCAGCGGCCTCTACCTGACCACCAACCTCGGGCCCGGTCCACGCGACGGCTGGATGACCGGCATCCACCTGCGCATGGGCTGGCCCATCAGCGCCGTGCGCCTGGGCATCGAGGCGACCGTCCTGCTGATCGGCTGGATCCTGGGCGGCACCGTCGGGGTGGGGACCGTGCTGTTCGCGCTGCTCATCGGCCCGTCCGTCGGCTACGGACTCAGGCTCGTCGGCCACCTGGCAGGGGTCCGAGCGCCGTCCGCCGATGTGATCGAGGACGAGCACCCCGAGCTCGAGGCCTGACCGGCGGGGCGGCCTACTTCGGCGGCTTCACCTTGAGGGTCATCTGGTTGATGTCGAAGCCGTCGAACGGCGTGGCCTTCGGCGACAGCGTCACGTAGAGCCGGAAGGTGTTGGGCCCGGTCGCGAAGCCCGTGGGGTCGATGTAGTTCGACGTCGCCGGCGACAGCGACTTCCGGTTGACCTTCCACGTGAGGCCGTCGGCCGACGACGCGATGAGGAGCTTCTGCGGAGGGTTGCCCGGCGTCGTGGACGCCACGGCGATCCATGTCCCGGTCTTCGCCTGCAGCACCTCGAAGTCCACGACGCCGCCCGTGACGCGTGCGCCCGCATCACGGACGAACGTCGTTCCTGAACTATCCGTCGATGTCGCGCTCACGACCGACTCCCCGGGCGATCCGGCCTGCTCATCGACCCAGTAGAGCCGCACCCGCCCGTCAGGCAGCACGACGGAGTCCGGCACTCCCCAGGCACGCTGCCCCGGGGCCGACGCGATGCCGACCGGTGTCGGCGACGTGTACGACAGGCCGTCGGGCGACATCACCGCCGTGACGATGGACTTGGCCTGCGTGGCGGGCTCCATCTGCACGAAGTAGCCGCGCCGGGTCCCGTCTGCGAGTGTGACCACGGTCAGGTCGGAGATACCGCGCAGCAATCCCTGCCGCGTGCACTGTCCGGCCATGGTGCACAGGTCGGCAGCCGTCCCGCCCTCCATGCTGGAGTAGTAGAGGCGCACGGTGCCGTCGGGCAGCAGCGTCGCGTCGGGGCTGACGCCGGCCAGGCCCAGCGGCGCGACGGCGCTCAGCTTCCCGGTGATGGGTGCGGGCTTGGCCGATGCCTCCGCGACGGGGAGCAGGGCCAGAACCGACACGGCTGCGAGAACCGCGATGCTTCGCCTCATGCGGCGAGGCTAGACCGCGCAGAACATGGCCTGCAGCGGATAGCCGGAACTAGCGGCTCTGGTGCCGACGCGGGCCCGACGAACGGCGGGGGCGGAAGTTCGAGGGATTGCCACGGCCGGCGGAGCGGTCGCGGGACGGCGACACAGGGGCCACCCACGGGACACCCGACGGCTCACGGGCGCCGGTGACGTCGCTGAGTGTCTGGTCGCCCGGCCGCACGCGCGCGACCGCCGGGTCGACGCCGGCGCGCTTGGTCAGGGACGACACCATGCGCTGCTGCTTCGGCGACGCAAGGGTGACAACGGTGCCGGACTCGCCCGCGCGCGCCGTGCGTCCAGCGCGGTGCAGGTAGTCCTTGGGGTCGGTGGGCGAGTCGACGTGCACGACGAGGCTGATGCCGTCGACGTGGATGCCGCGTGCGGCGACGTCGGTCGCGACGAGCGCAGGGGTCTCGCCCTTGCGGAACGCGTCGAGCGTGCGCGTGCGCACGGCCTGGGTCTTGCCGCCGTGCAGTGCCCCGACGGCCACGCCCTGGGCCGCGAGCTGTCCGGCGAGGCGGTCGACGCCGGCCTGCGTGCGCATGAAGAAGATGGTGCGTCCGTCGCGGGCGGCGATCTGCGCGGTCACGACGTCCTTGTCCGCGGGGTGGACGAGCAGGACGTGGTGATCCATCGTGGCGACCTGCGAGTGGACGGGGTCGAGGGAGTGCGTCGCCGGGTTGCGCAGGTAGGTGCGCACCAGCGAGTCGACGTCGCCGTCGAGGGTCGCGCTGAAGAGCAGGCGCTGGCCCTTCGGCTTGGTCATGTCGAGGATCTCGCGGACGATCGGCACGAAGCCCATGTCGGCCATCTGGTCGGCCTCGTCCAGCACCGTGATGGAGACGTCGGACAGGTCGAGGTCGCCGCGATTGACGAGGTCGACCAGGCGGCCCGGCGTCGCGACGACGACGGTGACGCCGCGCTCGAGGCTGCGGATCTGCTTGGCGTAGGGCATGCCGCCGGCGATGAGCCGGACGTTGAGGTTGAGCGAGTGCGCCAGCGGGCTCAGGGCGTCACTGACCTGCATCGCGAGCTCGCGCGTGGGCACGAGGACGAGGCCCAGGGGGCGCTTGGGCATGGCCCGGCGCCCGTCGAGGCGGGTGAGCAGCGCCAGGCCGAAGGCCAGCGTCTTGCCCGAGCCGGTCTGGCCGCGGCCGAGGATGTCGCGGCCGGCGATCGCATCGGGCAGGGTCGCGACCTGGATCGGGAAGGGAGCGTCGATGCCGGCGCGCTTGAGTGCGGGCACGAGGTTGGGTGAGATGCCGAGCTCGGCGAACGAGGGGGTCGAGTCGGTGGCAGCAGTGTCTGCGGGCATGGCGTGCACAGGTAGACATCCATTCATGACGACAAGCGCGCCTTGAATGAGTGACCCAACATCGACCACGTAAGAAGCAAGACTCGCGAGCAGCGCATCAGCGCTTGGGGATTGCCGCTGCGGCGCAGCGACTCATCGAGTGTACGGGCTTGTGCACGGATTCACGAAATCCCCGCCCTCAGCCCGCAGCCACCTCGACGACTTCACCATCCTCGACGTGCCAGCGGCGGGTGAGCCGAACCGTGTCGAGCATGCGCCGATCGTGCGTCACGAGCAGGACCGTTCCCTCGAAGGACTCCAGCGCCTCCTCCAGCTGCTCGATGGCAGCGAGGTCGAGGTGGTTGGTGGGCTCGTCGAGCACGAGCAGGTTCACTCCCCTCGCCTGCAGGAGGGCCAGCGCAGCGCGCGTGCGCTCGCCCGGCGACAGCGACCGCGCAGGCCGGAACGCCTGGTGCACCCCGAGCCCGAACTTCGCCAGCAGGGTGCGCACG
>CALGTB010000088.1 GCA_937902285.1 uncultured Actinomycetes bacterium | reverse complement strand
TAGGCGGTGGTGGCGCCGCGGCGGTCGCTCACGATCGAGCCCCGCTCACGGGCCCGCAGCTCACCCGTCCACGGCTCGTAGCCCTCGAAGACGTGGTGCATGATGCCGGTGCCGCGGGTCTCGGTGAGGAACTCGGTGCGGAACCCGATGAGGCCGCGCGCCGGAACGATGTACTCGAGGCGGACCCAGCCGGTGCCGTGGTTCACCATCTGCTCCATGCGACCCTTGCGGAGGGCCATGAGCTGGGTCACGACGCCGAGGTAGTCCTCGGGGATGTCGACCGACAGGCGTTCCATGGGCTCGTTGATCTTGCCGTCGATGACGCGCGTGACGACCTGGGGCTTGCCCACGGTGAGCTCGAAGGCCTCGCGGCGCATGAGCTCGACGAGGATCGCCAGCTGCAGCTCGCCACGGCCCTGGATCTCCCACGTGTCGGGGCGCTCCGTCTGCAGCATGCGGATGGAGACGTTGCCGATCAGCTCGGCCTCGAGGCGCTGCTTGACCTGGTTGGCGGTGAGCTTGGTGCCGCTTCGCCCCGCCAGAGGCGAGGTGTTGATGCCGATGGTCATCGAGATCGACGGCTCGTCGACGGTGATGACGGGAAGCGCCACCGGGTTGTCGATGTCGGCCAGTGTCTCGCCGATGGTGATCTCGGGGATGCCCGCCACGGCGATGATGTCGCCCGGGCCGGCCTCCTGCACCGGGACCCGGTCGAGGGCCTCGGTCATGAGCAGCTCGACGATCTTGACCCGCTCGACGCTGCCGTCGGCCTTCATCCAGGCCACCTGCTGGCCCTTGCGGATCGTGCCGTGATGCACGCGGCACAGGGCGAGGCGACCGAGGTACGGGGAGGCGTCGAGGTTGGTGACGTGGGCCTGCAGCGGCATCTCCGGGTCGAACTCCGGTGCCGGCACCGTGGCGATGAGGGTGCGGAACAGGGGCTCGAGGTCCTCCTCCTCCGGCATCCCGCCGTCCTCGGGGCGGGTCAGCGAGGCGCGGCCCGCCTTCGCGCTGGTGTAGACGATGGGGAAGTCGATCTGCTTCTCGGTCGCGTCGAGGTCGAGGAAGAGCTCGTAGGTCTCGTCGACGACCTCGCCGATGCGGGCGTCGTGGCGGTCGACCTTGTTGATGACGAGGACCACGGGGAGCTGCTTCTGCAGTGCCTTGCGCAGGACGAAGCGGGTCTGGGGCAGCGGGCCCTCGGACGCGTCGACCAGCAGGACGACGGCATCGACCATCTCCAGGCCGCGCTCCACCTCGCCGCCGAAGTCGGCGTGGCCGGGGGTGTCAATGATGTTGAAGGTGACGCCGCCCTCGGGAGCCGCCTTGCCCACGTAGCGGACCGAGGTGTTCTTCGCGAGGATCGTGATGCCCTTCTCGCGCTCGAGGTCCATCGAGTCCATGACGCGGTCGTTCACGTCCTGATTTGCCCGGAATGCCCCGGATTGCCAGAGCATGGCATCCACGAGCGTGGTCTTGCCATGGTCGACGTGGGCGATGATGGCGATATTTCTGAGGTCTTCGCGGCGATTCACCCGTTGACTCTACGGGGACGGGCGTGGACCCACGAAATCGTGTGAGGAGACTGGCCCCATGGTGAAGCTCTACGCGGACGTCCCCGCACGGCGCGCCCGGCAGCTGGCCGGCGACATCTGGCTGGTCGTCTGGACCCTGTGCTGGATCTGGATCGCCGTCAAGCTGCACGGCCTGATCATGAGCCTCGCGGCCCCCGGGCAGGCGATCGCGGACGGCGCGACCGGGCTCGCGGAGAGCATCGACTCGGCTGGCGAGTCCGTCAGCGGCATCCCGCTCATCGGCGACGCGCTCAGTGCCCCGTTCTCCGGCATGAGCGACGCCGCCGGCGTCCTCGCCTCGGCCGGCCAGGCGGAGGCCGACGCCGTGGCGAGCCTGGCGATGTTCGTGTCCGTCGTGCTGGCGGTGCTCGCCTTCGCGTCGTTCGCCGCCTTCTGGATCCCCCTTCGCGTGTCCTTCATCCGCAAGGCCAGCGCCGCGCAGCGGTTCGTCGACGCGAATGAGGACCTCGACCTGTTCGCGCTCCGCGCCCTGGCTCGCCAGCCCCTGCACGTCCTGGCCCGCATCAGCGACGACCCCGCCGGCGCCTGGCGCCGCGGGGATCGCGCCACCATCGATGCCCTCGCCGAGCTCGAGCTGCGCGAGGAGGGCCTCCAACTGCCCGCCATCGGCCCGTAGGCCGGTGGGTCAGCGCTTGATCTCGATGCTGCCGAAGATGGCGGCACCCTTGATCACGAGGACGGGAGCGCCGGGAGGCCCGGGATCGACCGGCATCTCGACGGCGCCGAGGACGGCCACCGCCTCGTTGCGCACGGCAAGGCCCGGCGGGACGGTGATCTTGAGGCTGCCGAACAGGGCCACCGCGTTGACGACGGTCTCTCGCTGGGTGAGCACCGCCTGCGTGTAGTCGAGGATGCCCTCGCCGAAGACGGCGCTCGCGGACATCTGCGCGGGGACGGTCCACGCGCCACGCCGGGTGAACTGGCCGAAGACTGCGACCGCGTTCGACTCCGCCTGGCCGGCCAGCCCTGGCTGCACCGGCATGGACCCGGCCGCGGGCGCCGCGGCGAGCCCGCCCCCGGGCAGGTCCGGCACGGCGATGGTGCCCGGCGGCACCGGAAGATCGCGCAGGACGGGGACGAGGTCGGCGTACGTGGTGGCCCGGTAGGCCTCGGCGAGGCGCTCCTCATGCTCGGGCAGTGACAGCCGGCCCTCGGCGTAGGCATCGCGCAGGATCCCCGCGACCCGCTCGCGGTCCGCATCGGACGCCCGCAGGCGCATCGCCTGGGCCACCGCGTCGTCCGGCTGATCGACCGTCATGCCCTGAGGCTACTGAACCTCGGGAGGTACCCTCGCGCCGTGACCGCGATACGGGCCGTCGCCGGCGACGAGGCCGGTGCGCTGCTGCCGGGCCTCAGCGCCCTTCTCGTCGACTGCGTGCGCGACGGCGCCTCGGTGGAGTTCCTCTCGACCGTCACCGCGGAGGATGCCGCGCCCTACTGGACCGAGGCCCTCGCGCGCGTCGACGCCGGCATGCAGGTCCTGCTCGTCGCCACCGAGGATGACGTGATCGTCGGCACCGTCTCCCTCGTCGTCGCGCGGCAGCAGAACCAGCAGCACCGGGGCGAGATCTCGAAGCTGCTGGTCGACCCTCGGGTCCGTCGTCAGGGCATCGCGAACCGGCTCATGGATGCGGTCGAGGCCGAGGCAGGGGCACGTGGCCGCACCGTTCTCGTCCTTGACACGGTCACCGGATCCGAGGCATCGCAGCTGTACGAGCGACGGGGTTGGAACCGCGTGGGCGAGATCCCCGACTACGCCCTGAACCCGGCCGGCCAGATGTGCAGCACCACCTACTACTGGAAGCGGGTGGGCCCGCCGGCACCGTGACGTCTCCTCAGTCAGGCAGCGCCGGCAGGACGCACGTCACGAGCAGTGGTGCGAGGTCGCTCCGTGCACCCATCTCCGTCGGGTGCAGCCACATCAGGTCGTCGATCTCCGCACGAACGGAGAGCCCGGAGACCCAGGGGTGCTCGAACACGTGGCCGCGCACCGTGTGGCCGGGCTCGTTGGCCGCCGGTGCCGTCCACACCCCCAGCGGGACGAGATCGGCCACGTCGAGGTCCGCACCCACCTCCTCGCGCAGCTCCCGGACGGCCGCGGCGCCCGGCGTCTCGCCCGGCTCGATCTTGCCGCCGGGCAGCATGTAGCGCGACGTCCCGCGCTTGCGGACGACCAGCACCCGACCATCGCTGTCACGCAGGACGACCGCAGCCACGACGAAGTCGACGTCGGCCACGGGGCGCCTAGCCCGCAACGATCGGGATGTCGTCGATCGAGTGGAAGACGGGGATGCCCCTGCTGCGGGCCAGCTCGCACTCGAGGTCGGCGCCGCGCGACTCCCCCGGGATCCTCAGGACCGCGTCGCACATGCCCAGCAGTCGGTGTGCCGCGGGGTACTGGTGCTCGGCGAACTGCGGCGACGCGTGGTCGGTGCCGCCGGCCTGGGCGATGACCGGCCACGACAGCCACTCCGCGACGACGGCGAGGTGCCCCCGCTCGTAGACAGGAAGTGCCATCGCCTCCATGCGGGCCAGGTTGTCGCGGATCCTGTCCTCGTCGCCGTCGGTGCCCGTCATGTAGGGGCCAGAGATGAGGATCAGCAGTCGCCCGTCGGTGTCCACGCAGGCAGCCTCTCACTCCTCCAGCGGCGGACCCTCGTCCCTCGTGGCGGCGGCGCGCCGTGGCTCACCCAGCTGATCCCGGCGCCGCGACAGGTAGGCGATCTCCGCACTGTTCCCGGCCACGTCGATGGCCCTGTCGTACGCAGCGCGGGCCTCGCGCCCGCGTCCCAGACGGCGCAGCAGGTCGGCCCGGGCCGCGTGCAACGCGTGGTAGCCGGCCAGCGACTCCGCCAATCGGTCGACAAGGGCAAGTGCCACGTGCGGCCCGTCGACCTCGGCGACCGCGATGGCGCGGTTGAGGGAGACCACGGGTGAGGCGTCCAGCCGGGCCAGCTGGTCATAGAGGGCGACGATCTGCGACCAGTCGGTGTCCCGCGCCTCGCGCGCAGAGGTGTGCACGGCGTTGATCGCCGCGAGCAGCTGATACGGCCCAGGCGCCTCACCGGCGTCCAGCCGCTGACGCACCAGTCGGTGCCCCTCGCCCACGAGTCCGACATCCCATGAGCCTCGGTCCTGCTCGACCAGGGTCACGAGCTCTCCGGTGGACGACACGCGGGCCGGGCGTCGCGCCTCGGTGAGCAGCATGAGGGCCAGGAGGCCGACGACCTCCCCGTCGTCGGGAAGCAGGTCGTGGACCAGCCGCGTCAGCCGGATCGCCTCGGCCGTGAGGTCCTCGCGCACCGGATCCGAGCCCGCGCCGGTCGCGAGGTACCCCTCGTTGAAGACGAGGAACAGGACGGCGAGCACGCCTGACACACGCTCGGGCAGCTCTGCGGCCGCCGGGACGCGATAGGGGATGCCAGCGGTGCGGATCTTCGCCTTCGCACGCGTGATCCGCTGGCCCATGGCGCTCTCCTGCACGAGGAACGCCCGTGCGATCTCGGGCACGGTGAGGCCGCCGACCATGCGCAGGGTGAGTGCGACCCGGGACTCGATGGCCAGGGCGGGGTGGCAGCACGTGAACAGAAGGCGCAGTCGGTCGTCGTCGATGTCGCCGGCCGGCGCCACGTCGAGGTCGCGCAGTCGGTGGGACTCCTCCTGCTTGGCGTCACGCTTGCTCTCCCGGCGGATGCGG
>CALGTB010000087.1 GCA_937902285.1 uncultured Actinomycetes bacterium | reverse complement strand
TGAACCGGGCGCCGGTCGGGGGTCGACCGCGCGACGGGGGAGACACGCGGCCGACCCCGGGCCGGCGCCCGGGGGAGAACTACTTGCTGTCTGACGTGCTCTCGGTCTTGCCGTAGCGGCTCTCGAACTTCGCCACACGACCACCGGTGTCAAGGATCTTCTGCTTGCCGGTGTAGAAGGGGTGGCACTGCGAGCAGACGTCGGCGTGGATCACGCCGTTCTTCGCGGTGCTCCGGGTGGTGAACGTGGACCCGCACGTGCACGTGACGGTGGTCTCGCCGTACGCGGGGTGGATGTCGGCCTTCATATCTCTCCTTCTAGGTCCCGGGTCGGCGCATTCCAGCGGGAATGACCGTGAACCGGGGCGCCATCAGTATGCCATCGACCCGTTCAGGCACGAAACCCGCCCGAGCCGCAGCGTCCGTCGTGGTTGCGGTGCCGGCGTCAGTCGTCGTCGCGCGAGCCGTTCGCGGACGGCGTGGTCTTCTGCACCTGGAGCAGGAACTCCGAGTTGCTCTGGGTCTCCCGGAGCTTCGTGAGGAGGAGCTCGATCGACTGCTGCTGGTCGAGGGCGTGGAGCACCCGGCGCAGCTTCCAGACGATCTTGAGCTCCTCGGCCGACATGAGGAGGTCCTCCTTGCGGGTGCCGGACGCGTCCACGTCGACCGCCGGGAACACCCGCTTGTCTGCGAGGCGCCGGTCGAGCTTCAGCTCCATGTTCCCGGTGCCCTTGAACTCCTCGAAGATGACCTCGTCCATGCGCGAGCCCGTCTCGACGAGCGCCGTGGCGAGGATCGTGAGCGAACCGCCGTTCTCGATGTTCCGGGCGGCGCCGAAGAAGCGCTTCGGCGGGTAGAGGGCGGTGGAGTCGACGCCGCCCGACAGGATGCGTCCGGAGGCGGGTGCCGCGAGGTTGTACGCACGACCGAGTCGGGTCATGGAGTCGAGCAGCACCACGACGTCCTGGCCGAGCTCGACGAGGCGCTTGGCGCGCTCGATCGACAGCTCCGCGATGATCGTGTGATCCTCGGCCGGCCGGTCGAACGTGGACGCGATGACCTCGCCCTTGACCGACCGCTGCATGTCGGTGACCTCCTCGGGCCGCTCGTCGACGAGGACGACCATGAGGTGCACTTCGGGGTTGTTCGTGACGATCGCATTGGCGATCGACTGGAGCACCATCGTCTTGCCGGCCTTGGGGGGCGACACGATGAGGCCGCGCTGGCCCTTGCCGATCGGTGCGACGAGGTCGATGACCCGCGTTGTCAGGTTGCCCGGCGTCGTCTCGAGGCGCAGGCGGTCCTGCGGGTACAGCGGCGTGAGCTTCGAGAACTCGGGGCGGTTCCTGGCCGCCTCGAGGGGGCCGCCGTTGACGGTGTCGATGCGCACGAGCGGATTGAACTTCTCGCGACGATCGCCCTCCGGCGGCTGCTTGATGGCGCCCATGATGGCGTCGCCCTTGCGCAGGCCGTGCCGACGGACCATCGACAGGGAGACATAGACGTCATTCGGCCCCGGCAGGTAGCCGGTCGTGCGGACGAACGCGTAGTTCTCCTGGACATCGAGGATGCCGGCCACCGGCACCAGCACGTCGTCGGCGAAGATCTCCGGCTCGACGTCGCTGTAGCCGCCCGGCGTGCGATCGCGGTTGCGGTCACGGCCACGGTCGCGCCCACGGCGCCGACGGCTTCCCTCGAAGCCGTCAGTGCGGTCGCGGTCAGGGCCGCGGTCGTTGTTGCGGTCATTCCGGTTGCGGTCGTTGTTGTTGCGATCGTTGCCGCTGTTCCGGTCGTTGTTGTTGCGGTCATTCCGGTTGCGGTCGTTGTTGCGGTCATTCCCGCTGTTCCGGTCATTGCCGCCATTGCGGTCGTTGTTGTTCCGGTCGTTGCCGCCATTGCGGTCGTTGCCGCTGTTCCGGTCATTGCCGCCATTGCGGTCGTTGTTGTTCCGGTCGTTCCGGTCGCCGCCGCGGTCGTTGCTGGCGTCCTGGTCGCCGTCTGATGACGGCGCGGCCTGGGCCTGCGGTGCGTCGGACGTCGCCTCGGCGGGTGCCTGCTCGCGGCGAGCGGAGCGCCGGGGTCGCTCCGAGGGCTCAGCCGAAGCCTGCGGCGTCGAGGGACGCTGGCGCTCTCCGATGGCGGCGACAAGGTCGCCCTTGCGCATGCCGCTCGCGCCGGTGATGCCCAGCTGCTGGGCGAGCTGCTTGAGCTCGGGAAGAAGCATGGCCGAGAGGCCGCCGCCGCGGGTCGAGCCTGCGGAGGTCGACACTGCTGTGTCTGTCACGTATGGATTCCTTTGATGGGTGAAAGTCCCTCGCGAGCGAAGGCACGTACTACCCGCTGCGATCGGCGCGTCACCGCGTGATCGGGTGGGTGCATCCAGTGGGCTCGGGTGGTTCTCCACCGCGAATCTTCGATTGCTGGACCGCTGCCTGAGATATCGGCGAGCCGCCGTCAATTCTGGAGCAACCTGAGCATAACACTCCTCCGCCCAGGGGGTGCCGCCCCGGGGTCACGCCTGGCCGCCGCTCGCGCTCTACGGGAGGGGGGCCAGTGGGACTTCGCGAGCCCCATGGGCGGCCACGTCGACGCGCTGCACCTGCCACGGGCCGTCGCCGACCAGAGAGGTCAGCAGCCCATCGAGCTCGGGGCCGGCGAAGGCCAGCACCGTGGGGCCGGCCCCCGAGATGACCGCCGGCACCCCCGCCTCGCGCAGCGCCGCCACCAGGGCGACCGAGTGGGGGAAGGCCTCTGCACGCGCCTGCTGGTGCAACCGGTCGGCGGTGGCCGACATCAGGCGGAGCGGGTCGACCGTCATGGCATGCACGAGGAGTCCCGCGCGAGACACGTTCAGGACCGCGTCCGCGAAGGGGACGGAGGCGGGCAGCATGGCCCGCGCCCGGGTGGTGAGCATCTCGTCGGGAGGGATGAGCACCACCGGCCTGAGGCCGTCATGCGTGGCCAGCCGCACCGCGTCCGCGAAGCCGTCCTCCTCGAGCCACGCGATCGTGAAGCTGCCGTACAGGGCGGCGGAGAGGTTGTCCGGGTGCGGCTCGAAGGCCAGGGCGACCTGAAGCACGTCACTGTCGCTCATCCGCAGCGGCCCGTCATCGACCATGGCGCGGGCCAGCACGATGCCGCCCACGATGGCCGCGGCCGACGAGCCGAGCCCCCGACCGTGCGGGATGGAGTTGGCGCACCGGAGGATGAACCCGGTCGGCCGGACATCGAGCCACTCGAACGCGGCGGCCATGGCCCGGACAACCAGATGCGACTCATCGCGCGGGACGGTGTCCGAGCCCTCCCCCACCACCTCGACCAGGACGCCGGGGTCATCGGTGACCATCGCGATCGCCTCGTCGTACACGGCGAGGGCCAGTCCGGCCGAGTCGAACGCAGGCCCGAGGTTGGCGCTGCTGGCCGGGACCAGGACGCGAACGGCCTCTCGTCGCAGGGAGCTCATGGCTAGGCCAGACCCAGCGCCCGGGCGGCCGCCGTCGCGTCGACCGTCACGACGATGGGGTCGGGGGCGTTCTCAAGAGCCCACTGCGGGTCCTTGAGACCGTTTCCCGTGAGGGTGCACACGACCACCTGGCCGGGGTCAAGCGCGCCGGCCGCATGCATCTTGAGCAGGCCTGCGACGCTGGCCGCGCTGGCCGGCTCGCAGAACAGCGCCTCGTCGCGGGCTACCCGGTAGTAGGCGGCGAGGATCTCGTCGTCCGTCACGGAATCGATGAGCCCGTTCGACGAGTCGCGGGCGTCGATCGCCTGATGCCACGAGGCGGGGTTGCCGATGCGGATGGCCGTGGCGATCGTCTCGGGGTGGAGCACCGGCTCACCGCTGACGAGGGGCGCAGCGCCGGCGGCCTGGAATCCCCACATGCGGGGGCGGGACGATGCGACGCCGTCGGCGGCGTACTCGACGTAGCCCTTCCAGTAGGCCGTGATGTTGCCGGCGTTGCCGACCGGCAGGCAGTGGATGTCCGGTGCCCGGCCCAGCTGGTCGACGACCTCGAACGCCGCCGTCTTCTGTCCCTCGATTCGAGCCGGGTTGACGCTGTTGACGAGCTCCACCGGGTAGTCGACCGCGAGCTTGCGCGCCAGTTCAAGGCAGTCGTCGAAGTTGCCGTCGACCTGGAGGAGCTGGGCGCCGTGCACGATCGCCTGCGCCAGCTTGCCCATGGCGATCCTGCCCTGGGGGACGAGCACCGCGCACGTCATGCCCGCCTTGGCCGCGTAGGCCGCCGCGCTCGCCGACGTGTTGCCGGTCGATGCGCAGATGACCGCCTTGGCGCCCGCCTCGGCCGCCTTGGAGATGGCCATCGTCATGCCGCGGTCCTTGAACGAGCCGGTCGGATTCGCCCCGTCGTACTTCAGCCACACCTCGCAGCCGACCAGCTCACTGAGGACGCAGGCGTAGACCAGTGGAGTGCCGCCTTCGCGCAGGGTGATGACCGGGGTCGCCGCCGACACCGGCAGCCGCTCGCGGTACTCCTCGATGAGTCCGCGCCATTGATGCGCCATGGCTACGCCCCCGCCTCGCCCTCGACCCGCATGACTCCCAGCACGCGCTTCACGGTGTCGAGGCTGCTCAGCTGCTCGACCGTCTTGCGGAGCGCCGCATCGCTTGCGCGGTGCGTCCGCACGATCAGGCCGGCCTCGTCGCCGTGCCCGTCCTGGCGCACCACCTGGATGCTCACTCCGTTGTCCGCGAACGCGGAGGCGATGCTGGCCAGGACGCCGGGCCGGTCGGCCACGGCGAGATTCACGTAGTAGCGGGTCAGCGCTGCCCCGATGGGCAGCACCGGAAGGTTGGTGTAGGTGCTCTCGCCCGGCCCGAGTCCGCCGCTCACGCGGTTGCGGGCCGCCGTGACGACATCGCCGAGAACGGCGCTGGCGGTCGGTGCCCCGCCGGCCCCTCGCCCGTAGAACATGACCTCGCCGGCCGCCTCGGCCTCGACGAACACGGCGTTGTACGCCCCGCGGACACTCGCGAGGGGATGGCTGCGCGGCAGCATCGCCGGATGGACCCGGACGATCACGCCTTCATCGACGCGCTCGGCGACCGCGAGGAGCTTGATCACGAAGCCCATCTGCTGGGCCGCGCGCACGTCGTCGGAGGTGACCTCCGAGATGCCCTCGCAGTGCACGTCGTCGAGCGTGACCCGCGTGTGGAACGCGAGCTCAGCGAGGATGGCGGCCTTGGCGGCCGCGTCGTGGCCGTCGATGTCCAGGCTCGGGTCGGCCTCGAGATAGCCGAGCGCGGCTGCCTCGGCGAGCACGTCGCCGTACTCGGCACCGTCCTCGTCCATCCTCGTGAGCATGAAGTTGGTCGTGCCGTTGACGATGCCGAGCACCTTCGTGACCTGGTCGCCGGACAGCGACTCGCGCAGCGGCCGAAGGAGCGGGATCGCGCCGGCGACGGCGGCCTCGAAGTAGAGGTCGACGCCGTTGCGATGGGCCGCCTCGTAGAGCGTGGCGCCGTCGGCCGCCAGGAGCGCCTTGTTCGCGGTGACGACGCTCGACCCCGCCTCCATGGCGGCCAGGATCAGCGTGCGGGCCGGCTCGATGCCGCCCATGACCTCGACCACGATGTCGGCGCCACTGCCCGCCACGGCCTCCGCATCGTCCGTGATGAGTGCGGCCGGGATGCCCGGGCGGGCGCGCTGGGCATCGCGCACGGCCACGGCCGTGAGGACGACGGGCACGCCGACCCGCTCCTCGAGATCGCGGGAGTTCTCGACCAGCAGTCGCGCCACCGAGGCCCCGACGGTGCCGCCGCCGAGCAGCGCCACTGTCAGCGGCCGGATCTGGTCGCCTGACGACATCGAAAAGCCCTCCCACGTGCTGGATAACCGATGCACAGCCTCTCAGGTCACCGGACGAGCCCGCGCGCCCCCTCGCACAACAGCGCGCCTCCCGCCAAAATGACGGCCACGCGGGACCATGTCCGCATCACTCGACCGATGACCGTCATCGGCTCACCCGGAGGGATTCCATGAACAACGCCACCCGCAAGCTCGCCGCTGAGTTTGTCGGCACCTTCCTGCTCGTGTTCCTGGCCGTGGGAGCCGCCGTCTTCGGCATCGCCGCGAAGGTCGGCAACGACGGCGCCGGCCCCGGCAACGGCATCGTCGGCGTCGCGCTGGCCTTCGGCCTGGTGCTCCTCGGCATCGCGTACGCATTCGGTCCGGTGTCCGGCGCGCACGTGAACCCGGCCGTCACGCTCGGCATGCTCCTGGGGCGTCGGATGCCGACGAACGAGGCTGTCGGCTACTGGATCGCCCAGTTCCTCGGCGCCATCGCCGCCGGAGCCGTCCTCAAGCTGTTCGTGTCGTCCTTCGGCGTCACCGACTACACCGGCGGACTGGGCACGAACTCGTACGACAACGGCAACATCAACATGGCCGGCGCCTTCGTGCTCGAGGTGCTCCTCACGGCGGCCTTCGTGCTGGTCATCCTGCTGGTGACCGAGCGCGTCGCGGCCCCCGGCTTCGCCGGCATCGCGATCGGCCTCACCCTCACGCTGGTCCACCTGGTGGGCATCCCCCTGGACGGCACGTCCGTCAACCCGGCCCGGTCGTTCGGCCCGGCCCTGTTCGCCGGGGGCGACGCCCTCGGGCAGGTGTGGCTGTTCATCCTGGCGCCGCTCGTCGGCGCGGTCGTGGCCGTCATCGTCTGGAAGATCACCCGCACGCAGGTCGAGGAGCCCGAGGCCCTCGTCGCCGGCTCCGAGCGCGAGTAGTCGCCAGCGCACGTCCGGAGAGGCCCCGGGAGCCCTGCGCTCCCGGGGCCTCTCCGTATCTGCGGCCGTGAGGAATTCGGGTCCCCTTCCGCGCGTCTACCGCGGATTCGGGGGCAGTCACGGGACTCTAGGTGCCTGTGGGAGGCCTGTGACCTTCCGCGCGTCCCGTGACGGAGTGGAAGGACACGATGAGCAACCTGCGGAGCCTGGTCGCCGAGGCGATCGGTACCGCGCTGCTCGTCTTCCTCGCGGTCGGGGCCGCCGTCATGGCCGTGGCTGCCAAGGTCGGCATCACGGGCACCTCGCCGGGCACGACCGTCACCGCGGCGGCACTGGCCGGCGGGCTGGTCCTCCTCGGCATCCTGGTGTCGGTGGGCCCCATGTCGCGGACGCACATGAGCCCGGCGGTGACGCTGGCACTGCTGCGGCGGCGGCGGATGCCCGTGGAGTCGGCGGCGGATGCCTGGATCGGCCAGCTGCTGGGCGCCGTCGCGGCCGGTGCCGGCCTCTTCTGGTTCATCCCCTGGCTGACCCAGCTCGACGGCACCAGCGCCCGTTCGGTCACCGCGCAGGCCTCACGGACGCTGGTCTTCCAGGATGTGGCCATCGCCGCCTTCCTCTCGGTGATCCTCCTCGCGGCTCCGCTCATCGGCGTGGGCATCGCCGCCCTGATCGCCCGCCCGCGCCGCCTGGTGGTCAAGGACGCCGGCCCGCGGGCCACCGAGCGCGCGGCCGCGGCGGTCGCCACCGCGACCGTCGCGGAGCCGTCGCTGCCGGACAACACGGTGACGCCGGTCCACATCCTCGCGGCGGACGGGACGCCCAGCCCGCCACCCTTCGCACCCGCACCGTGGCCGGCACCCCGGACCCCCCTGCCGGTCCCCGAGCCCGAGCCTGAGGCGGTCATCGAGCCGACGCCAGTGGTACTCGTACCCGAGCCCGTCGTACTCGTACCCGAGCCCGTCGTGCTCGTACCCGAACCCGTCATCGAGCCGACGC
>CALGTB010000086.1 GCA_937902285.1 uncultured Actinomycetes bacterium | reverse complement strand
TTCGGCGCAGGGGTGGTCGATCCCCCCACAACGGTCATCACCGGGGTGCGACGTGCGGCACAATGACGCCGTGACCTCCGAGCCCCGCGACGTGCAGCCGAGCGCGGCCGGGCTCGGCTGGCCCGAGTCGCTCGCCGAGCGGGTGGACGCCGTTTCACGTGAAACAGCTCCCGAGCCCTCCGGTGGGCTGGGCTGGCCCGAGCAGTGACCGGAACCTCGCGGGTCATCACGGTCGCGAACCAGAAGGGCGGCGTGGGCAAGACCACGAGCACCGTCAACATGGCGGCCGCCATCGCCCTGTCCGGGCACAGCGTCCTCGTCATCGATCTCGATCCTCAGGGGAATGCGTCCACGGCCCTCGGCGTCGAGCATCGCGAGGGAACCCCCGGCGTCTACGAGGTCCTCATGGGTGAGGCGACGATCGCCGACGTGGTGCGTGAGTGCCCCGACATCCCCGGCCTGCGGGTCGTGCCCGCCACGATCGACCTGGCGGGGGCGGAGATCGAGCTCGTGGCCCAGGTGGCGCGGGAGTACCGACTGTCCCGCGCGGTCGAGGCCTACCTCGCCCATCACGAGCGGATGACGGGCCGGCCGCTGGAGTTCGTCATCCTCGACTGCCCGCCCAGCCTGGGCCTGCTCACCCTCAACGGCCTGGTCGCCGCGCGCGAGCTGCTGCTGCCGATCCAGTGCGAGTACTACGCCCTCGAGGGGCTGTCGCAGCTGCTGCGCACGGTCGACATGGTCCGCACGCACCTCAACCCCGGGCTGGCCGTCAGTGCCATCCTGCTGACGATGTACGACGGCCGCACCCGGCTCGCCTCGCAGGTGGCCGACGAGGTGCGCACGCACTTCGGCGCTCAGGTGCTCGACACGGTGATCCCCCGGTCGGTGCGCCTGTCCGAGGCCCCGTCCTACGGCCAGACGGTACTCACCTACGATCCGTCCTCCTCGGGCGCCCTGGCCTACCGGGAGGCGGCGGAGCAGCTGGTGGCGCTGGGCCCTCCCATGGTCTCCACAGGGTTATCCACAGACATTAGCCATTAAAAGGTACAAATAGGGGCTAGTTTTCCCCCGATTGGAGCATCGATGTCGGCAGCGCCCAAGCGCGGCCTGGGCCGCGGGCTGGGGGCCCTGATCCCCTCGGCGGCCGCGGAGGGCGACCCCGTCGCCGACGCGATCGACGCGGGCGGGCCGACGGCCACCCCGGGTGCGGTCTACGCGGAACTGCCGATTGACCTGGTCGTGCCCAACCCGCGCCAGCCCCGCGCGGTGTTCGACGAGGATGCGCTGGCCGAGCTGGTCTTCTCGATCCGCGAGATCGGGCTCCTCCAGCCCGTCATCGTCCGCGCCACCCCGAGCGGGGAGTTCGAGCTCATCGCCGGCGAGCGCCGGCTGCGTGCCTGCCGCGAGGCGGGCCTCACGGTCATCCCGGCCATCGTGCGCGACACCGATGACGACGCCATGCTGCGGGACGCGCTGCTGGAGAACCTGCACCGCGCCGACCTCAACGCCCTCGAGGAGGCAGCGGCCTACCAGCAGCTGCTGTCGGACTTCGGCTGCACCCAGGAGGAGCTCGCCCGGCGGATCGGCCGCTCGCGACCTCAGGTCACCAACACGCTCCGCCTGCTCCGGCTGCCCCCCGACGTGCAGCGCAGGGTTGCCGCCGGCGTGCTGAGCGCCGGGCACGCGCGGGCGCTGCTGTCGCTCGACGACGCCGCCGCCATGGAGGCCCTCGCCACCCGGATCGTCGCCGAGGGCCTGAGCGTGCGGGCCGTCGAGGAGATCATCATCGTGGGCGACGCGGACGGCCGCCGCCGCAAGTCGTCCACGCGCTCCCGGGTCAGCCTGCCGCGCGACCCCGAGGTGGCCGACGTCATCGCCGAGTTCTCCGAGCGCCTGGCATCGCTGCTCGACACCCGGGTGGGGACCGACGGGTTCGCCACGCGCCGATCGCGCGGACGCCTCATCATCGACTGCGCCGACGTCGAGGACCTTCGGCGGATCACCGACATCCTGCAACGCGACTAGGCCACGATCCGGACGGCTAGGACACGGCCGCGCGTGCCACCGCATCCTCCACGAGGGCGGCGGTGAGCTCGCCGAGGCCGAGGTCCGCGGCGACCAGCGCCTGCGGGAACAGCGATGTCTCGGTCATGCCCGGTGCCACGTTGACCTCGAGGAACCACGGTCGCCCGTCGGCGTCGATGATCATGTCGGTGCGTGACCAGTCCTGGAGGTTCAGCAGCAGGTGCACGTTGAGCGCCATGGCCTGCGCCGCCAGCGCCTGCTCGTCCGACAGGCGTGCCGGGCAGAAGAACTCGGTGGTCCCGGCGGTGTAGCGCGCGGAGTAGTCGTAGAGCTCGCCCTCCGGGACGATCTCCACCGCCGACAGCGCGAGGATGTCACCGGAGCGCTCGAAGACGCCGACGGCGAGCTCGGTCCCGGCGATGAAGCTCTCCATCAGGACGACGTCGGCGTAGGCGAAGGCGCCGACCATGGCGGCCGGCAGGTCGGCAGCGCGGTGCACGATCGAGGTGCCGAGCGAGGACCCGCCCTTGGTGGGCTTGACGACGATCGGAAGGCCGAGCGCGTCGACGACGGCGTCGAGCACGGCTGTCGCTCCGAGCTCGCGGAACGTCGTCTGCGGCATCGCCACACACGGCGGGGTGTCGATGCCGGCACCCTCGACCAGCGTCTTCGCAATGGGCTTGTCGAACGCCAGCCGGCTTGCCGCAGCGGACGATCCGACGAACGGAATCCTCAATGATTCCAACACATTTCGAAGGGCGCCGTCCTCGCCAGCAGCACCATGCAGCAGCGGGACGATGGCGTCCGGGCGGTGCGCGCGAAGCCGGTCGAGCAGGCCCGCGTCGACGTCGTTCTCCTGCACCTCCCAGTCGGTGCGCGCGGTGCGCAGGGCCTCCGCCACGCGACGTCCCGAGCGGAGCGAGACATCGCGCTCGGCGGACAGGCCGCCCGACAGCACCAGCACGTGCATGGGGACTCCTACTGTAGGTCGGGCGCCGGAACGGACGACCCGGTCATCTGGTTCAGCGACCGCGTCGTGCCGAAGGTCTGTGCCAGGTCGAGCTCGCTCTCGATGACGGCGGCGAGGCGGCGCACGCCCTCACGGATCCGGTCGGGCTCGGGATAGCAGTACGAGAGCCGCAGGTTCTGGCGCCCCTGCCCATCGACGTAGAAGCCGGTTCCCGGCACGTAGGCCACGAGGTTCGCGACCGCGCGCGGCAGCATGGCCGTGGCGTCGAGCCCGTGCGGCAGGGTCACCCAGGAGTAGAAGCCGCCGGCAGGGATCGTCCACCGCGTCCCCTCGGGCATGAGTGCCTGAAGCGACTCGAGCAGCGCGTCGCGACGCTCGCGGTAGACCTCCTGGAACGTCTTGATCTGCTCGCGCCACGGCTGGGTGGCGAGGTACTCGGACACCGTGAGCTGCGTGTAGTTCGACGGGCAGAGCACCGCGGCCTCGGCGGCGAGCACCAGCTTCTCGCGGACGCCGTGCGGAGCCACGGCCCACCCGACCCGCAGCCCCGAGGCGATGGTCTTCGAGAACGACCCGAGGTAGATGACCCCCTCGGCGTCGTCGGCGCGGATCGCGCGCGGGGGCTCGCCCTCGAAGCCCAGCAGGCCGTAGGGATCGTCCTCGAGCAGCGCGATGCCCTCGCGCTGGGCGATCGCGAGGATCTCCGCCCGACGGGCCGGACCCTGCGTGACGCCGGCGGGGTTGTGGAAGCTCGGAATCGTGTAGATCAGCTTGACGCGCTTGCCGGCTGCGCGGGCCGCGGCCACCGCCTCGCTGAGTGCCGACGGGACCAGGCCTTCGTCGTCCATCGCCACGTGGACGACGTCGCATTCGTAGGCCCGGAAGACACCGAGGGCCCCGACGTACGAGGGAGCCTCGACGAGGACGACGTCGCCAGGGTCGCAGAAGACGCGGGTCACGAGGTCGAGGGCCATCTGGGAGCCGGTCGTGACGACGATGTCGTCGGGGTGCGCGGTGACCCCGACCTCCCCAATCACCTCGAGGATCTGCTCGCGCAGGGTGACGTCGCCCTGCCCCGAGCCGTACTGCAGGGCCTGGGCCCCGCGCTCGTACAGCAGTCGCTGGGCGGTGCTGGCCAGCATCTCCACGGGCAGGGCCTGGACGAAGGGCATCCCGCCGGCCAGCGACACGACCTCGGGCCGGGAGGCGACGGCGAAGAGGGCGCGGATCTCGGAGGCGCGCATGTTGTGTGCGCGCGCAGCGTAGGAGTCCACCCATGGGTCGAGCCGTGAGCCCGTCATCTTCCCTCCATCCCTGACCCGCGGACGCGGTCGCGCCCTGCCGTCCACGAGCCCTGTCGGTCGGGCACGTGGCGACCTACGATAGGCCCAACGAGGGGAGAACCGGACATGCGGCGTCTCATGGGAGTGCTGGGGTTGATCGTCCTCGGCCTGCTGCTGGGCTTCGTCGCGCGCCTGGTATGGCCGCGACCGGCGTCACCGGTCTACGTTCCTCCGGTGGTCGCGACCGGTCGCTAGAGCGGGCACTCGACCCTGCGCTGGCGCGGTCAGCGATCGCTGGCTAGCGCGGCGAACAGAAGCGGATCACGGCGGCGGCGAGGCCCTCGGCGACGACGTCCTGGAAGGCGGCGCTGGCCAGTCGTCGGGCATCGGCATCGTTGGACAGGTAGCCCAGTTCCACGCGCACCGCGGGCATGCGGGTGAGCCGCAGCAGGTCCCAGCTGCGCGGATGCGTGAGGCAGTCGAGCATGTCGGTGCGCGCCTGCACCTCGCTCTGGACGAGGTCCGCCAGGATCCGCCCCGCCGGCGAGTGCGCACCGCCACGGGGGTCGCCGTAGTAGAACGTCGCCAGGCCGTTGGGCTTGGGGCTGGCGACGGCGTCGACGTGCAGGGACACGACGAGGTCGGCGCCCTGGTCGTTGGCGAACTGCGCGCGTGCGTGATCGTCCGGCACCCCGCGATCACTCTGGCCCGGCCGGGTCAGCAGCACCTGCGTGCCGAGGGCGGCCAGACGGCCCTCCACGCGGACGGCGATGGCATGGCAGACGTCCGAGCCCGCCATGCCGCCCGGGTCGATCACGACGACCTTGTCGGCCACTCCGGTCTGGAGTCCGATCAGGGTCACGTGCTCACGCAGGCTGCTCGCACTGCCTCCCGAGACGGTGCGCACGAGGCGGTCGAAGGCGCGGAACGTGTCGGGCCCGCACGTGCCGTCGGCCGTGACTCCCACCCCGGTCTGGAACTCGCGGAGCGCGGTGTCGGTCTGCGGCCCGAACATGCCGTCCTGCCGTCCCGCGGCGAAGCCCAGCTGAATGAGCCGGCGCTGCAGCTCGGCGACGTCGTCGCCGGTCATGAGGTGCCCGGGGATGTACGACAGCACCCGGTCGCCCAGCTGCCACCGGGCCTCCTCGAGGCGCCGGAACGTCTGCGGCCCCACGATGCCGTCGACGGTGATGCCACGCTCCTGCTGGAACGTGCGAACGGCCCGGTCGAGCTCGTCGTCGAAGAGGGCGGGATCGCCCGCGCTGATGTCGCTGCACAGGCCCAGGTGGGCGAGCCGTGAACGAACCTCGGCGACGGCGGGTCCGGTGTTCCCGCGGCGCACTAGGACTGCGGACTGGTCACAAGGTACGGGGCCAGGTCCGCCAGCAGCGCGGCCTTCGGCTTCGCTCCGATGATGGTCTTGACGATCTGCCCGCCCTGGTAGACGTTCATCGTCGGGATCGACGTGATGCCGTACGACGCCGCGGTCTGCGGGTTCTCGTCGACGTTCAGCTTGGCGATGACGATGCTGTCGTGCTGGCTGGCGATCTCCTCGAGGATCGGGGCGATCATCTTGCACGGCCCGCACCACTCCGCCCAGAAGTCGACGATGACCGGCTTGTCACTCATGAGGACGTCGTCGGCGAAGCTGGCGTCCGTGACCTTCTTGGTTGCTCCCATGACACGTCTCCTGGCGTTGTGGTGGTGGATCCTCGGGGGGTGGGGTCAGGTTACTCGCTGGCGGCGAGGAAACGCTCGGCGTCGAGAGCGGCCGCGCAGCCGGATCCCGCCGCCGTGATGGCCTGCCGGTAGGTGTGGTCGACGAGGTCGCCGCAGGCGAAGACGCCGGGCAGCGATGTGCGGGTCGAGCCGGGCTCGACGACCACGTAGCCCTCGTCGTCGAGGGTGACCTGGCCGCGCACGAGCTCGGACCGCGGATCGTGGCCGATCGCCACGAAGAGCCCGGTGACGGGCAGCTCGCGCGCGGCTCCGGTCACGGTGTCGCGCAGCACGATGCCGCTCACCTTGGCGTCGCCCAGCACGTCCTCGACGGCGCTGTTCCAGGCGAAGTGCAGCTTCTCGTTCGCGAAGGCGCGCTCCTGCATGATCTTGCTGGCACGCAGGGCGTCACGTCGATGGACGAGGGTGACGGAGCGGGCGAATCGGGTGAGGAACGTGGCCTCCTCGACGGCCGAGTCGCCGCCGCCGACGACGGCGATGTCCTGGTCGCGGAAGAAGAAGCCGTCGCAGGTGGCGCACCAGGACACGCCGTGACCGGACAGCCGCTTCTCGTTCGGCAGGCCGATCTCGCGGTAGGCCGAGCCCATGGCGAGGATGACCGCGTGCGCACGGTGGGTCGTGCCCGAGCCGTCGACCACGGTCTTGATGTCGCCGCTGAGGTCGACGCTCACGATGTCGTCGGTGACCAGTTCAGCGCCGAATCGCACGGCCTGGGCGCGCATCTGCTCCATGAGCGCGGGGCCCATGATGCCGTCGGTGAAGCCGGGGAAGTTCTCGACCTCCGTGGTGTTCATCAGCGCGCCGCCTGCGGTGACGGAGCCCTCGAACAGCAGCGGGTTGAGCTGCGCCCGCGCCGCGTAGACGGCGGCGGTGTACCCGGCCGGACCGGAGCCGATGATGATGACGCTGCGGACGTCGCTCACGCGAGGACCTCTCTGTGCGGGTCCGGCGGCCCAGGCGGCCGACGGATGACCTCATACCGCGGGGGGTATCAGTCGCTGTCGTCAACGATCCTACGGGCCGCTGCATTCCCCGCCGCTCGCGGTGGGCAGGGCACGTGCCGAGGGCGCGCTACTGCCCCCAGGCGTAGAGCGGGAAGTCGTCGAGGCTGTTCCACTTCTGCTTGCACTCCGGGTTGACGACCCACACGTCGAAGACGCCCTGGCCCGTGTCGACCGTCACGGTCGGGCTCGGGGTCGACAGGTCGGCGTCCGGCAGGGTCGCGGGGGCGACGATCACGCCGGCCGCGTTGCCGTCGTAGGTGGCGCGATCGACGATGAGGGCCTGGGCGTCCGGGGACTGGGTGAGCCAGGTGACGCAGTCGCGCAGCGCCTGCCATGAGGCGGTGAAGCCGTCGCCCACCGGCATGGCGGCCAGCGGCACGGTCTTGGCCATGGCCTCCTGGGGCGTGGCGAACCCGGCGTCCTTCACCAGCGAGACCACCTGGCTGCGCAGCTCACCGGGGACGTAGTTCGTCTGGCTCGTCTTGACCATCCGGGCCGCCGGGACGATGGACGCCTCCGGGGCCTGCGCCGTGACGGCGTCGGCCCGGTCGGTGGGATCCACGGAGAAGGCCTCAGGAGCGCTGCCCGCCTCCGGCACCCCCGAGGCGTCGGCGCGGGCTGCCGCGTCGTCGGACAGCGAGCCGCCCGCCTCGACACCCGATGCCGGGGCCGGTGCGGTGCTGGCCGGCGCGCTCACCGCGACGACGGAGGCGTCGCCGCTACCGCCCCGCATGGTGCCGACCGCCAGCCCCACGGCCACCACGGCGACGGATGCCGCCACCAGGCCTCCGGCCCAGCGGCGGCCCCTCGATGCTCGATGCACAGGGTGGCCCGGGCCGGCGGCCACGGGTGCGGCGGCGGGAACCGCGGCCCCGGGGAGGGCCACGACGTTCTCGTGGTCGTCGACGGCCCGCGCGGCGGCCTCCGCATCGAGGGCGCTGCGCAGCCGATCCCAGACGTCGGCCGGCATGGGCACGTCGGCGGCCGCCTGCTGGGGGTCGAGGAAGGCGAGGGCGCCGAGGGAGGCTCGGACGGCATCGAAGGAGGCATCGTCGAGGAGCGACGCGTCGATGTCCGCGTCCGGGGCGTCCTGCGGCGTGCCGTCGGGCATGCCGTCAGGCTCGACGTCGGGGTTCAGGTCGTCAGCCACGGTGGTCCTCACCTCCTTCCGTCGGTGTGACGGGCTCGATCTGGTCGGGGTTCCGCAAGTGGGCGAGGCGTTTGGCCAGTTTGGCCCGGCCCCGGAAGCAGCGGCTCTTGACCGTGCCGGTCGGGCAGTTGAGCATGGCGGCGGCCTCCTCGACCGACCAGCCCTCGACATCCACGAGGAGAACGGCCTCCCGCTGGTCGACGGGGAGCTCGGCCAGGGCGGCGGTGACGACGAGCTGGGTCTCCCTCCGGTCGATCGCATCGAGCGGATCGGCGACGGCCGCCCCCGGCAGGCTCTCGTCGTCGTCCGGGAGCGGCTGGGCCGCCCGGACCGCCCGCCGGCGCAGCCGGTCGAGGCTGGCGTTGACCACGATGCGGTGCAGCCAGGTGGTCACGGCGGAGTCGCCCCGGAACTGCTCCGCGCGCCGGAATGCCGAGATGAGGGCGTCCTGGAGGGCGTCGGAGGCCTCCTCCGGGTCGCCGGTCGTGCGCAGGGCCACCCCCCAGAGGCGGTCGCGGTGCCGGCGCACGAGCTCACTGAAGGCGTGCGGGTCGCCGGCCACGTGGGCAGCGAGCAGCTCGGCGTCCGAGGCCTCGGCCCGCTGCTCGGCGTCTCGCGTCACAGGAGGGAGCCTAGAGGTCAGCCGCTGACGACCACGCTCCTGACGCCGCCCTGGTACGCGCCCAGGGCCAGGTCGTCGACGGGAGGCACACGGGTGAACCAGATGAGCACGTAGCGACCGGTCACCGGTCGAGGGGCGCGGACGTTGATGCGGTCGGTGGCCCCGGCTGCCGTCGCGAGGGGCGTCCACAGCGCCGGATCGGCCAGGATCCGGTCCGCGACCCGGACGTCGACGTTGCTCCCCCGGCCCACCAGGTTGAGGGCCACCTGCTGCACGTCCCGCGGCTCCCCGAGGTCGAGGATGAGGCCGACTCCCTCCTTGCCGTCCAGGTCCGGGGTCGTGTACTCGGCCGTGAGCCAGGCGGTCTCGGGATCGTCATCGTTGACGGTGACGGCGAGGTCGTCGTTCTCGCGGCCCTTGCGCTTGTCGGGCTTGCCGTTGCCGTTGTCGTCGCCGAACGGGTCGTACGAGCGGTACTTGACCACGGGGTAGACCTGCTCGATCCCCGTGGCGACCTGGTCGTCGACGGGCTTGGCCGACGAGGTGAGGATGTCGTCGGCGGTGGACGCCCGGTCGGCGGTGGCCGAGGGGCCGCCGGACACGAGCTGCCATCCCACCCACGCGATGCCGGCGACCAGCGCGGCTGCGGCGACGACGGCGATGAGGCGCCAGGCGCCGACCAGGACGACGCGGGCGGTGCGTCGTCCCGGCGATGCCGGCACGGCGCGCGTCATCGTGACCGGTGCGAGGTGGTCGAGCGTCGCACCCACCATGGTGGCGAAGGCGGCGGCGTCGACGACGCGGGCGACCCCGCGCTGGCGGGCAGCCGACGTCACGGACCGGGCGACGACGTCGTCGACGGTGCGGGGAACCGCCGCCCGCACCTGCGAGGGCGGCAGGACCACACCGTTGGCACGCGGTGCCTCCGGTGCATCGATGGGCTCGGCCCCGGGCCAGTAGCCGGTGGTGAGCAGGTAGACGAGGCAGCCGAGCGCATCGACATCGCCCTGGGCCCGGTCGGTGGCCTCGCGCACTCCCGCCTCGGGGATCTCGCCGAACAGGGCGGCATCGACCGCCAGCCCGCGCACCCGGACCTCGCCCGCATCGGTGATGAAGACGCTCGAGGGCCGCAGGCGTCCATGGATGACGTTGTGCGTCGACGCGGCGGCCAGCGCTCGGGCCACGTCGGCGACCAGGGCCATGGCCTCCGCGGGCGAGAAGGGGCGTCCGCCGCGGTCCTGGATGGTGCGCTCGAGGTTGCGGCCGCTGGCCCACTCGCTCACGACGGCGATCCGGGCGGGATCCGATGCGGTGGCCGGCAGCGTGAGGATGTCGAGCACGCGGAGCAGTCGCCGGTCGTCGACGGCGGCCGCCGCCTGGGCGGCCCCGAGGACGGCTGCGCACCGGGGGTCGTCGTCGGACAGCACGCGGATCGCCACGGCCCGGTCGAGGACCTCGTCGTAGGCGTGCCAGAGGTAGACGTCGGGCCGATCGCCGACCCCGGCGTCCTGCGTCACGAGATCCAGCAGCTGGTAGCGGCCGAGCTGCTCGGTTGCCCTCATCCATGTCTCCCACGTCGGGCGACCCGCCCTGCCAGAGACAGTACGTCGGCGATCTCCGCGACGCGCATCGCCCACGCCGCGAGGAGGAAGACCGACAGCCCGACTGCTGAGGTGAGGGCGACGTTGAGCAGCAGGAGGAGGCGGTTGAGGGACTCGGCCGGCCCGTCGGTCTCGATGCCGACCAGGAGGGCGAGGCACAGCAGCATGACGGCGACCGAGACGGCGCCGGCGATGACGAGGCGGCCCAGCGTCCACGCCGTGCGCCCCGACTCCATGGACCCGATCCGGCGGGCCAGGATCCACCATGCGATGGCGAAGCCGATCCAGTACGCGATGGAGTAGGCGAGCGCGATGGCGGCGACCTGGGAGCCGCCCACGGGAACGAGGGCGAACAGCGGGTAGACGAGGGCGAGCAGGGCGACGCTGAAGGCGACGGTGACCCAGAACGGCGTGCGGGTGTCCTCGAGCGCGTAGTAGCCCCGAAGGAGGACGTAGAAGAGCGTGAAGGGCAGCAGTCCCAGCATGAACACGGACACGATGAGGCCCATCAGGCCGGCCTGCTCGGGCGTCGCGGCGCCGTAGCCGAAGAGCAGGATGGCGACCGCCGCACCGTTCACGATCAGCACGGCGGCGACGGGCACGATGAGGACGGCGACCATGCGCATCGTCTTCGCCACGTCGGAGCCGACCTGCGAGAGGCGGCCGTCGGCGGCGAGCCGACTGAGCGCCGGAAGCATGGCCGTCACGATCGACACCGTGATGACGCTGTGCGGGAGCATGAAGACGAGGTGCGCCTTCTGGTACGTCGTCAGTCCGGCCGCGATCTTCCCCGCGTCGGCGGCGTTCACGTTGGCCTGCGTCGCGAGTCGGGTGATCAGCAGGTAGGTCGCCTGGTTGACGAGCACCAGGCCGATGGTCCAGACGGCGAGTCCGCCCGCCTTGCCCAGCCCCGCGCCGCGCCAGTCGAACCGCGGCTTCCACAGATAGCCCGCCCGCCACAGCACCGGCACGAGGATGAGGGCCTGCAGCATGACGCCGAGCGTCGTGCCGATGCCGAGGAGGAGGACCTGGTCGTTGGTCAGCATCCCGTCGGCTGCGGCGGACGTGCCCGCGACCGCGATGAAGATGCCGAAGGTGATGATGGCCACGACGTTGTTGGCGATCGGGGCGAACATCGGTGCGCCGAACTTGCCCCGGGAGTTCAGGACCTGGCTCAGCATCGCGTAGAGGCCGTAGAAGAAGATCTGCGGCAGGCACAGGCGGGCGAAGGCCACCGCGAGGTCGAACTCGTTCGCGGGGTAGTCGGCCGGCGTGTAGAGGTCGACGATCCACGGGGCGAGGGCGACGGCCACCACCGAGAGGACGAGCAGGACGCTCCCCACGAGCGTCAGCAGTCGATCGGCGTAGGCCTTGCCGCCGTCCGCGTCCTCCTTCATCCGCCTGACGAGCTGGGGGATGAACACGGCGTTGAGGGCGCCGCCGATCACGAGGATGTAGACGACCGTCGGCAGCGAGTTGCCGAGCGAGTAGGCATCGGACACCAGGAAGAAGCCCAGGGCCGCGGTCATGGCGACGTCGCGCAGGACGCCGGTCACGCGGGAGACGACGGTGCCGGCCGCCATCACGGCGCTGTTGCGGGCCAGCGTGCTGCCGGCGGCGGAGGGCGGGTTGGCGCCGAGGTCGCCGGGCTGCGACTCGCGGGCCGCCTCGCTGACCTCCGCCTCGAAGTCGGCTGCGTCAGGAGGCACGGAGGCGAGGGGGGCGTCGCCGTCAGGCCCGGTGCGCTCCGGCTCGGTGGTCACGGGACTACGGTCCCAGATCGCCGCGCGGGCGCGCCGCCTGCGCCTTGCGAATGCGCCGCGTCACGCCGAAGACGACGAAGACGAGGATCGCGATGAAGGCCACGGCGACCACCCAAGCGGCGGCTCGTGCGTAGGCGGTGGAGCTGACCGTGATGAGGGCGGGCTTCCCGTACGACTCCTGCTGGCCGTCGAGCAGCTGCACCTCGACGGTCAGCGGGTCGCCGCCGACGACCCGGGCGTCGATGTCGACGCTGGCCATCCGGCCCGCATCGATGCGGATGCTGGTCAGGGGAGCCGACTCCAGGCGCAGCGGTGGCCGGCCCCGGAGGGTGAGCCCGACGGTGACCGAGCGGTCGAGGTCGTTGGCGATGGTGACCGGCACCCGGCCGCTGTCGCCGGAGAACGTGATGGTCCCCTCGGAGAGCACCCGGACCAGCCCGATGTCGTCGGCCAGCTCGCGGTCGATGTCGGCGACCAGTTGGCGCCCGCGCGCGGTGTCCGTGCGCCAGGCGGCCGACTCGGCCCGCAGCAGCGCGGCGGCGTACGGCTCGCTGATGCCCGTGGGGTCGTCGATGATCGAGGTGAAGGATCCCAGGCGATCCGCCGTGCGCGCGATCTGCTCCATGTAGGCAGGGCTGAGCTCGGCGTCGCGAGCCTTCTGGCCGTATCCGCCGCGCTCCCTGCTCGTGGTGGAGGCCGGCTCGGCGAGCACGGCGTCCAGGGTCGTCGAGGACAGCCAGGGTGCCGAGCGGGTGGCGCGCAGGAGTGGGGCGATCAGGGATGCCGAGGGGTCCCATCGCATGCCGTCAGGCGCGACGACGAGCGTGCGCTCGGTCTGGTCGGGGGGGAGCGTCGTGGCGACGAGCGCCGTCTCGGCGAGGAAGCGCTGGCGCGCGGTCACGACGTCGGACGCGCTGCGCTGCGGCAGCGACAGCACGGCGGTGAGGCCGGGGTCGGTGAGCACCGCCCGAAGGGCCCCGAACGAGGTGGGCAGTGACGTCGACGCCTCACCCGACACGGCGGTCGCGCTGTCGGTGGGCGGCATGGCATCCGCGGACAGCACGATCGACGTGACCCCGGCCGACGCCAGCACGTTGGCGCTGCTCCGGTCGATGCGCCCGAACGGCGCCCAGTAGAGGCCGCCCGGGGCGATGGCCCCGAGCGACGCTGCAGCGACGCCCGGACCGGTGGTCACGGCCCGGACGACGTCGTTCGACATGCCGGCACGCACCACGGCGGTGGCGTCGATGTCGCCGTACGGGACCGTGCGGAGCGCTCCTCCGTCGGTGGCGGCCCCGAGCGTGGTGAGCCAGCGCCGGGCGTCCTGCTCACGGTCGCCGATCACGACCTCGTCGTCGACGACGACCTGGTAGCCGAGGGTCATGTCGGATGCCGTCTCGAGCAGCGCGGGATCGGCGATCCACGACACGGTGGTGCGGTAGCGGTTGCCGAGGTTCACCAGTCGGTCGAGCCGCCCGCCCTCGGAGAGCTCGGTGGGCGTGCGGTTGTCGAGCAGCACGCCGGAGGCCGAGCGGGCCGGCCAGTCGGCCAGCGGCCACAGCCAGACGAGGTCGACGGGTCGCACGGATCCGGCCGTCGGGTACCACGGCACGAAGGTGCGCAGGACGCCCTTGCGGACGTCCTGGACGTCGACCCCCGCCTCGCGCCCCTGCGCCTCGACGCCCAGGACGTAGGTGCCGTCCCGAGTGAGGCCGAGATCGGCGAAGGGGATGCGGATCGAGAAGGAGGCGCGCCCGCCCGGGGGGAGGACCTCGGACACCACCTGCCGGGTGGAGTCGATCGCGATGGCATCAGGGTCGCCCGTGTCGGGGGCCATCGTGCTGGCCGCGACGCCGGTGACGTCCTTGCGCGACGCCAGCGGCTCGGCCGAGCGGCGCAGCACCACGCTGACGCCGGTCAGGTCGGTGCGGGCCGTGCTGATGACGCGCCCGCGCACGGTGAGGGTGTCGCCGTCCTCGGGGATGAGCGGCGCCAGCTCGTCGATGACGACGAGGACCGAGGGCGTCGTCGGATCTGCCGCGACCGCGGCTGGCACCCCCAGCAGGGACGCCGAGGCGACGACGAGCGCGAGGCTGAGTGCGCGAATCGGCGCCTTCACCCGGCACCCGCGCCGCCGTTGACCGCGACCCCCTCGGCCAGCGCCTGCCGGGCGAGATCGACCAGGCGCCGCTCGTCGGCATGGGCCAGCCGCTCGGCGACGTCGTCGAGGGGCACCCATGCGACCTCGGCGACCTCGGGGTCGGCATCGGAGAGCTCGCCGTCGAGGGCCGTCAGCAGGAAGTGGTGGACCGTCTTGTGGATGCGGCGGTCGTCGGACATGAACCAGAAGTCGATCGTGCCGAGCGACGCGACGATGCTGCCGCGGATCCCCGTCTCCTCGAGCACCTCGCGTACAGCGGCTTCCTCGGGAGTCTCCCCCGGCTCGATGTGGCCCTTCGGCAGCGACCACACCAGCCGGTCGCGCCGGTCGCGCCGCGCGATGAGCGCGGCCCGCGGGGTGCCCCCCCGGGTGTCGATGACGAAGCCCCCCGCCGAGATCTCCTCCACTCGAGGCGCCCCCCTGCGTGCGGGAGTCGAGGAGCCGGCCATATGGGCAGGATAAACCGGTGCCGGCACCCGTCTACGCTCTGCTGGCGTGGCCCCCCTTTCCGACTCGCCCGACGCGCAGCGCCGGCTGGTGGCCGAGCTCGCCCCGCTGACCCCCCTCCTCACCGCGTTCGGCGATCGATTCTCGGCGGCCGGGCATGAGGTCGCCCTCGTGGGCGGATCGGTACGCGACGCCTTCCTCGGCCGCCTGTCGAGCCAGCCCGAGGCCGATCTCGACCTCACGACGGACGCCCGTCCCGAGCAGGTCCTGGCCGTCCTCGAGGGATGGGCCGAGACGACCTGGGAGGTGGGCATCGCCTTCGGAACGATCGGCGCGCGGGTCGCGGGCCGGGTGGTCGAGATCACGACCTACCGGAGCGAGGCCTACGAGCGCGACTCGCGCAAGCCCGCCGTCGCCTACGGCACCAGCCTGGCCGACGACCTCGTCCGGCGTGACTTCACCATCAACGCCATGGCCATCCGACTCCCCGGACTCGCGCTGGTCGACCTCTTCGGGGGGCAGGAGGACCTCGATCGGCGCCTCATCCGCACGCCGGGCCGCCCGGAGGACTCGTTCGGCGACGATCCGCTGCGGATGCTGCGGGCAGCGCGCTTCTCGGCCCAGCTCGGCTTCGACGTGAGCCCCGAGGTGGTCGCGGCGATGGCCGACCAGTCCTCGCGGCTGTCCATCGTGTCCGCCGAGCGCATGCGCGAGGAGTTCGTGAAGCTGGTGATGTCCCCGGACCCCAGGCGCGGACTGGCGCTCATGGTCGACACCGGACTCGCCGACGTGGTGATGCCCGAACTGCCGCTGCTCCGGCTGGAGGAGGACGAGCACCACCACCACAAGGACGTCTACGAGCACACCCTCACCGTCCTCGAGCAGGCGATGGCGCTGGAGACGCGTCACGAGCCGGTGAGCGGTCCGGATCCGGTGCTGCGGCTCGCCGCGCTCATGCATGACATCGGCAAGCCGCGCACGCGGCGATTCGAGCCCGACGGCCGGGTCTCGTTCCACCATCACGAGGTGGTCGGCGCCCGCATGACGCGCAAGCGCCTGCAGGCCCTCAGGTTCCCCAACGAGACGGTCGATGACGTCTCGCGGCTGGTCGAGCTGCACCTGCGGTTCCACGGCTACGGCGACGGCGAGTGGACCGACTCGGCCGTGCGGCGGTACGTGCGCGACGCGGGCCCGCTGCTGTCCCGGCTCCACAAGCTGACCCGTGCCGACAGCACCACGCGCAACCGACGCAGGGCTGCCGCCCTGCAGCGCTCCTACGACTCCCTCGAGGAGCGGATCGCCGTGCTCGAGCAGCAGGAGGCGCTCGACTCGATCCGGCCCGACCTCGACGGGCGTGCCATCATGGCGATCCTCGGCATCCCGCCGGGGCCGCTGGTGGGCGAGGCCTACCAGTTCCTGCTCGATCTTCGACTGGACCGGGGGCCGCTCGACGACGAGACGGCAGCCGAGGCGCTGCTGGCCTGGTGGGGAGCGCGGTCGTGAGCGAGAGGGCACCGAGGCCATGAGCGAGGCACCATCACAGGCAGCCATGGGGCTGCGCGAGGGCACGCGGATCGCCACCGTGGCCGAGCGGCAGGAGGCGGGGCGCGCTGCCCGGAGCCAGCTTCCCCGGACCGCCATCGCGCAGTACGCGCCGGCGGCCGATCGCCCCGATCCCGTCCAGGTGCTCGCCGCCCAGGAGACCGACCGGGTGCAGGCGCTGCTCCCGCTGCGGCACAGTCGCATGTCCGTCTCGCCGTTCACGTTCTACCGGGGCAGCGCCGCCGTGATGGCCTGCGACCTCGCCGCCAGGCCGAACAGCGGCCTCATCACGCAGCTCTGCGGTGATGCCCACCTGTCGAACTTCGGGATGTTCGCGGCCCCGGATCGCAGCATCATCTTCGACATCAACGACTTCGACGAGACCAATCCCGGACCCTTCGAGTGGGATGTCCTGCGCCTGGCGGCGTCGTTCGTCCTCGCCGGCAACGACGTCGACCTGCCGGCCGACGTGGTGCGTGCGTCGGCGACGGCCGTGGCGACCGAGTACCGGCTGAGCATGGAGTCCTACGCCGGGATGGGCGACCTCGCGGTCTGGTACGACCGGATCGGCGTCGACGTGCTGCGGGAGTGGGCCAGGGCGGACGGGGTCTCGTCGTCCGGCAAGCGCATCGAGAAGAGCGCGGCGAAGGCCCGCACCCGCGACAGCTGGTCGGCCATCTCCAAGATGACGGAGGTGGTCGACGGGCAGCGCCGGTTCCTCAACCAGCCGCCCCTGCTCCTGCGGCTGAACATGGGCGACGACCCGACCCAGCGCATCACCAGGCTCCTGCAGCAGTACCAGTCCACCCTTCCCCGCGACCGCCAGCAGCTGCTCGGCCGCTACCACGTCATCGACGTGGGCCACAAGGTCGTCGGCGTCGGCAGCGTGGGGCTGCTGGCCTTCGTCCTGCTCATGCAGGGCCGCGACGAGAGCGACCTCATCGTCATGCAGGCGAAGCAGGCGGTGCCCAGCGTCCTCGAGCAGTACACCGCGCCCTCGTCGTTCAGCCAGTCGGGCGAGCGGGTGGTGGTGGGGCAGCAGTTCATGCAGGCGGCCTCGGACGTCTTCCTCGGCTGGGTCGAGGGGGCCGCCGGACGGCAGTTCTACGTGCGGCAGCTGCGCGACATGAAGTTCGCGCCCGATCCCTCGACGTTCGACGCCGTCACGCTGCCCGGCTACGCCCGCATCTGCGGACGCGCGCTCGCCCGCGCCCATGCGCGCGCCGGGGATCCCGTGGCGATTGCCGCCTACCTCGGGTCGAGTGACAAGTTCGACTCCGCGGTGCGTGACTTCTCACTGGCCTATGCCGACCAGGTGGGCCGCGACTTCGCCGCCTACCAGGCCGGCATCGCGGCGCACGCGATCAGCCTCGAGGACGACACGGCCGCCTCGCGCTACTCCGTCGTGCTCGACCCCACGGCCGGCATCGAGCTCGTCGACCTGTCGAGGGCAGCGTCGTCGGCCGCCTCGGCCGCTCCCTCGTCCGGGACGTCCGCCAGCACCTGAACCGCGGTGATGAGACCCGCCGCCAGTGCCGCGCACCAGAACACGGTGGTGGGCGAGGCGAGGTCGGACAGGATGAGGAAGAGCCCCACGACGATGTAGATCGCCCAGCGGATGAGCGGGGCGTGCCTGCCGACCGCGGCGCGGAACCCAGCCATGCCGGTCAGCCGGTCGCCGAGCTCGTCGAGGCCCTTGACGACGTGGCCGCGCAGCCGGCGCGCGGTGGCCGTGCGGCCACCGAACCAGCCCGCGACGATCACGATGACGCCGAGCCAGAAGATGGCCCGGGTTCCCAGGATGAGGTAGCTGAACAGGGTGTCCCAGAAGACGTTCGACGCCGGCCCGAAGACGGTGCCCTGGAGCTGGTTGACGAACTGCTCCTGACCCACCGTGAGGACGAGCGCGACCAGCAGGGCCGAGCCGACGACGGCGATGCCGGTGGCGACGACCGTGCGAGCCCGTCTGCGTGCGAGCGCGATCGACAGCGCGAACATCGCCGCGACGATGAGCGGGAACCACTGCAGGATCGGCGACGTGAGCGCGTAGATGAAGCGGATCTGGCCGAGCCCGCTGACGGTGGCCAGCTCGATCTGCCGGTCGTTCTCCGGGATGGTGATGTTCGCGGCGGCCGTGATGCCCGCATCGACGACGTGCTGCTGGATGGCGGCCAGGGCCGTCGAGATGTCCAGGACGATCTTGTCGCCCTGAATGCGCACCGGCCCCTCGTTGCCGCCCTCGAGGATGGCCACGATGCCGCGCTGCGCGGCGGTGTTGAGGGTGATCCACACCCTGGCGAACTGGTCGGACGCGATGAACTTCGTCACCAGCTCGCCGATGAGGCTGTTGATCCCGGTGGCGATCGGCGCCGACAGCACCGTGGAGAGGCCGGACGGGACGTTGAGGTTGCCGAGCAGCGAGGACACCTGTGACTGCGTGTCGATCTCGGCGACGACCCGGTCGGTCACCGCGGTGGCGAGCGCCTCCTGGACCTCCGGCTGCTCGATGAGCGGCCCGACGGTGTCGAGGTAGCGCTGGCTGTCGATGACGGTGCGGTGGCCCCAGTGCGCGACGAGGGCGTTGGAGCAGAGCACGGTGGCGAGGACGAACAGCACCAGCGAGACGATGGACCGCGCCCCCCAGCGCTTCGCCGTGGCAGTGGTGTCGCTCATGTCAGCCTCCAGGCTCGTCAGTAGACCGGACTCTATTGGGCTGATGGCGCCGGTACCACAGTGCCGTGGAAACCAGCATGAGCCCGACCGCGACGTAGGTGATCGGCGTCTGGCCGCTCGTCGGGGAGACGACGGCGAGCACCGCGATGCCGGCGACGAGGCAGACGTTGACGATCATGTCGAAGAGGGCGAAGACCCGGCCGAGATGGTCGTCGGGGATGTAGCGCTGAACGAGGGTGTCGGAGCACACCTTCACCGACTGACCGGCGAACCCCAGGCTCGCCGCCCCCGCCAGCAGCGCCGGGAACGCCGGCGTCATGGCCCCCACGATGATGAGGGCGATGCCGAGCGTGCCGGCCTGCGCCAGGGCGAAGGACGACCAGCGGACGGCGTCCCAGCGCCGGCTCGCCGCCGGCGTGAGGATCGCGCCGACCAGGGCGCCGAGTGCTGCGGCACCCGTGAGGAGGGCGAACTCGTTCAGCGCCGTGTCGGCTGCCGTCAGGGCGTTGAAGGTGTAGCGGACGAGCAGGAGGCCTCCTGCCGTGAGCACGCCGAAGGCGATGCGGTGGACGCCGACCACAGCGATGGCCCGGCCCGCCTCTGCGTGGATGCGCAGTTCGCGGATGCCCTCCATGAGCCCGACGGCCACTCCGCGCACCGTGTCGGAGGGCCGCTCGCCGTCCGGCCCGAGGCGGTCGACCGCGATGAGGAGCGCGATCCCCGCGGACGCCACGTAGGCCGCAAGGGCGCAGCCGAGGACGATGGCGCTCCCGGTGTCGCCGCCGCCGAGCGCCGAGCGCAGGGCGACTCCCGCCAGGGCGCCCACGGCGGCCATGATCGTGCCTGAGGTCGGGGTGAGGGCATTGGCGGTGACCAGATCGCGTCCCGCCACCACGTGCGGAAGCGACGCCGAGAGCCCGGCCAGCACGAAGCGGCCGATCCCGAGCACCACCAGCACGGCGAGGCCCAGGGCGAAGCCGTCGTTCGCGACGAGGACGAGCGCGATGATGGGGACGGTGAACAGCGCCTTGAGCAGGTTGGCCCTGACCAGCACGTTGCGACGCCGCCAGCGGTCGAGGAAGACCCCGGCGAAGGGGCCGATGACCGAGTAGGGCAGCAGCAGGATGGCGAAGGCCGCGGCGACCTTGGCCGCATCGGGCTCACGCTCCGGCGAGAACAGCACGAAGGTGGCCAGGGCGGCCTGCAGCAGCCCGTCGCCGAACTGGGCGACGAGGCGCACTCCGTAGAGCCGACGGAAGTCGCGCCCGGCGAGCACCTCGCGAAGTGCCGGGAGAGCGACCACGAGGGGGACGCTACCGCGCTGGCGAGATCACCCGCGGAACGGGACAGGCGAGCAGTCTCCGCGCGTGAGGCACGGGAACTGCTCGCCTGTCACAGGCTGGGTGCGGGTCAGCGCTCGATCGTCCCCGCGATGAAGTCCTCGACGGCCTGCTTGGCCTCGGTGTCGTTGTACTGCACCGGAGGGGACTTCATGAAGTAGCTCGACGCGGACAGGATCGGCCCGCCGATGCCGCGGTCGAGGGCGATCTTGGCGGCGCGCACCGCGTCGATGATGACGCCGGCGCTGTTGGGGGAGTCCCACACCTCGAGCTTGTACTCGAGGTTGAGCGGGGCATCGCCGAAGGCGCGTCCCTCGAGGCGCACGAACGCCCACTTGCGGTCGTCGAGCCAGGCGATGTAGTCGCTCGGCCCGATGTGCACGTTGCGGGCGCCCATGTCGTGGGAGGTGACCTGCGACGTGACCGACTGCGTCTTGGAGATCTTCTTGGACTCGAGGCGGTCACGCTCGAGCATGTTCTTGAAGTCCATGTTGCCGCCGACGTTGAGCTGGTACGTGCGGTCGAGGATCACGCCGCGGTCCTCGAACAGCTTGGCCATGACGCGGTGCGTGATGGTGGCACCGACCTGGCTCTTGATGTCGTCGCCGACGATGGGCAGGCCGGCATCGGTAAACTTCTGCGCCCACTCGGGGGTGCCGGCGATGAAGACGGGCAGGGCGTTGACGAAGCCGCAGCCGGCATCGATGGCGCACTGCGCGTAGTACTTGGCGGCGTCCTCCGAGCCCACCGGGAGGTAGCACACGACGATGTCGACCTTGGCGGCCTTGAGCGCCGCGACGACGTCGACGGGCGTCTCGTCCGACTCGGTGATGGTCTCGCGGTAGTACTTGCCGAGGCCGTCGAGCGTGTGGCCGCGCTGCACGGTGATGCCGCTGGGGGGCACGTCGCAGAACTTCAGGGTGTTGTTCTCGGAGGCGTTGATCGCCTCGGCGAGGTCGAGGCCGACCTTCTTGCCGTCGACGTCGAACGCGGCGACGAACTGCACGTCGCGGACGTGGTAGTCGCCGAACTGGACGTGCATCAGGCCGGGCACGAATCCGGACGGGTCGGCGTCCTTGTAGTACTCGACGCCCTGGACGAGCGACGAGGCACAGTTGCCGACTCCGACGATTGCCACGCGAACCGAACTCATGACTGCTCCTTCTCCTGGGACGTTCCTGATGTGGTCGTGCCTGTGGTGGTGCCGAGACCGGCCGCAGCGGGTGCTGCGGACCTCTCGGCCTGGATGAGCTCGTTGAGCCAGCGCACCTCGCGCTCGGCGCCGTCGAGACCGTGCTGCTGGAGCTGGAGGGTGTAGGCGTCGGCCTTCGCGCGGCCTCGCACCACGGACTCGCGCAGCGAGTCCACGCGCTCCTCGAGCCGTGAGCGCCGTCCCTCGAGGATGCGCAGCCGCACGCGCGACTCGGTGCGGCCGAAGAAGGCCATGTGCGCGGCGAAGCCCTCGTCCTCCCACGCCTCGGGACCGGGCGTGTTGGCCCAGGTGCCGAACTCCTCCTTGCCGTCGGCCGTGATGGCGTAGACCACGCGGGCGCGACGGGCGCTGAGGGCCGGTGCGGTCGACTCCAGGGCGGGGGTCACGGCGACCTCGTCGATGAGCCCGCGCCCCTGGAGTCGGCGCAGGCAGGGGTACAGGGAGCCGTAGGACAGGGCCCGGAAGGGGCCGAGCACGACGGACAGGCGCTTGCGCAGCTCGTATCCGTGCAGGGGGCCATCGGACAGGACGCCGAGGACGGCGAACTCGAGCACGTCGTGACGCTTCGTCATGGCTGCCTCTCGTCCGAATATCGCTCCGATAAGTCGGAACAACATATCAACTCGATATATCGAAGGCAAGTCGACGAGTCCCCGTAGACTTCTCGACCATGGCGGCTCCGCGCAAGACGGCGATCCGCGGGACCATCGCCCGCGGCGAGTCGGCGAAGCCGCGCCGCGACCGCGAGCCCCTCCCC
>CALGTB010000085.1 GCA_937902285.1 uncultured Actinomycetes bacterium | reverse complement strand
GAGACTCCGCGCGAGCCCGGTGCACCATCTCGGGCACCTCGGGGGATGACGTGCTCCGCGGCACGCCCAAGGACGATGTGATCTGCGGTTTCGGTGGGGACGACCGGATCCTGGGCGGGAAAGGTGATGATGTCCTCATCGGGCACGCCGGGAATGACACCCTGATCGGTGGAGCGGGCGACGACACCCTGATCGGTGGAGCGGGGGACGACAGGCTGCTCGGGGGGCCGGGACGGGACACGGTGACCCAGGGCCCCGGCCAGACGCCGAACGCACAGGTCCCCGGCTCGCCGGACCCGCAGCCGGGTGCCCCGCTGCCCGACCAGGAGTGCGATGCCTCCCTCGGGGCCAGTGGCTGCAGTGTCCCTGACCCGATCGCACCGCCGTCGCCGGTTCAGGCCCTTACGGGCACGGGGACGTCCACGAGCTCAGTGCGGATCCAGTGGGCCCCGCCAGCCGACGCCGGCACTGGCGCCATCATCTACTCGGTCGCCGGAAGCGGCAGCATCGCAGTCTCAGGAACTGCCGCGGACGTGACGGGTCTGTCCGCCGGAGCGAACTACACCTTCGCCGTGACCGCCTCGAACTCCGCAGGAGCCGGGACTCCCGCCACAGTGGAGGTGGCGACCTTGGCGCCCGCATCGGCCCCCGTCGTGCTGGTCGCTGAGGCGTCCGACACCGGCGAGCGAAAGCTCACCACCACCTACAACTTCGACAACGACATCACGGCGCGGCTGCAGTGGAACGCCAACTCGGGCTACTGCGGGGAGACCAGCTTCATCACCGCCCTCATGCGCCAGGGCGGCGGCTACGCCTCCCAGTGGACGGTACGGCAGCTGAAGCTGCCCGCTCATGGATCGCAGACCAATAGCAACTCCCAGCTGATGCTGGGTGAGAACGGCTATGGCGTTCCGGTGGGAGATTTCGCGGATGCGATGCGACTGACGTACACCAACTACGACGGAAGCGGCGAGACAGACACGGATGACTTCCTTGCGTGGGTGAAGGATCAGGTGCTGAAGGACGACGGCGCGCGAACGGTCATCATCGGTGTCTACAACAACGTGTTCATGCTCGGAGAGAACACGGCGGACGGTGGTGCCTTCAGGGGTGACGGGACCTTCGACCACATCGTGCCGGTAGTGGCCGTGGGCTCCAACCAGCCGCTCACGGGTTCGCATGCGTCGACCTACTACGCGGGTGACCTGATCACCATCAGCGACAACGGGCTGTACACGCCGCTGGTCGACGACGTTCCGTCGAACAGCCCCGAGAACCCAGCCAGGTCCGCGCTCTACACCTTCAACGTCGACGACTGGCAGAACTACCGGGCCGGGGCCAACGAGCCCCATACGGGCGGCACCACGTACGACCTGTACTCCGCGCCCATCTACACCGGACAGGGCAGCCACCAGGTGCAGAACTTCGGCACCGCCGTCACGGGCATCAAGGACACCACCCCAGGCGGGTCGGTCGCGCTTCACCTGGACGTGACCACGAGCCGGGACAATGAGGGGTTCCAAGACGAGGCCACCCTCTCCGCCGCACCGACCCCGCTGGCGATGGACCTCACCGTCACCGCGAAGCCGGTGCACGGGACCAGCTACAACGTCTACATGTACGACGAGTTCGGCGACGTCCCCAGCGGCAGCTTCAACACCGCGGCAACGGACGCGGCCCAGGCGCCACAGTGGGTGATCCCCGAGGACAACTCGGGATCCTGGTCCCAGACGATCAGCACCACCACGGACAAGACGCACATCTTCCGAGCGGTCCCCGTCGACGCCCTCTAGCCGAGCCGGACGCGCGCAATAGGCTCACGCTCGTGCCCGATGCGACCTTGACCTCGCGACATCCGCGCATCACGGTCGACGGCCTGCTGGAGGAGTTCGTCCCCCCGCCGCATTTCGACGCCGTCTCCTTCGCCAACTACCTGCCCGACCCCGCCGAGCCGACGCAGGCGGCCGCGGTCGCGGCGCTGGAGGCCTTCTCGCGCCGTCTCGACGAGCCCGCTGCCCGTCGAGGCATCTTCCGCCGCGCCGCCCCGCCCGAGTCCCGTGCCGGTGTCTACCTCGACGGCGGGTTCGGCGTGGGCAAGACCCATCTCCTCGCGTCCCTCTGGCATTCCGCTCCCGGCCCGAAGCGCTACGGCACCTTCGTCGAGTACACCAACCTCGTCGGGGCGCTCGGCTTCCGCACCGCCGTGGAGGCGCTGAAGGCCGCGCGACTGGTCTGCATCGACGAGTTCGAGCTCGACGACCCTGGTGACACGGTGCTCATGTCGACGCTGCTGGGCGAGCTCGTGAGCTCGGGAGTGAGCCTCGCCGCCACGTCCAACACCCTGCCGGACCGCCTGGGCGAGGGCCGGTTCGCCGCCGACGACTTCCTCCGCGAGATCCAGGGCCTGTCCGCGCACTTCGACGTGCTGCGCATCGAGGGCGAGGACTACCGGCACCGAGGCCTGCCCGAGGCCCCCGAGCCGCTCTCCGACGATGAGGTGCGCCGGCGGGCAGCCGCCGTCACCGGGGGCGTCGTCGACGAGTTCGGGCCGCTGCTCCAGCACCTGACCCACGTCCACCCCTCGCGCTACGGAGCGCTGGTCCAGGGCGTCTCGGTCCTCGGCCTCGTCGGCGTGCGGACGGTGACCGACCAGGCCAGTGCCCTGCGCCTGGTGGTGCTCGTCGACCGCCTGTACGACCGGGACGTCCCCGTGCTCGCCAGTGGGGTCGCCCTCGACCACCTGTTCGCCGCAGACCTGCTCAGGGGCGGCTACCGCAAGAAGTACTTCAGGGCGGTCTCACGGCTTGTCGCGCTTGCCCGTGACGGTCAGGCGATGGTTGGCTGACGGCATGGATCCCTCAGGCATCATCAGCGCCCTGTTCGCCGGCATCATCATCGGCCTCATCGCCCGAATCCTGGTGCCGAGCATGCAGCCCATCGGCTGCATCGTGACGATCATCATCGGCATCATCGGCGCCTTCCTCGGGCTCCTCGCCGGCGAGCAGCTCGGCTACGGCGACTCGTTCTGGCTCGTGTTCCTGACGCAGGTGTTCATCGCTGTGGTGCTCGTCGCCATCACCGCGTTCCTGTTCCGGAAGAGCAGCACGGGCTGAGCATGCCGCCCGCCATGCGGCTGTCGAGCACCGTGCTCGGGGCTCCCGACGCCCACGAGCTGGCCGGCTTCTATGTGGCATTTCTCGGCTGGGAGATCCTCGACGACCAGCCCGGATGGGTGAAGATCAAGCCCCCGGGCGCGATCACCGGGCTCGCCTTCCAGACCGAGCCGGACTACGTGCGACCCGTCTGGCCACCGCAGCCGGGCACCCAGCAGATGCAGGCCCACCTGGACATCGGGGCGGACGACCTCGCCGATGCCGAGCGACGGGCGGTCGCCCTCGGCGCGACGCTGGCGTCGTTCCAGCCGCAGGACGACGTGCGCGTGTACCTCGACCCGGCCGGCCATCCGTTCTGCCTGTTCTCAACCCGTGGGTAGCTGGAGCCGCTCAGCCCTTGGGTAGCAGGAGCTTCGCGATGATCTCGGTCATGATCTCGTTGGTCCCCCCGCCGATGCCGAGGATGCGACTGTCGCGGTAGTGCCGCTCGACCTCGCTCTCGCGCATGTAGCCCATGCCCCCGTGGAGCTGCACGGCCGCATCGACCACGCGGTCGCATGCCAGCACTGCGGTGTTCTTCGCCATGGCCACCCGCATGAACACGTCGTCGCCCGCCTCCCAGGCGTCGACCACGGCGCGCGTGTAGGTGCGCGCGACATCGGTCTCGCGGGCCATCTCGGCGATCCGATGCTGCACGACCTGACGTGCGGCGAGCGGCTTGCCGAAGGTCTCACGCTCCCGCACCCAGCGGATGGTGAGGTCGAGGCAGCGCTGGGCAGTGGCATACGCCTGCACCGACATGCTCAGTCGCTCGATCGCGAACTGCATCATGATCGCGACGAAGCCCTCGTTCTCGGGGCCGATCAGGTTCGAGGCCGGCACCCGCACCGCGTCGAAGGCGATCTCAGCGGTGTCAGAGCACAGCCAGCCCATCTTCTTGAGCGGCGACGACACCGAGACGCCGGGAAGGTCGCGGTCGATGAGCAGCAGGGAGATGCCGCCGAAGCCCGGGCCTCCCGTGCGCACGGCGGTGGTGAAGAAGTCCGCTCGTGTGCCCGACGTGATGTAGAGCTTCGACCCGGTGACCACGAAGTCGTCACCGTCGCGGACGGCCTTGGTCGTGAGGCTCGCGACATCGGATCCTCCGCCCGGCTCAGTGACGGCGAGGGAGATGATCCGGTAGCCCGCGAGGACGGGGCGGGCGACCCGATCGATGAGAGCGGGATCACCGGCCGTGACGAGATGCGGGAGCCCGATCCCGTGCGTGAACAGCGCCGCGATGAGGCCCGACGAGCCACCGGCCAGGATGATCTCCTCGGCGACGATGAGGCCGTCGACGGGGGAGCCTCCGCAGCCGCCGACCTCCTCCGGGAAGCCGATGCCCAGGAGCCCGGCGTCCGCCGTCGTGCGATGGACCTCGCGGGGGATGAAGCCCTGCTCCTCCCACTGCTCCAGGTGGGGGACGAGCTCGCGCTCGGCAAACTGGCGGACGGTCAGGCGCAGCATCCGTCGCTCGTCGGTGTCCCAGTCGCTCACCATCCGACCCTAGCCGCGGGCGGGGGAGACGTGTGGTGATCCTGCCCAGACTCGAACTGGGGACCTCTTCCGTGTCAGGGAAGCGCG
>CALGTB010000084.1 GCA_937902285.1 uncultured Actinomycetes bacterium | reverse complement strand
GCCGCCCACGAGGGCGGTCAGGACCGACCCCGCCGAGGTGCCGACGATGACGTCGACGTCGGCGACCGAGAACCCGTAGGTCTCCTGGAGCGCGACGAGGGCACCGACCGCCCACGTGCCACCGAGGACGCCTCCGCCGCCGAGCACGAGTCCGCGGCGCGGAGCCCGCGCCGCCGGCGGGGAGCCCGGGCCTGCGTTCGCCGCGTCGCTCATGACGGGGCCTTCCGATCGCCGGCGGCACGACGCGGAGCCGGCTCGGCGTCGTCGCGCACCGCCCGCAGGGTGCGACGCGAGCGCTCGCAGCGCGCCAGCAGCTCGTCCATGGACTCGCGCACGCAGGCGACCAGCACGTCGAGGTCGGGCAGCGCGTCGCGGTCGGCGTAGAGGCCGAAGTAGACGCCGCCGTCGTAGGAGATCAGCCCGATGCTCAGGGCCTGCCCCTTGGTCAGCGGGACCACCGGGTAGGCGGCGATCATGCGCGAGCCCGCGGCGTAGAGCGAGCGCTGCGGCCCGGGCACGTTGGTGACCACGAGGTTGTAGACCTTGCGCGAGAGCGACGAGCCCACCCGGGCACCGAGGGCGTGCAGGGTCGGCGGACCGAAGCCGGCGATGTTGACGATGGCGTCGGCGCCCACGAAGTGGTCGCCCTCCTCGAGCTGCGCGAGCTGGTAGCTGATCTGCTGCAGGCGGATCGCGGAGTCGGGCTCCCCCACCGGCAGGTCGACGAGCGCTGCGGTGACCCGGTTGCCGCCGGCGTCCCCCGACGCCAGCGACGGCACGGCGACGCTCACGGGCAGCAGGGCGCGGAGGACGTCGCCCTGGTTGACGGGGGCGCCTCGTGTCATCAGCCACGAGCGCAGTGCGCCGCAGATCACGGCGAGAATGGCATCGTTGACGGTGCCGCCGAACTGCGTGCGGACCCGCTTGAGGTCTCCGAGGGCCAGGTCGACGGTGTCGAAGCGACGCTGCTCGCCGATCGGGACGTTGAGCGGGCTCGATGCGGGCGGGCGGGCCATGGCCAGCGCGGCGCCGAGGACGCCCATGGCGCGCTGGCCGACCTGCGCTGCCGACGTGGCAGTGCCCGTGACGGTGTCGCGCACCGCCTCGAAGGCGACCGCGGGACGCGTGGCGATCTCGGTGAAGGCCGAGGAGAGCAGCTCGATGTCCGTGGGCTCGGCGCGGGGTCGCCACGCGTCGCCGGCCACCACCACGGTCTCCTCGGTCGGGTCGAGCATCACCTGCGCGATGTCGACGGCCGACAGCCCGTCGACGAGCGACTGGTGGCTCTTGCTCACGATGGCGAAGTTGCCGTCGGCCAGGCCTTCGACGAGGTACATCTCCCAGAGTGGACGGCTGCGGTCGAGGGGGCGGCTCATGAGCCGCGCGACCAGCTCGTTGAGCTGCTCGCGGGATCCCGGCCGGGGCAGCGCCGACCGACGCACGTGGTACGTCACGTCGAAGCGCTCATCGTCGACCCAGACGGGCCGCGCCACGCCGAAGGGCACCTCGCGCACGCGCATCCGGTAGCGCGGCACGAAGGGGATGCGCTGCCGGATCAGCCGGACGAGCCGCTCATGGTCGAAGCCGCCCGCCGGGGGCGTGAACACCGCCACCCCGCCGGCGTGCATCGGCGTGGAGGCGTCCTCCATGAACAGGAAGGAGGCGTCGAGCGCCGACATCCGACTGGGCATGCGCGTTCCACCTCCCTCACGGCCGTCCGCCTATCCTGACACGACCTCCTCGGCCAACCGCACTAATGCCCGCCGCAGCGGCGAGCGCCGGGCCGACTCTCCCAGGCTCCTGCCGCGCGACCAGCACGAGTCGAGGGTCCGGGCGTCGGCCGGAAGGGGACGCACGGCGGCCCCGATGCCGAACTCGCGGAGGGCGTCATCCCAGCCTGAGCCCGCCGATCGCCGCCCCGACCGGTTGCGCACCACCGTGGTCCGCGTCGCCCCGGCAGCGCCGGCGAGCCCCGGCCAGGCCGCGACCAGCCGGGCCGCCCCGGCGGACGAGGCGTCGGCCACGGCCACCAGTCGGTCGGCGGACGCCACCGCGGTCACGGCCGCCGCGTTCCGGCGGCGTGCCCAGGCGGCGGGGGCGTCGTCGTCCTCGAGGCAGAACCCGACGTCGACGACCGTGACGTCGAAGGCCGCCTGAGCGCACTGCCAGACGGTGTCGAGCGCGCTGGCTGCCAGGTCACCCCACCGATCGGCCCGCGTCAGCCCCGTGAGCACGTGCCACTCGCCCCGCACCCGGCGAGCCGACGACGCCAGCGCCGGTGCGTCGAGAAGGCCCGTGTCCGCCTGCCGGCAGGCCCGGGCGAGCCCGCCTCCCGGGTCGTCGACGAGGCCGAGTGCCGCGGCCACCGAGGGCGCGTAGGTATCGGCGTCGACGAGGCAGACCCGTCGTCCCGACTCGGCGAGCGCCTCCGCCAGCCCGATGGCCACGGTGGTGCGGCCCGGCGCACCGGAGGGACCCCACACCGCCACCAGCCGTCCCGGATGGGGATCGGGGGCCGCGACCACGCTCGGATCGCCCGGGTCCCACACCCCCGTGGTCCAGACCCCTGCCGCGTCGGCGCCCACGCCCGGCTCCGGTCGTGCGGGAGGCGCAGCCCCGCTCAGGGCCGACCGCACCGCGCTCCACGTCGACGCGGCGGTGGGCTCGACGGGCACCACGAGCCGGATCCCGCGACCGGACAGGGACGTCGCGTCGAGCGGATCCGCGGCCAGTCCCACGATCCGCCGTTCCGTGCCGAGGCCACGGACAGCGTCCGATGACAGCCGGGGCAGCCCGGCGGAGAGCACCACGGTCACGTCGGGATCGATGGCCGCCGCCGCCAGCAGGTCGACCGCATCCACGCAGCGACGCAGGACGCGGACCCCGCACCCGGACGCGGCCACCACCAGGTCGGGCTCCTGGGCGACGTCCGGAGCGGCGAGCACGACGTCGATCACGGCCGGCCTTCCGCCACAGGCACGGGCGACGGACTCGGTGCAGCGTCGCCGGCATCCGCCGACTGGCTGCGCGCCGGAACCGCCACGAGGTCGACTCCCCCGCCGCGCGCCGCATCGACGACGGCCGCCACCTGCCCGGACGGCACGTCGAGCACCACGGCGAGCTCCCCGCCCATGCCCAGCGCATCGGTCGACACGTCCGCGACGCTCACTGCCGGCAGCACGAGACCGGGCTCTCCCTGCTCCGGATCCCCGGGGACCGACCAGACGTCGACGAGGCTCCCCCGCTGCAGGGCCGGCGGCGCATGCATGGGATCGACCGGCACGGTCACGAGCCGGGAGTCAGCTCGAGGCCCGCTCGCCACGGCGGAGCGAGGCACGAGCTCCCCGGCCTGGACCGGCCAGCGCAGCACGCCGTCGGGCGCCGGCCCCTCGAGGTAGAGGTCGCCCGCTGCCGCACGGCTGACCCGTACCGGAGCCAGCCCGTCGAGGCCCGCACCCACTGCGAGGTCGCGGGTGGCGCGCAGCACCACGACGGTGTCGTCGTCTGCTCCCATGAGCCGGGCGCCCACGAGCATCGACCCGGCCACGAGCACGAGGCCGAGCCACAGTCGCAGGTCGCCCAGCCGCGCGCGACGCAGCCGCCGGGCCGGAGGCGACGCCGGTGGCCTCGCCAACGACTCCGCAGACTCCCGCGTCCGTCCTCGTCCGCCCGCCATGGCCACCCCCCGCTCGATGAGGCGGCCAGCATCACCCGAACGCCGGAGGATCGCGAACGGCTGTCCACAGGCAGCCCCGGTCCCTGCGGATGATCGTGCGGTTTGGCACCATCGGACCGTGGCACCCCGCTTCCTCACCCTCGCCGACGTCGCCGAGACGCTGAACATCTCCGCGGCACAGACCTACGCACTCGTGCGCAGTGGTGACCTCCCGGCGATCAAGATCGGCGGGCGCGGCCAGTGGCGGGTCGAGGACTCCGCGCTCGAGGAGTTCATCGCCCGCAAGTACGCGCAGACCCGCGAGTTCGTCCAGGCGCATCCGTTCGGCTCGGTCGACGACGAGGCCTGAGCGTCCGCCTCAGCGCCGCGTCAGGCGGCCCGGCCCACGTCCCACGCCTGGCCTGCGACGAACGGGATGACCCACCGCTCGTCCCCCACGCTGAGCTCGACGTGATCGGACGCCACCAGGGCGATCACGCCGTCGATCCAGCGACCGTCCTCGAGGAGGACGCGCAGCCGCTCACCGGCCGCCCAGCAGTCGCGCAGGCATGAGGCGAAGGACCGGGCTCGACGTCTCGTCGACTCGTCGCGCAGCGCGACGGACGCCCCGACCACGGCCGACACCGACGCCACGGGGAGGAGCATGTGCCGCCCCTCATCGTCGACGAGCAGGACATGCCCCTCGACCGCACCGTCGGCGGGCGACGCGAGCTCGCCGGCGATCACGGTGCCCGACCTCATGTGCACGCGCGCGGGTCCGCAGCGCTCGTGAAGCCGCACCCGGGCGGCCTCGGCCATGAACACCTCGAACGCCTCGGCCCGCAGTGGCGTCGTCGGCTCGGACTGCATCATCGAAAGGTGGAACTGCCAGCTGTCGTCGGTCGGGGTCATGGAGCCGTCATGCCCAGATCCGGCCCGCCCCAAACCACGAGGCCCGTGACCGGGGGGTGCCGGCGACGCCTTCGACGACGATGTTTGGCGGATGCCGGGGCTGGGCACACTGCCTCCGACGAGGGCTGTCCACCGGTGCAGCGGACCCCTTGACAGCATCTGGATGCGTGCCATACAAAGGCAAACGCAAGCAAACGCACGTATCCACCGCGAACCCCCGGCGCGGAAGCCGATCACCAGCAGGTCGGAGCACTCCTTCCATCCGATCTCGAGAAAGCCGTGCCGTGAGCGTCCGAACCATGTCCGAGAACGAGCCTGTCCCGTCGCCCCGCCGACCCGTGCTGCACGCCGTGCCGGGGAGTCCGGATCCTGACCAGCTGCCTCTGGCGCTCGAGTGGGAGGTGACTCCCGGCGTACCGGCGATCCCGGGGCTGCCGCCGGCGCTGCGCATCGTCGGAGACGGGCCGGCCGACGACGTCCAGGCCATGGCCGCACTGCCCGACGCACGCCAGTGGGTCGCCATGCTCGCCCAGGCCGTGTCGGAGGTGATGGCGGGAGGGCGCCCGGTGGCGCAGCTCACCCGCTGGGTCGCCCGCGACGAGCTGGCCCGGCTCGGCGCCCGGGCCGCCGCGATGGCCCGTCACCCCTCGGCCCGCGCCCAGCGGGGCACCCCTCGGGCGCGGACCGTACGGGCCGTGCGCGTCTGCGCGGTGGCTCCCGGGATTATCGAGGCGTCCGCCGTGCTCGTGGGGGGCCAGCGCGCCCAGGCGATCGCCTTCCGCATCGAGGCCCGGGCCGACCGGTGGCAGGCCACCGTCATCGACCTGCGCTGACTCGGCGAGTCGGCTCAGCGTCAGCGGGGGCCGTGGTGGACAGTAGGCACATGGCTTCCCCGCCCCCCGAGTCCCCGCTGTCCCGTGCCGCCGCCCACGCGGAGGCCGCGGGACGGTCTGCCGGCGCCGTCGTCTCCCGGCACCGCCTCGCCTCCGGCATCATCGCCGGCGCGGCCGCGCTGGGCCTGCTGACGGTCGCCCTGCTGCCCTCGATGGCGGCAGCCGACGTGACGCCCGTCCCCGCAGCCGCGGTGCACGCCGACGACAGCGAGGCCTCGGCCACGCCCGCCGCAGCATCGGGCACCGATCCCGCGGCGCCCGCGGATGCCAGCATCACCGTCGCGAAGCCCGCCAAGCCGAAGAAGCCGAAGCCGGCCAGCGCCACGCGCAAGGCGCGCAACGTGCCCGAGTTCCCGAGGGACCGCAAGCACCACGGCAAGCGGGTCGTCTACGACAAGGCGCTCATGACCGTCTGGCTGATCAACAAGCGCGACGAGGTCGTGGCCCGCTATCCGGTGGTGGGTCGGTTCGACCGTCCCGCCAAGGGCGTCTACCGCATCTACTCGAAGTCGCCTCAGAGCTCGAACCCGTTCTCGAAGGTGACCTTCAACCACATGGTGCGCTTCGCCTGGGGGCCCGACACGAAGGCCTCGATCGGCCTGCATGCGATCCCCCGCTACTACGACGGCACGCCAATGCACTCCATCAAGGAGCTCGGCCTCGCGATCGCCCGCGGAGGCTGTGTGCGCCTCTCGGAGAAGGCTGCCGCCCACGTCTACCGGTTCGCCGATGTCGGCGACCGCGTGGTCGTGCTGCCGTCGCCCTAGGGCGCTGTCGTCCCGTTCTCGGTCAGCGGCTCTTGCGGTTGGCCCGCTCGGCCCTGCGGCGCTCCGCCCGTGAGGCGTTGGGATCCACCTCGACGATCCCGTCGCCGTCGGACTCCATGCGACCGGTCTCGACTCCGCCCGACTCGCTCGGCGCGCTGTACTCCATGTGCTGCGGACGCGTCGGGCCGAGCCCCTTGGCGAGGATCGCCGGCGCCTCCGGCTGGGCCGCAGGAGCTGCGGGGGCCGCAGGCGTCGGGGTCGCAGGCGTCGAGCCGGCCGCCACGGCGGCCGCCAGGCCTGCGGTGGCGTCGGTCTGGGTGGCGTCCGTGAGGACCTCGACCGCTGCCGCCGCCTCCTCCGACACCGGCGGGGCCACCTCGACCTCGAGGTTGAACAGGTAGCCGACCGTCTCCTCCTTGATGGCGTCCATCATGGCCGTGAAGAGGTCGAAGCCCTCGCGCTGGTACTCGATGAGCGGATCGCGCTGGGCCATCGCGCGCAGTCCGATGCCGTCGCGCAGGTAGTCCATCTCGTACAGGTGCTCGCGCCACTTGCGGTCGAGCACGGACAGGATCACCCGCCGCTCGAGCTCGCGGGTCACCTGCTCGCCGAGCTCCTCCTCGCGACGGTCGTACGCGGCCAGCGCGTCCTCGACCATCTCGGTGAGCAGGAAGTCGGCGGACAGGCCCGCGCGGTCGCCGCCCGAGGCGGCCTCGAGGTCGGCGATCGTCGCGCCCACGGGGTAGAGCTGGCGCAGCGCCGCCCACAGTCGCTCGAGGTCCCACGACTCGGGGTAGCCGTCGGCGGTGGCCGCAGTGACGTATCCCGCGACGGTGTCGCTGATGAACGTGCGCACCTGGTCCTGGATGTCCTCGCCGCTCAGCACCCGGCGGCGCTCGTCATAGATGACCAGGCGCTGGCGGTTGAGCACGTCGTCGTACTTCAGGACGTCCTTGCGGATCTCGAAGTTCTGCGCCTCGACCTGCGACTGCGCCGACCTGATCGCGTTGGTGACCATCTTGGCCTCGATCGGCACGTCGTCCGGCACGTTGAACCGGCGCAGGAACGCATCGACCATGTCGGACTTGAACAGCCGCATGAGGTCGTCCTCGAGGGACAGGTAGAACTGCGACTCGCCCGGGTCGCCCTGGCGGCCCGACCGGCCGCGCAGCTGGTTGTCGATGCGGCGCGACTCGTGCCGCTCGGTCGCGAGGACGTAGAGGCCGCCGAGTCCGGTGACCTCCTCGTGCTCGGTGAGGACGGCCGCCTTCTGCCGCTCGAGCTCGCCGGGCCAGGCGGCCTCGTAGCCCTCCGGATCGTCGATGGGAGACAGGCCCTTCTGCGACAGCGCCGCCGCGGCCATGAACTCCGGGTTGCCGCCCAGGATGATGTCGGTGCCTCGACCGGCCATGTTGGTGGCCACGGTCACGGCGCCACGCCGGCCGGCCTGCGCGACGATGGCGGCCTCGCGCTCGTGGTGCTTGGCGTTGAGGACCTCGTGCGGGACGCCGTTCTGCTTCAGGAGCTTCGACAGCAGCTCGGACTTCTCGACGCTGGTGGTGCCGACGAGGATGGGCTGCCCGCCTGCGTGGCGCTCGACGATGTCGTCGATCACCGCGGCGTACTTCGCCTGCTCGGTGCGGTAGACGAGGTCGGCGTTGTCGATGCGCACCATGTCGCGGTTGGTGGGGATCGGGACGACTCCGAGGTTGTAGATCTGGTTGAACTCCGCGGCCTCGGTCATGGCCGTGCCGGTCATGCCGCCCAGCTTCTTGTAGAGGCGGAAGAAGTTCTGGAGGGTGACCGTCGCGAGGGTCTGGTTCTCGGCCTTGACCTCGACCCCCTCCTTCGCCTCGATGGACTGGTGGAGCCCCTCGTTGTAGCGGCGGCCGGCGAGGATGCGGCCCGTGTGCTCGTCGACGATGATCACCTCGCCGTCGATGACGACGTAGTCGCGGTCCTTGCGGAACAGCTCCTTCGCCTTGATCGCGTTGTTGAGGTAGCCGACCAGTGGGGTGTTGACGGTGTCGTAGAGGTTGTCGATGCCGATCTGGTCCTCGACCTTGTTGATCGCCTCCTCGAGGACGCCGATCGTCTTCTTCTTCTCGTCGACCTCGTAGTCCTCGTCGCGCTTGAGCAGCGTGGCGATGCGCGCGAACTCCTGGTACCACGTGGTGGCCTGGTCGGCGGGCCCGCTGATGATGAGGGGCGTGCGCGCCTCGTCGATGAGGATCGAGTCGACCTCGTCGACGACCGCGAACGCGTGGCCGCGCTGCACCATCTCGTCCTTCGACCACGCCATGTTGTCGCGCAGGTAGTCGAAGCCGAACTCGTTGTTGGTGCCGTACGTGATGTCGGCGGCGTAGGCGACCCGGCGCTGGGCCGGCGTCATGTTCGCGAGGATGCAGCCAACCTCGAGGCCGAGGAACCGGTGGATGCGACCCATCCACTCCGAGTCGCGCTCAGCGAGGTAGTCGTTGACCGTGACGACATGGACGCCCTCGCCGCTGAGCGCGTTGAGGTAGGCCGCCAGGGTCGCGACCAGGGTCTTGCCCTCACCGGTCTTCATCTCGGCGATGTTGCCGAGGTGGAGTGCGGCCCCGCCCATGATCTGGACGTCGTAGTGGCGCTGGCCCAGCGTCCGCTTGGAGGCCTCGCGCACGGTCGCGAAGGCCTCGGGGAGCAGGTCGTCGAGGGTCTCGCCCTCGGCCAGGCGCTTGCGGTACTCGTCGGTCAGCGCGCGGAGCTCGGCGTCGGTGAGGTCGACGAAGTCCTCCTCGATGGCATTGACCGCCTTCGCGATGCCATGGAGCTTGCGGAGGATCTTGCCCTCGCCGGCGCGAAGGATCTTGTCGAGCACACCCACAGCGATGCGACCTTTCCATCGGGACGCGACGGCCCACCACGGGCACGCGATCTGCACCGGCCGGTGTGGCCAGTCCCCCCATCGTAGATGCCCGGTGCCAGACTGCCTCCCATGCCGTCGGCAGTCACCACGCCGCCCCCCGTCCTCAGCGACGGGGTGGTGACCCTTCGTGCGCCCCGCGCCGACGACGGCGACGACATCACCCTCGGCTGCCAGGACCCCCAGAACCAGCTGTGGACGACCATCCCCGTCCCGTACGCCCGGGCGGACGCCGACGAGTGGCTGGCCAAGCGGCCCACCCCCGAGGCCTGGTGGGCGTACCCGACCTGGGCGGTCACGGTCCCCCCGTCCGACCGCTGGGGAGGCAACATCGACCTCCGCCCCGACGGCGAGGGCGGCGCGGAGGTCGGCTACCTGCTGGCCCCCTGGGCGCGCGGCCACGGGCACGCCGCTCGGGCGCTGCGCCTCGTGTGCGCCTGGGCGTTCTCGACCCTGGGCGTGCAGGCCGTCACGTGGTACGCCTTCGTGGGCAACGAGGCCTCCCGGCACACGGCACGCAGGGTCGGGTTCCAGATCTCCGATCACGTGTTCCGGGGCTACGGCGCCCAGCGCGGCGAGCGCCGCGACTCCTGGATCGGCACCCTCATGCCCGACGACCTCGCGGCCGCCGTGCGCCTGGGCGACGGGCGCAGCCGCTACCTGGGTCCGGAGCTGACCCGTCGCGAGCTCGACGTGCTGAGGCAGCTCACGCTGGGGCGGTCGAACCGCGACATCGCCGCCGACCTGGGGATCAGCGAGAACACGGTCAAGAACCACGTCCGCAGCATCCTCGAGAAGCTGCAGGCGAAGTCCCGCTCGGAGGCGGTCGTCATCGGGCTGCGCCAGGGCCTGACGTCGATGGGCTCATGACGAGCGACGTCATCGCCGTGGGAGGCCTCGTCCTGCGCCGGCCGGCCGAGGACGACGCGGCGGCGGTACTGGCCCTGGCCCTGGATCCCGACGTCATCCGCTGGAACCCCATGCGCGTTCACGACCTGGAGTCGGCCGCCGCATGGTGCCGGTCGAGCGCCGACTGGAGCTCGGGCTCCCACGCCTCGTGGGTCGTCGCCGAGGCCACGCGTCCCGTGGCCGTGGCGACCGTCTCGGTGTTCGACATCGATGCCGACCACGCCGCTGCCGGGATCGGCTACCGGGTCGCGCCCGGCCATCGCTCGCGCGGGATCGCACGCACCACGGTCGCTGCGGCGTCCGCGTGGGCGTTCGAGGCGCTCGGCCTCGCCCGCCTCCAGCTGGTGCACGCCGTCGACAACGTCGCCTCGTGCCGCGTCGCCACCGCGGCCGGCTTCGCCCTCGAGGGCACCCTGCGCTCGTCGTACCTCGATGGCTGGGGGATCCGTCACGACGAGCACGTGCACGGCCGGCTGGCCGGCGACCCGGCGCCCGAGCCGCCCGACCCTCGGTGCGCGCAGGACGGGCGGGCCTGACCCTCCGTCCCGCGTCCACAGGCCGCCGGAGCCAGGTGCTCCGTCACCTCTCGGTGGTCGAGGCTGCCCGCGTGGCGCTGCCGACCCTGCTCACCGACCTCGCCGACCTGGTCCTCGGACGGTGCTGCCTCGGCTGCGGGGTGCCGGCCCCCGGGCTGTGCGGCCCGTGCCAGACCCGGATGCGCGGCCGGCCGTTCACCGTCTCGCGGCCCGGCATGGCCGGTCCGGCCTGGGTGGCGGCCGAGTACTCCGGCCTCGCCCGCGCCGTCGTGCTCGCGTACAAGCAGGAGGGCTACCACTCCCTCGCCGCCCCCCTCGGCAGGCTGCTCGCCGACGCGGTGCGGGCCGCGGTCGGGGCCGGCGCCGCCGGCACCGGGGCGGTGACCCTGGTGCGGGTGCCCGGCCACCGCCGTCCCGAGCGCGGGTTCGACGCCCTGGGGGCTGTCTGCCGGGAGGCCCGGCGCGCCCTGGCCACGGCCGGCCTGTGCGTGACGCAGGAGCGCCTGCTCCGCACCGCGAACGACTACCGGGCGCTGAAGGGACTCGACCGGACGGCCCGCGCCCGTCAGGTCACGGGCGCCTTCGTGGCCGTCGGCATCCCGGCACGCGACGCGCCGGTCGTCGTCGTCGACGACGTCATCACGACGGGCGCCACCGTCCACGAGGCGCTGGCCGCCCTCGAGCGCGCCCGGATCCGCGTCACGGCCGTGGCCGCCGTGGCCGCGACCCCGGTCCGGCGCTAGCCCGGGTACGTGGGCGACGACCCGCGGACGCGCTCCTGCCAGGCGCCGGTCGTGAACCCGTAGACCAGGCCGTCGGCCGCGCCGACCAGCGTCGGCAGCCCCGGTGCAGCGGCCACCGTGATCGGTGAGTCGGGCGTGCCGCGTGGCACCGACACCCCCCGCGCGAGGTCGATGTCGAACACCTGCAGCGCCCCCGCGCTCTCGCTGCCGAGGACCGAGAGCGTGTTGGCACCCGACCACGCTGCGTCGACCACCTCGACGAGCCGTGACTCCACCCGGATCGGCTCGTTGATGACGATGCTCGTCGCGCCCCCGGACGACCGGATCACTCGGGCCAGCAGCAGGCCCGTGCGCGGACCGCGCCGGATGACGAGGGCCGCGCGGGTGCCGTCGCGTGACGGGATCGCCGCCACGAGCGACGTGCGCCGCGTGAGGCCCGACACGGTGATGGGCTCGACGGCGCCGTCGCCGGCGACGGAGATGAGCCCGAGCTCGGGGTCCACCAGCCACACGGAGGTCGAGCGGTCGAAGGCGAGGCCGGTCGGCGAGCCGGGCTCGCGGATCTGGATGAGCGGCGCGCCGTCGATCATGCGCCCCTTCCACACCGCCCCCTGTGCATCGATGCCCGCGAGGGACTGCGAGTCGTTGGAGACGGCGATGTCCACCAGAGGGATGTCGCCCGTTCCGGCGTCGCCCGCCACCGGGCGGACGCCGGTCGGGATGAGCTTCACGACGCCGTCGGGGCGCGCGGCGTAGCCGGACGAGCCGGCCGGCAGGCCGTTGGGGTCGACCGCGGGCCAGGCGTCGCGCGGCTGGGGCGACGGGGCGCCCGGCACCAGCAGCGGCTGGCCCGCCGCCGTGATGTCCACCGCGACGACGTCGGGCAGCTGCCGCAGCGTCCACACGATCTGCTGCGAGAGCGCCTGCCGAGTGGCGTCGTCGGCCGCGCGGGCGTTGGCGGTGAGGTCGACGCGGGCGATGCCCGACTCGATCGGCACGGCGTCGATGTTGAGCTTGACCCCGTCAGGGAATCCCGTGCGCACGGCGGGCTGCAGCCATTCGCTCGGACCCGCCACGAGGCGGCGCACGAGAGTCGTCGCCAGCCCCGCCCCGACGACCGGGATCATCCGCGCATCGGGCACCAGGGTGTCGAAGGTCGGATTGAAGAAGTAGACGGCGAAGCTGCGGAACGCGCGGTCGACATCGGTCTGGGTGAGGAGCAGCCCCTCCGGCACGTCGTCGATGCGCCACTCACCGTCGACCTTGACCAGGGTGAACGACTCGCGCAGCTCGGTGCCGGGGCCCTCCACCTCGTAGCGCCCGTTGGTGGCGATGCGGCCCGTCTCCGCCGCCGACATGACGACCGTGCGGCCGAGCTCGTTCAGCGACGAGGTCGCCTCGTAGACCCGCACGCCGGCGTTGGTGTCCCAGGTGATGCTGGCCGCGCGGGTGAGGAACTGGCGCGCCACCGCATGTCCGCCGTCGAACGACGCGGAGGCGTCGAGGAACCCCTGCACGACCTCGGTCGGCGACATGCCGTCCCGGGGACCGCGGGCGATGACGCGGATGAACTGGTCCTCGGGATCGACACCCACCTGCTCGCCCTGCTCGATCGGTCCCGCCGTGGGCACGCGCGCGGTGAACGACCCCGGCACGGTCGAGCAGCCGGCCAGCACGGCCAGGCTGACCAGGCCGGTCGCGATCCGGGCGAGTGAGGTGAGCCCCCGCGTGGCGGAGCGTGGCGCCGTCATGGCCGGGGCTCCCCGCTGTTGATGACGAACGTCGCCGCCGGCGAGGACTCCGGTCGCAGGGGTCGCTCGGCGCTCGCCGGCGGCGGCCCGTCGTCGTCGGAGGGCAGCTCCGGCGGCAGCACGACCTCGTCGAGCGGGAGCGGCGAGTGGTCGAAGCCGGCCTTGCGGTCGAGGGGCAGGGTGAGGCGGAAGCAGGCACCCGCTCCGGGCTCGCCCCAGGCCTCGAGCCATCCACCGTGCAGTCGGGCGTCCTCGAGCGAGATCGCCAGGCCGAGGCCGGTGCCCCCCGAGGTCCGGGCGCGGGCCGGGTCGGCGCGCCAGAAGCGGTTGAACACCAGTGCCGACTCCCCCGGGCGCAGGCCGACGCCGTAGTCGCGCACCGTGACCGCGATGGCGTCGTCGCCGCGCGCCACGACGATGTCGATACCGCGCGCCTCGCCGTGCTCGATCGCGTTCTCGATGAGGTTGCGCACGACCCGGTGCACGCGACGGGGATCGCAGTCGACGACGCAGTCGTCGCTGAGGACGGTCAGCCGCACCTCGAGCCCGTTGCGCTCGGCGAGCGGCCTCGCCGAGTCCATCGCACGCTCGATCAGCGTGACGAGGTTGACGCGCTCCGCGTCCAGCACCGCGGCGCCTGCATCGAACCGGGAGATCTCGAGCAGGTCGACGAGGAGTGCCTCGAATCGATCCAGCTGGTTCTGCAGCAGCTCCACCGCCCGGGAGGTGGGCGCATCGAGCAGGTCGCGGTCGTCGTAGACGACGTCCGCCGCCATGCGGATCGTCGTCAGCGGCGTGCGCAGCTCGTGCGACACGTCGGACACGAATCGCTGCTGCACGCGCGACAGCTCCTCGAGCTGCCGGATCTGCCGGGCGAGGCTGGCCGCCATGGCGTTGAAGGCCATCGCCAGACGCGCCAGGTCGTCGGTGCCCGTCACCTTCATACGCTCGGACAGGTGCCCCTCCGCCAGGCGCGCGGCAGTCTGCGACGCCGCCCGCACCGGCACGACCACCTGGCGGGTCACGAGCCATGCCACGAAGGCCAGCAGGAGGACGAGCAGGATCCCGGTGCCCACGACCGAGCTGCGCACCAGGTCGAGCGTCGACTGCTCCTGCGCGAGCGGGAACAGGTAGTACAGCTCGTACGGGCCCACGGTCGGGACGAGCAGCGGTGCCCCGACGATCAGGCCGGGAGTGCTCCGGCCGTCGAGGAACTCGATCTCGGTGTAGGTCCAGGACTGCCGCTGAGACTCCACCACCGCGCGCCGCAGGTCGGGCGGCACGCTCGTCTCGGCCACGAGGTTGGTGCCGCGCTCGGGCGCGTCACTGCTCGGCTGCGACGACAGCAGCAGCACGTCGAACGTCGACGGCGACCCGGCGCGTGCGGCGAGGGCGCTCACCACGCTGTCGACCAGCCGGGCAGGCGACGGCGTCGACGGACCGGTGTCGGCCGCGTCGAGGATGCGCTGCGCCTCCCCCAGTCCGGCCGATGCCTCGCCGACCGAGATCCGCTCCTTGGCGTCGAGCAGCCCGGTGGTGACGCGGGACAGCAGGGAGAGTCCGAGCACGCCGACGACCACGATCGACAGGACGAGGGTCGTGGCGGTGACGCGCAGCCACAGTGACCGGCGCCAGATGCGGCGCAGGGCTCTCGGGACCGCCAGCAGGATCCTGGAGAGGGCGGCAAGGAATCGGGACATGAAGCCGACTACGCCGGTCCTGCCTTGTAACCGACGCCGCGGACCGTCAGGACGATGTCAGGGCGCTCGGGATCGAGCTCGACCTTCGCCCGCAGTCGCTGCACGTGGACGTTGACCAGCCGCGTGTCGGCGGCGTGGCGGTAGCCCCAGACCTCCTGGAGCAGGACCTCGCGGGTGAACACCTGTCCGGGCTTGCGCGCCAGGCACACGAGCAGGTCGAACTCGAGCGGCGTCAGCGAGAGCAGCTCGCCGTCGCGCTTCACCGTGTGCCCCGACACGTCGATCTCGAGGTCGCCGACGAGCAGCACCTGCGTCGGGGCCTCGTCGTTGCGGCGGATGCGTGCCCGGATGCGCGCGACGAGCTCCTTGGGCTTGAACGGCTTGACGATGTAGTCGTCCGCACCGGACTCGAGTCCCACCACGACGTCGACCGTGTCGCTCTTGGCGGTCAGCATGACGATGGGAGTGCCCGACTCGGCCCGGATGGCCCGGCACACGTCGATCCCGTCACGTCCCGGCAGCATGATGTCGAGGAGGACGAGGTCGGGCTTGCTGTCGCGGAATGCCGTGAGCGCCTGGGCGCCGTCGGCGCAGAACACCGGCTCGAAGCCCTCGCCGCGCAGGACGATGCCCAGCATCTCCGACAGAGCAGCGTCGTCGTCGACGACGAGCACGCGCCCGCGCTGGGGCATCGGGAGGCCGGGCTGGGTCACGGTCATGCCCCTATGGTGACACCCCATCGACTCCGAGGAGTAGGAGAACCGCCCCCGGGGCGTTCACCAGCCCGTGCGTCACCATCGCCGCAGCCGTCGATCCGGTCTTCCACCGCACCCATCCGAGCACGAGTCCCGTGGGCAGCAGGATGAGGAAGCGCACGGGCTCGAGGTGGAAGCCCGCGAACACCACCGCGGTGATGACGATCGTCCAGGCCGCGCCCACGCCCCGCTTGCGCACGGCGCCGAAGAACAGACCGCGGAAGAAGAGCTCCTCGACGATGGGCGCGCCCACCATGACCAGGAGCGCGAACACCACCATGGCGAGCCGTCCACTGGCCTCCAGCTCGTCGGCCGCCTCGGCCGCGGCCGACGTCAGGTCGGGAACGAACACCTGCATGATGCTGGCGGCGACGCCGGCGGCGAGAAGGGCGGCCAGCCCGCCGAGAGCGCCCCACCCCGCGTCGCCCCACGTGAGGCGCAGGCCGAGGTCGATGACGGGGCCATTCCCGCGCCGAGCGGTGGTGAGCAGGGGCCAGCCCGCGAGGACGAGCCATGGCGCCGTCACGCCGAGGAGGATCTGGAGCGTCACGGGTGCGTTCGCGAGGTAGAGGGCGACGGCCACCACGAGGCCGACGACGAACGCCGCCGCGAGTCCCCCGGCCACGCCCCACAGGCCCCACCGCACGGGCTGCAGCGCTCGTCCGCTCGCGATCGCGTCAGTGACCGTCGACGGGCAGCCCGGGTAGTCGGCCGGCGCGGGTTCCCGAGTCACCCGGTCACCGTAGCCGCGGTAGCGTCACGGCCATGATGCGACTGTCCCCCCTGCGCCGGGCCCTCGGGCTGGTGCTCGTGCTCATCGGCGGGACGTGGGGCCTGCTGGGGCTGGGGATCCTGGGGGGCAGCGTGGCCACCGGCCAGGCGTGGGCGGTCGTAGCGGGCGCGGTGGCGCTCGCCGCCGGGGTGGCCGTGCTCACCGTGCGCGTTCCGCCCGACGAGCGGCGCCGCCCTGACGTGGGAGAGTGAGGCATGGCCAGCCGCAACCCCGTGCGCACCGCGATCGCCGTCGTCCTCATCGTGATGGGGGCCATCTGGTTCCTGCAGGGCATCGGGGTCATCGGCGGCAGCTTCATGACGGGCGCCGCGCTGTGGACCGTGATCGGAGCCGGGTGCTTCGTCGCCGGGCTCGTCGTCTTCTTCAGGCCCGGACGCCCGGCTCCTCCGCGCGAGTGACCGGGTCGTCGAGGTCGTGTAGTCGCTCCACGCGAACGGACTCCAGCATGGGTGCTCGCTCCCTGAGGAAGTGCCGGACATGCGGCTGCTCCTCATGGGCCGCGAAGGCCGCCTCGTCCGCATAGACCTCCACGAAGATGCGCGCGGCGTCGTCGCCCTCGACTCGCGTGGGGAGGTAGGTCAGGGTCCCGGGCTCGTGCGCGGCGATGCCGGCCAGCGTCACCCGGACCAGGGCGTCGAACTCGTCGATCCGGTCAGGACGCACCTGGAAGCGCACGATCAGGGCGAGCACGGCGCCTCCGGAGGATGGTTGAGTGCGAGGCCCCGGAGTCTAGGCGCCGGCCCCGGGCTCAGGCCCGCTCCGACTCCCACTGCCGCACCAGAGATCGCGGCGCCCGGAGGCGCCACGAGTCCGTCACGAGCTCGGCGGCCGTCGCCTCGGTCACGGCCGACAGCCGGGCCAGGATGATGCTGTAGCCGTCGTAGTGCGGCGTGGTGGCGAAGACGTCGGGATCGGCCTGCAGCAGTGCGCGCTTCTCGTCCTCGGAGTCGACCCAGACGACGAGCGAGGCCTCCTCCACGTTGATGGTGGCGAAGATCCGTGGCTTCGTGCGCCATGAGGGTCGGCCCTCGTACGACGCCTGCTCGTACGTGCCGGGCAGTGCCAGCGCCGTGGCCCGGATGCCGTCGATGGACACCATGCCCTGATGCTCCCACGCGCCGCACGGCCCCGGATACGGCTCTGCCCGCCCC
>CALGTB010000083.1 GCA_937902285.1 uncultured Actinomycetes bacterium | reverse complement strand
CCCGCGGTTCGTAGAGTGGGCGCATGGATGACACCGGTCAGCGCAACGTGCTCGGCGAGGAGCTCCAGGTGTGCGGGACGGAGCCGATGACCGGCTTCTTCCGCGACGGCTTCACCACCACGAGTCCGGCCGACCACGGGTCGCACACGGTGTGCGCCGTGGTGACGGCGGAGTTCCTCGCCCACCAGCGCGAGATCGGCAACGACCTGTCGACCCCGATGCCGCATTACGGATTCCCTGGGCTCCAGCCGGGCGACCACTGGGCGGTGTGCGCCGGCCGTTGGCTGCAGTCCTACGAGGCGGGTGTCGGGGCGCCGGTGCTGGTCCGCGCCACCAACGAGGCGGCGCTGGAGCACGTGCCGCTCGCGGCGCTCCAGGAGTGCGCTGCGGACGCTCCCGACGACCTCGGCGAACTGCTCGACTGACGGGCCGAGGGGCGGGGACGACGATGGCAGCGGATGCGTACGGCCTGACCGCGAGGTTCTACGACCTCGTCGTGGAGCCGATGAACGCACCGCTGCGGGCGGCGGCCCGCCGGTTCTGCCCACCGCAGTCGGAGTGGGTGGTGCTCGACGTCGGCTGCGGGACGGGCACCGCACTGGCCGAGTACCGCGACGCCGGCTGCCGCGTCATCGGAGTGGATCCCTCGCCGGGCATGCTCGAGCGGGCTCGCACACGGCTCGGGCCGCAGGCCGACCTGCGCCTGATCGAAGGCGCGGGACTCCCCGTCGACGACGGCTGCGCGGACCTGGTGCTCGTCTCGCTCGTGCTCCACTCGGTGGCCCACGACGAGGCCGTCGGGATCCTGCGCGAGGCCGCGCGGGCGCTGGCCCCTGGTGGCCGAGTCCTGGTGACCGACTTCGGCACGTCCGGCCTGCGCTTCCCACGGGGCTGGATCACCCGGGGAGTCAGCGCCGTCGCCGAACTGGCTGCGGGTCGCGAGCACGCCTCGCACTCGCTGGCCTACGTGCGCTCAGGAGGCCTGCTCCCGCTGGTGACGGAGGCCGGCCTGGCCGTGCAGGCGATGCGGCCGACGGCCGGGGGCGGGATCACGATCGCGGTCCTCGAGGCGCCGCCGGGGTAGGAACGCTGCCGGCGATCCGCAGGTGCTCCTGCCGGGTCGGACCGTGTGGACCGCGGCGCACGCGGGCACGGCGTAACGGTTTCACGACGAGCGTCGGGACGCCGCTCGCACAGGGCCATGTCGCCCGTTCCGACCTCAGGATCCGGCCGAGTGCGGCGCGTCTAGGCTGGAGCGCACGGGCCGTGGGACGAGGGAGGGCCGATGCAGCGCTCGACGTCGGTCGTAGATGCCCGCCCGCCTGCCCCCTCCGAGGTGGTCGACGGCCTCGGTCGTGTGCTCGGCAGCCCGACGTTCACGCGGTCGTCCCGCTCGAGCGAGTTCCTGGCGTATGTCGTGGCCGAGACCCTGGCCGGGCGCGGTGACCGCCTGTCCGAACGGACCGTCGGCCGCGGGGCGATGCAGCGCGATGCCCACTTCGACGGCAAGGCCGATGCAGCAGTTCGGGTCCAGGCCACGCGGGTGCGTCAGGGCCTTGCGGACTACTACGCGGGCGCGGGCGCCGACGACGCCATCCGCATCACGCTCCCGCGTGGCTCATACACCCCCGTCTTCGAGCACCGCGAACTGCATGAGCCCGTGTCATCTCGCCTGCCGGGTGTCGTCGTCGTGCTCCTGGCTTCTTCAGGAGATCACCCGGCAGAGCTCGTCGCCCGATCGATGACTGAGTCGCTCGTCCACAATCTGGCCGCGCACACGCACATCAGAGTGGTCGGGCCGATCGACTCTGAGCCCGGTGCCCAGAAGTCGGCGTCTGCCGCTGCTGTGTCCACGATCCTGACGGGGCACGTGACTGTTCGCGACGACCGCCTGTCACTGACGGTGCGGCTCGTCGAGGCTGAGTCCATGGAAGTGCTGTGGTCGACCGAGGAGGTCTATCCCGTCGGGGATCTGGCCCGCTTCGAGGCCGAGGAGCAGTGGTCACGCCAGGTCGCCTCGCGAATCGGTGATCCGTCGGGAGTGGTGATTCTTCAAGAGCTGGATCGCAGTGGTTCCAGTGGACTGGAGCCCGAGCTCGCCGCTCGGCTGGCTTTCTACGCGCACCTGCTGCGCGAGACGAAGGAGTCGCTGACGGAGGCGATCGCCCTGGTCGAGGCCGCCCTCGACGCCGGGATCCGCACGGCACCACTGCTGGCCATGCGGGGTGCCCTGGCCAACGCCTCGAGCGTCTACGGGGACTCCGACACGGACGCTGAACTCGACCGGGCCGAGGCGTTCGCGCGCGAGGCGCTCGCCCTGGACGGCGACAACGCCCACGCGCACCTGGTGCTCAGCTGGCCGAGCCTCGTGCGGGGGCACACGCAACTGGCCATCGATCACATCGAGACCGCCGTGCGTCTCGCGCCGTACCAGCCCTTCTACCTGATCGCTGCCGGCATCGCGCTCAGCGCGAGCGGCGACTGGGATCGAGGCCCGCAGCTCATCCGCGAGGCGCACCAGCTGAATCCAGGAATGTCGGCCCTGACCCATGCGTGGCTGGCGATGGGCCATCTCGTGGATGGGGACTACGGGCGTGCCCTCGCGGAGGCGAGCCTGCTGCCGTCGGACGACGCCTTCGGGTGGGGGTCGCTCATGCGAGTCCTTGCCCTGGCCGGCCTGGGCTACGAGGGCCAGGCGCAGGTCGAGACGGCGAAGCTGCGTGGGGTGAGACCAGACGTCGTGGCCGACGTGGGCGGTTTCCTTGACGGCATGATGCGCCTGACACCCGAGCAGCGGGCGCGGCTCGTCGCCTTGATGCCCCAGTAGGAGCCGCTCGCTGCTGCGACGGCCCGCACGAATCCCCTCGTGAATCCGCGGCTCGGCGTGAAACGGATACATCCTGCGCGCCACCCCTTCTCAGCGGGCGCCCATGCGCCGCATCCCTTAGCCTCTCGGCGTCCATTCCCGTACCAACACAGGAGAAATCGTGGCTAAGCGCCCAGGCGTCATCACGTTCATTGGCGTCATCATGCTCATCCAGGCCGCCCTCAACCTCGTCGCAGGCATCACGCTCATCGCCTTCAACTCCCAGCAGCGGATCATGGACGAGACCAACCTGACGTCCGGCGAGTTGATCACCTCCGGCATCATCGCCCTTGTCATGGGCGCCATCGTCGGCCTCGTCACCCTCGCCCTGCTCGCCGGTTCCCGCGTCGCCCGGGGCCTCGTTGCCGCCGTCCAGATCCTCCTCGTCATCGGCGCCACCTTCCACATGTTCTTCAACCACAACGGCGCATGGCTGTTCTCCAGCCTGCTCCAGATCGCCATCGCCGTGTTCGTCCTGTGGGCCCTGTTCAACGAGAAGGCCGACGAGTACTACGCCAAGGCCTGACCCGGGCACTGTTCCGGGCTGCGGCACCACCGACCGCGGCCCGGAACACCCGACCGGGGCACGTCGCCTACGGCAGCGCCATGGACCTCACTCGTCCTAGGTCTGGAAGCGCAGAGCAAGTCCCGCGTGGCACGCCCATCAGTGGAGCGGGTGACGGGAATCGAACCCGCACTGTCAGCTTGGGAAGCAGTATTCACTGAGCCAATAGTTGTCTATTAGCAACGCCTTCACGCTACCCTAGGCACGTCGTGCCCCCTACGTGCCCCGACAACTGGAGCGAGGAGAACGACTCGGCAGTCATAAGCGGCGTTCGAGAAAGGTGAGCGTTATGTCCAAGGAAAGCGGCACGCGCGGCTTCGGGGCCATCAGAAAGTTGCCGAGCGGGCGGTTTCAAGTTCGCTACTGGGGATCCGACGGTGTGCGACACGCGGCGCCGGTCACCTACGTCACTCGGGCCGACGCCAAGGCCTTTCTCGCGACCATCCAGGCGGACATCACCCGGGCGACCTGGCGGGCGCCCGTGCAGTCGAACGAGACTGTGGGGCAGTACGTAGCAAGGTGGATCGATCAGCACACCGGACTGAAAGCCTCCACGAGGGGCCTGTACGAAGGACTTAACCGCCTTCACATCTCGCCAACCGATTTGGGCCGACAGGCGATGTCGGATGTCGACCCGGACGATGTCCGTCGCTGGTACGCCGGTCTTCGAAAGTCGCTCGCCGAGGCCGCCGCTGCTCGAAGTGAGCGTCGTACGAGCGTGGCCACGAAGGCGGATGGCTCGACCACTGCGGCCCAGGCCTACCGTCTGCTTAGGGCCGTCATGAACACCGCGACCGGCGATGGCATCTTCACACGAAGCCCCTGCCACATCAAGGGTGCCGGAAGCGTCATCGCTGCTGAGCGTCCCACGGCGACACCGGCCGAGATCAGCGCCCTGGCAGCGGCCATGCCTGATCGTTACCGCGCCCTCGTCTTGATGGCAGCGTGGACCGGCGCACGTATGGGCGAACTTGCTGCGTTGCGAAGACGCGATCTGGACTTGGATCGGCAGACCGTTCGCATTGTCGAGCGCGTCTACCGCGTCGGGAAGGTGCTCGACTGGGACTCGCCGAAGTCGAAGGCCGGTAATCGCACGGTCAGTCTTCCTCCGCATCTCGCCCCGGGCCTTGCGGTTCATCTCGCCGAGTTCACAGGACCCTCTGAGGACGACCTTGTTTTCACTACGTCTGGCGGCAAGCCGCTAGAGAACTCCAACATCACCCCGATGTGGGCTCGGGCGCGCAAGAAGGTAGGCCGTGAGGATCTGCGCTTTCACGACCTCCGACACACGGGCCAGACTCTCGCGGCCATCGCGGGTGCCACTGAAGCGGAACTGATGCACCGCATGGGTCACAGCACGACATCAGCCAGTCGTGTCTACCTACACTCCACAGCAGAGCACGGCCGCGCGGTTGCCGCCGCACTGAGTGAGCTCGCGTCGTCCGACAACGTGGTTCCGCTACGCGCGACAGCGCGTAGGCCGTCTCGCTGATCAAGCGGATGGCGTTGGTTTCCGCCAACAGACGGCGGACCCCGAAGCCTCCCGGCGGGGATAAGGCGCTCCTGCGACAGGACCTTGTTCTGCTCATGATGCTCCGGTCTTGGCCGCGCCCACCATGGTCGCACGACATGCGTGAGTCCTTCTTGCTGAGGGGGTGTTGCGATGAGAGCCGGGCTGGCTGCACGACCATCGGCCTTGGGAATCGCGCCAGAGAAGGATGTGCTACCGGCGGTTAGAGACCAGCCACCAGCGTTTACCTGGTCCGCGATCTCTCGGCTTCGAGCACGGACGTCCGCGGTCGTCATTCATTCAGCAACAAGTAGCACTCGTGCTGCGCGCTTTGAGTCAATCGGGCCGAACTCCGAGGTCCACTTGTATGCGGTGGCCGGTCGACTGCAACGGCCGGAGGTGTGCGGCGACTGTCTTTGAGTTTAACCGCCCCTGCGGCCCGGCGAGGGCGAGCGACGCAACCACTTTGGACGTGTAGTCTCGAATCGGTATTGCTACAGAGCACAGGCCGACCTCACGCTCCTCCCAGCAGGTCGCGTAGCCGCGATCCGTAACATCCTTGAGTTCCTTCTTGATTCGACTCGGCTCAGTGATCGTCGTGGGTGTCCATCGCGGCAGAGCTGTTGACGTCAGGCGCTTGACCAGTGATGCGTCCTCGCAGTACGCGAGTAGCACTTTGCCTGATGCGCTGGCGTGCAGAGACGAGCGTCGGCCGGAGGTCGCTGCCATACGTAGTGTTTGAGGGGCATCGGCCGACGCAACGTAAAGCAATTCGTCTTCGTTGAGAATGCTCAACAATACGGACTCGCCCGTATGCGCGGCGAGCGCCGCGAGATGCGGCGCCGCTGCCCTTTCCAGCCGTAAGCCATGCACGACGGAACTTCCCAGTTCATACAGCGCCCACCCGAGGCGGTATTCCAAACTGACCGGGTCTTGCGTCACAAATCGCCGCTCTTCGAGCGTCGCCAAAAGATGATGGACCGTTGCCTTGCTCAGTCCTGTCTGCCGTGCAATCTCGCTGACACCTGCCTGACCGTTGAGGCCGGTGATGGTGTCGATGACGTCGATCGCGTGCTCGACGGCCCGGACACGGCGAGGCGGACGCGCGATGGTGTTCTCGGAGTTCATCGAGCCTCCCTCACCTGAACGAGCGCCGGATCCGCCCGTTCATTTCGATTCGGTAACGACGGGCGCAGAACGTTTGGTAGCCGCAAACGTCGGTAGGTCAGTGCAAACGTACACCCCTACAGTCGCGGACGGCGCCGATCCCGGCGAGTTTTCGTAGACGTAGGAAAGGGACATCAATGGCAAAGCCCATCACTGCATTCGCAGCGATCGCCGCGGGAGGCCTGTTGCTTCTCACAGCGTGCAGCTCGAACTCCGCAACGTCGGAATCCTCGACGGCGCCGGCCGCCGAGTCATCGGCGGCCACTGTGGTCGAGTCTTCGGCAGCACCCGCGGTTGACGCCGCCTACAAGATCGGCCTGCTTCTTCCCGAAACGGCCGTTGCTCGCTACGAGTCGAAGGACAAGCCGTACTTCGAGGCCAAGCTCAAGGAATTGTGCCCCAGCTGCGAACTGCTGTACGCCAACGCGAACTCTGATGTCGCCGCGCAGCAGCAGCAAGCGAACTCGATGCTAACGCAGGGCGTCAACGTTCTCGTGGTCGATCCCCTCGACGGAAAGGCCGCCGCGAGCATCGTGGCAGCGGCTACCGAAAAGGGCGTGCCTGTGGTGGCATACGACCGTCTCATCTCAAGCCCGGATCTTGCCTTCGTCATCTCCAACGACTACGAGGAGGTCGGCAAGCTCCAGGGCCAGGCGCTGGTCGACAAGCTCACGGCGGACGGGGTTCCCGAGGGAGCCGGCATCATCATGATGAACGGCGCTGTCACCGACAACAACGCGGGCAACATCAAGAAGGGCGCGCTGAGTGTCATCGAAGGTAGCGGCTACAAGATCCTTGCCTCGACTGACACGTGGGACCCGGCCGAAGCACAGAAGTGGGTCAGCGGTCAGATAACCAAGTACGGCCAGGACATCAAGGGCGTGTACTCCGCGAATGACGGAAACGCCGGTGGCGCCATCGCCGCATTCAAGGCGGCCGGACTTCCGGTGCCCCCGATGACTGGACTGGATGCTTCACTGGCCGGACTGCAGTCCGTGCTCGTCGGAGACATGTACATGACGACGTACAACGCCTTTAAGTCAGAGGCTGAGGCCGCCGCGACGGCAGCGTTCGACCTTGCGTCCGGCAAGACCCCGGACTCGACTTCGACGGTCGACGGTCACCCCGCGTCACTGAACCCGCCGACCGCGGTTACAGCAGACACGATCCAGAGCACGGTCATCGCCGATGGCTTCTACACCGCAGCGGAGATCTGCACGCCCGACTTCGCAGATGCATGCGCGAAGTACGGCATCAAGTAACACAATCGGCGGTGTCGTCGGCTGGTGGAGGCTCCCCAGTCGACGGCACCGCGAATACTTCCGACAGCAGTGAGGACACCTATGACTGACGACGACACCAGTCCGACGACGACGGGCCGCTCGGCAAGTCCGCTTCTCTCACTACGCGGAATCAACAAGACCTTCGGCGCGGTCCGAGCGCTCAGCGGTGTCGACCTCGATGTCTACGGCGGAGAGGTCGTCGCCCTGTTAGGCGATAACGGAGCGGGCAAGTCGACCCTAGTCAAGGTCCTCGCCGGCGTGCACCCCGCCGACGCGGGAACCATCACCTTCAAGGGCGCGATCGCGAACATCTCGACACCGGCCGACGCAAAGGCATTGGGCATCGCCACGATCTTCCAAGACCTCGCGCTGTGCGACAACCTCGACGTCGTCGGGAATCTGTTTCTGGGAAGGGAAACTGGCGGATTCTTCCTATCGGAGGAACAGATGGAGGAGGAAGCGTGGGGGTTACTACGACAACTCTCAGCCAAGATCCCATCCGTGCGCATTCCCATTGCCAGCTTGTCAGGGGGGCAGCGTCAGACAGTCGCGATCGCGCGCGCACTCATCGGTGAGCCCGCCATCGTCATGCTCGATGAGCCCACCGCCGCACTCGGAGTCCAACAGACCCAGGAGGTGCTCAACATGATCGACCGGCTTCGCTCCCGCGGCCACGGGGTTGTCCTCATCACCCACAACATGGCCGACGTTATGTCGGTTGCGGACCGCGCGGTCGTCATACGGCTGGGCAGGAACAACGGTGACTTCCACATGGCCACCACTACGCACGCCGACATCGTCGCCGCGATTACCGGCGCGGTCACCGTTGAGGCCGCCGCGACCGGCGTCGACCTTGAGGGGATCTCCGTATGAGCGCTTCCGCCCCGCCGACCAAAACTCGACTGGATCAGCAGGACGAGCGAATCATCAACGCCACGGATGGACTCCGCGGCGCGCTCGGCTCAACCGTGTCCCGCGTTCGCAGCGGCGACCTCGGAGCAATTCCCGTCATCGCGGGCACTGTCGTCATCTTCGTCGTCTTCCAGATACTCAACCAGTTCTTCCTGTCACCGGCGAACCTGTCCAACCTGCTGACCGAATGCGCCGCGCTCGGGGTCATTGCCCTAGGTATCGTCGTCGTCTTGCTCGTCGCGCAGATCGACCTGTCGGTCGGGTCGATGAGCGGGGTGGCCTCCGCCATCCTCGGCGTCGGTCTCACACAGGCCGGATACCCGCTGTGGTTGACGGTCCTGATAGCGATCGCCGTGGGCGCGGTCGTCGGCCTTATATATGGCGCGAGTTTCAATTACATTCGCATGCCGTCGTTTGTTATCACCCTTGCTGGGCTGCTGATCCTGCTAGGGCTGCAACTGAAGATCCTCGGCCCGAACGGCTCGATCAACATCCCGTTCACCTCGCCCATCGTGGAGTTCATGCAGAACTCGTACATCCCACGCACCGCCGCCTACGTCCTCGCAGGTGTGGTCGCCGGGGCGTATTTGTTCTCCCAGGTACGGCGCCGTCAGCGCCGCATCAAACACGACTTGTCCTCGGCATCGGTGCTGTCTATCGGCTTGAAGACTGCCGCGGCGCTCGTCGTCTTGGAGTTCGCGACCTGGTACCTGAACAAGGACCGCGGTATTAGTGCACCGTTCGTGTGGTTCGTCGTCCTCGTGGTGATTATGAACATCATGCTCACGCGCACCCGCTGGGGTCGATCAGTGTTCGCCGTCGGCGGCAACGCGGAGGCCGCGCGACGTTCCGGTATCAACGTGAATCGTGTCTACATCTCGGTGTTTATGCTGTGCTCGGTACTCGCCGCCGTCGGAGGGCTCATGGTCGCCGGCAGGCTCGCGACCGCCAGCATCTCCAGCGGGGTCGGGGACACCAACCTCAACGCGATCGCCGCCGCGGTCATCGGCGGAACCAGCCTGTTCGGCGGCCGCGGCAGCGCTTACTCCGCACTACTCGGCATCATCGTCATCGCCGGCATCGCCAGCGGACTGACCCTGTTGAGCCTGGACGCATCCGTGCGATTCATGATCACCGGCGCCGTCTTGTTCATCGCTGTTGCAGTCGACTCGCTGACCCGTCGCTCACGGCAGGCGCACGGCAAGGCTTGACCGCACTTGCTGACGATACCCGGCGACCAGAACCACACTCGAAAGGACTCGCAGATGACGACCGACTCGGCTACCGCGATGCTGACCGGCCTGCTGCATCGCAGGCTCAACCATTTCATCGACGGGCAGTGGACACCTGGTACAGAAGGTACCTTCGCCCGGCTCGCCCCGGGTAGCGGACGAGTCGTCGCAGAAGTTCCGCGGGCATCAGCAGTTGAGGTCAACCAAGCCGTTGCCGCTGCGCGGCGGGAGTTCGACACGGGTGCGTGGCCGCGAATGACGGGGTTCGAGCGCGCAGCGATCCTCAACAGGGTTGCTGACCTTATGGATGAGCACGCCGAGCAGCTTGCTCTGCTAGACGCCGAGGAAGGCGGCAAGCCGCTCCGTTTGACGGATGGCGACATCGCTGGTGCCGCCACGTTGACCCGGTACGCCGCGGGTCTCGCAACACAGATGCACGGAGCTACGTACACGAGCAACGGACCGGACTTCACCGGACTGGTCCTGCGCGAGCCCGCGGGGGTCGTCGGACTCATCACTCCGTGGAACTTTCCGGCGCTCATCCTGTGCCAGAAACTACCGTTCGCGTTGGCAGCTGGCTGTACCGTGGTGATCAAGCCCTCCGAGTTCACCAGCAGCAGTTCCGTCGACATTGTCCGGTTCTACCAAGAAGCTGGCATGCCCGACGGCGCCATCAACCTCGTCCTCGGCGACGGGTCGACAGGGCAGGTGCTCACCGAGCACAACGACGTCGACGTCGTTTCGTTCACCGGCTCCACCGTCACCGGGCGCCGTGTCATCGACGCTGCCAAGGGCAACTTGAAGAAGCTCTCGCTAGAACTCGGTGGCAAGGCCGCCAACATCGTGTTCGCCGACGCCGACCTCGAGGACGCCGTCGAAGGCGTGCTGTTCGGTGGGTTCTTCAACAACGGCGAGTGCTGCGTGGCCCAATCGCGCCTGCTCGTCCAGGCCAGCATCGCCGACGAGTTCATCCACGAGGTCGCGAGGCGTACTGCACAGCTGAGGGTCGGCGACCCGCTGAACCGAGCCACCGATGTCGGTGCTCTCATCCACGACGCACACCTCACGTCCGTACTTCGGCATGTCGACGCCAGCACGGCGCAGGGCGCGCGACTGGTCGCCGGCGGATCCCGCATGACTGAGGGAGACCTTGCCGCCGGTCAGTTCATGAGTCCCACGATCCTGGACCAGGTGACCCCTGCGATGGACGCGTTCAGTACCGAGATCTTCGGCCCCGTGCTGACGGTGTCACGGTTCACCGATGCAGACGAGGCCGTCGAACTGGCGAACGGCGTGGATTTCGGGCTGTCGAACAGCATCTGGTCCAAGGACATCGACAAGGTCCTCCTGACTGCGAAGGCACTCAAATGCGGCAGTGTGTACGTCAACACGACGATCGACGCACCACCACAGATGCCATTCGGCGGCTACAAAGCCAGCGGCACCGGTCGCGAGATGGGCCTGGCCGGGTTCGAAGAGTTTACCGAGCTGAAGTCGATCAACATTCGCACCGGAAAGCGGGCAGGCACCTTCGCCTTCTCACCGTCGACCGACAACCGGTCCCAACCGTCCCGAATTGCGACCTGACACGATGAAGATCTGCGACGCGGCGACGGCCGCAGCGATGGTCCCCGACGAAGCAACCGTGCTGGTCGACGGCTCAGGCGGGGGAGTCAACGAGCCTGGCGCAATCCTCGCCGCTCTCGAGAAGCGCTACCTCACCGAGGGCCACCCGCGCGATCTGACACTCCTGCATATCTCTGGCATGGGCGACAACGAAGGCGGCGGAATCGACCGCTTCTCCCACCCCGGCATGGTCCGCCGCGTCATCGGCGGTCACTGGGGCTGGACACAGCGCATGCAAGAGCTCGCACTCGACGAGCAGATCCAGGCGTACTGCCTGCCGCAAGGAACACTGGGTCACCTGCTGCGCGACATCGCCGCCGGCCGGCCCGGTCACATATCCGCGGTCGGCCTGGGCACGTTCGTCGACCCACGGTTGGAGGGCGGGCGGCTCAACAAGTCCGCTGTCGACGACCTCGTTGAAGTCATCACGCTCGACGGAAAAGATTACCTG
>CALGTB010000082.1 GCA_937902285.1 uncultured Actinomycetes bacterium | reverse complement strand
CGCGTCGGCACCCGCGACTCCCGCGGCCGCCCCGGCCGCCAGCCCGCTTCGCGGCCGCACCGAGAAGATGAGCCGACTGCGCAAGGTCATCGCCGAGCGCATGGTGGAGTCGCTCCACGTGTCAGCGCAGCTCACGAGCGTCGTCGAGGTCGACGTGTCGCGCATCGCCAGCCTGCGCACGTCCGTCAAGCGCGAGTTCGAGGCGCGCGAGGGCGTCAAGCTGTCGTTCCTGCCGTTCTTCTGCAAGGCGGCCGTCGAGGCCCTCAAGCAGTACCCGCAGGTCAATGCGTCGATCGACATGGCCGAGGGCACGATCACCTACCACGAGTCCGAGCACCTCGGAATCGCCGTCGACAGCGACCGCGGACTCCTCGTCCCCGTCGTGCGCGATGCCGGCGACCTCAACATCGCCGGGCTCGCACGGCGGATCGCCGACCTGGCTGAGCGCACGCGCACCAACAAGCTGTCCCCGGATGACCTCAGCGGCGGCACGTTCACCGTCACCAACACGGGGAGCCGCGGCGCGCTGTTCGACACGCCCATCATCAACCAGCCGCAGGTCGCCATCCTCGGAACCGGCGCCGTCGTCAAGCGACCGGTGGTCGTGAGCGACTCGACCGGTCAGGACGTCATCGCCATCAGGTCGATGGTCTTCCTCGCGCTGTCGTACGACCACCGACTGGTCGACGGCGCCGACGCGGCGCGCTTCCTCGGCAGCATGAAGACCCGCCTCGAGGAGGCCGCGTTCGAGGCCGAGCTCGGCCTCTAGCCCTACGGACTACCGCAGCCCGGCGCGGAAGGCCTTCGCGAAGGCCCACTGCGGCGCGGCGACCCCCGAGCACGTCGACAGTCCCTCACCGACGACGGTGCAGGGCTTGTCACGGGTCATCTCCCACCAGGCGAGCATCCCGATCCCGTTCGCCTTCGCGAACGCCGCGACCGCGGACGCATCGGCGATCGTGAACACCTCGGATGCGATGTCGTTCTGGCCGATCATCGGCGTGATGCCCACGAGCGCCATCCGCTGTGCGGTCGACAGCCGGCGGAACGCGGGGATCGTCTTCAGCTGGGCCGCCGTCGCACGGGCCGCCGAGATCGCGTGCGCGCCCATGGCCACGTACTCGTCGCCGTAGTCCATGGCCATCACGTTCACCGCGGCGATCGCCACCCCGGCGGCCGCGAACTCACGGACGATCCTCAGTCCGTCCGCCGTGAGGCCGTCCGGCATCACCGGCAGCGTCAGTGTCACCGCCACGGGTCGACCGGCCCTGGCGTTCTGGCGCTGCACCTGGGCCAGCACGCGTGCCCTGCGCTGGTTCGCCGCCACGTTGGCGATGGACGTGCCCTCGATGTCGAAGTCGAGGCGGTTGACCCGGTAGCGATCGATGACCCGCTGGTAGGCGGCGCGGAGCTCCGTGTCAGAGGTGCAGGTGTCGGCGATCTCGGGTCCGAACGCGCCGCCGAACGACACGATGACGCGACCGCCCGTGGCCTGGAAGGGGGCGATGATGTCGCTGAAGTCCCCGGGGCCCCCGACCGCATACGCCGCGTACCCGCCCCAGGCAGGCGAGCAGACGGTGCCGGTCTCGGTCGTGACGAAGGCCGCAGTGAAGGTCCGCACGCCCGTGGCGGCAGACATGGCGCTGAGGTTCGCGGTCGGCCACAGCCCCATGTCGACATAGGGGGCGACAAGCGGACGCACAGGGGGCTTGCGCGTGGCGGACTGCTCGCCGACGGGCTGGGCCACGGCGGTCGGAACGAGGCTCACGGCGACTGCCACGGCCCCGAGGACGGCCAGCAGGCGCGCTGCGCGTACGACGACGGCCACGGCCCCATGATGCGCCACGACGGGCGACGCGAGAGGCTGGGGGCATGAGAGTCGCTGTCACCGGTGCATCCGGACTGATCGGAACGGCCCTGGTCCCCCATCTTCGATCGGTCGGTCACGAGGTCGTCCGCCTCGTGCGCCGCACGGCGAGCGCCGCCGACGAGGTGCAGTGGGACCCGAAGGCCGGCACGGTCGACCTCGATGCCCTCGCCGGGGTCGACGGCGTCGTCCACCTCGCCGGTGCCGGGGTCGGGGACCATCGCTGGACCGACGACTACAAGCGGGAGATCCTCGACAGCCGCATCGACGGGACGCACACGATCGCTCGCGCCATGGCGGCGCTCGACCCACGGCCCCAGGTCCTCGTGTCCGCGTCGGCCATCGGCTGGTACGGCGACACGGGCGACCGCATCGTCGACGAGAGCGCGCCTGCGGGGCAGGGGTTCCTGGCCGACGTCGTGCGCGCGTGGGAGGCGGCCGCGCAGCCGGCAGCCTCGGCGGGTATCCGCGTGGTGCATCCGCGCACCGGCCTGGTCGTGTCCGGCTCGGGCGGCGCGTGGGCCCGCATGTTCCCGCTGTTCAAGATGGGCGTCGGGGGCCGGCTCGGGTCGGGTCGCCAGTACTGGTCGTGGATCTCCCTGCGCGACGAGGTGTGCGCCCTGCAGTTCCTCCTCGAGCAGCCGCACCTCAGCGGGCCGGTCAACCTCACGGGACCCGATCCGGTCACCAACGCCGAGATCACCCGGGCCATGGGGACCGTGCTGGGCCGCCCGACGATCCTGCCCGTGCCCGCGTTCGCGCTGAAGACCGTCCTCGGGGAGTTCTCCAGCGAGGTGCTCGGCAGCGCCCGCGTCGTGCCGGCCGTCCTCGAGTCCGCGGGCTTCCGCTTCCAGGACCCGACCATCGAGGCGGCCATCCGCACCGCCATCGAGTCCCCGTAGGCCATGCGCACGACCCATGACGTCGTCGTGGTCGGCGCCGGGCTCTCCGGGCTCGCCGCCGCGCGCCAGCTGTGCCTCCACGGACTCGACGTGGCGGTGCTCGAGGCGTCGGACGCGGTCGGCGGCCGGGTCCGCACCGACCATGTCGATGGCCTCCTCCTCGACCGGGGCTTCCAGCTCTACAACCCGGCCTACCCGGAGGCGGCCCGGGTCCTCGATCACGCGGCGCTCGACCTGCGCGCGTTCGTGCCCGGCGTCGTGGCACTCACCGAGACCGGCCCCGTCCGCCTCGGCGATCCGCGCCGGCGTCCCCGCTGGGCACCCGACGCCCTGACCGCCCGCTCGGGCTCGCTGCCCGCCAAGCTGCGCTTCGCCGCGTACGCGTGGCGCGCGTCACGGACGCCGGCGCGCGACCTCGAGTCGACGACCGACTTCTCCACGGAGGTCGCCCTGCGATCCGCCGGCGTCGACGACGCGCTGCTCGAGACCGTGCTGCGGCCCTTCCTGGCGGGGGTGTTCCTCGAGGACCGGCTCGACACATCCCGGCGCTTCCTCGACCTGGTGCTCACGAGCTTCGTTCGCGGGACGCCGTGCGTGCCGGCCGGCGGGATGCAGGCCATCCCCGATCAGCTGCACCGCAGCCTGCCTCCCGGGACCGTGCGGCTCGGGGAGCGCGTCGTGTCAGCCGGCAGCGGCACGGTGCGCACCGCGAGCACCGAGCTCGCGGCGCGGGCGGTCGTCATCGCCACGGATCCGCCGGCGGCCGCGTCGCTCCTGCCGGGCCTGGATATCGCCGACGGCCGCTCCGTCACGACGTGGTACTTCCTGGCCGACGGCGACCCCGGGCGACTGGCCGAGGGACAGCCGGTGCTGACGGTCGACGCGGAGGGTCCCGTCCTGAGCACCGTCGTCCTCACCCACGCGGCACCGACCTACGCCTCGGGCGGACGCACCCTCGTGTCGGCCTCGGCCCTCGGCGTGCACGAGGACGCCGAGCGGGAGGTCCTGGTGCGCGCCCGCCTGGCGCACCTCTACGGCGTCGGCACGAGCCGGTGGGAGCACGTCGCCACGTACCCGATCCCCTACGCGCTGCCGTCGATGCCGCCGCCCCTCATGGTGCGCAAGCCCGTTGCCCTGGGCGACGGGCTCTTCGTCGCCGGCGACCACCGGGACACCTCGTCGATCCAGGGGGCCATGGTGAGCGGCCGCCGTGCCGCTGACGCCGTCGTGCGCGAACTGGGGCTCACGCCGACGCGCCGTCGAGGCCTAGGCTGACGACGTGACCATCGACCTGGCGGCAGGCCTCGCCATAGAGCGGCTGGGCTTCGGGTCGGACGCCGTCGACTACCAGTCCGCGTGGGACCTCCAGCGCACCGTGCACGCCGGCGTCGTCGACGGCACGCGTACGGACACCGTGCTGCTCCTGGAGCACGCATCGGTCTACACGGCCGGCCGTCGCACCGAGCCGCTCGAGCGGCCGTTCGACGGCACGCCCGTGATCGACGTCGACCGCGGCGGCAAGATCACCTGGCACGGCCCCGGCCAGCTCGTCGGCTACCCCATCGTTCGCCTTCCCGCCCCCCTCGACGTGGTCGCCCACGTGCGCCGCATCGAGCGGATGCTCATCGAGGTCTGCACCGAGTTCGGCGTCGCCGCGACGCAGGTGGCCGGACGCAGCGGGGTCTGGGTGCCTGTCGACGATCGCGGCCCCGATCGCAAGGTGGCCGCCATCGGCATCCGCGTCACGCAGGGCGTCACCATGCATGGCTTCGCCCTGAACTGCGACTGCGACCTGGGCTGGTTCGACCGCATCGTCCCCTGCGGGATCCGCGACGCCGAGGTGACCAGCCTCACCCGTGAGACCGGCCGCGAGGTCGCGGTCGCGGAGGTGCTCCCCGTCGTGGAGCGCCACCTGCGCCTGCTGCTCACGGCCCCGAGTTAGGCTCCCCTCATGACCGAATCGCCGACCTCGGGTGCCAGCACGACGTGGACCGAGAAGGTCGCCGCCGACGAGGACGAGCGGTTCGCCCGGCAGGCGCAGCAGATCGCAGAGGTGCAGAGGGTCAAGAGCGAGAAGTACGGCGCAGGGCGCACCCTCCACCGGCGCCAGCGGCTCGCCCTGACCGCCGTGCTGGAGGTGCTGCCCGACCTCCCCGAGCCGGCCGCCCAGGGCCTGTTCGCCCGTCCCGGACCGCACGACGTCCTCGTCCGCCTCTCCAACGGCGGGACCGACCGGGCGAAGGACTCCGTCCCCGACATCCGCGGCTTCGCCATCAAGGTGCTGGGCGTGACCGGGCCCGGCGCCCTCGGCTTCGAGACATCCGCCCAGGACTTCCTGCTCATCAACCACTCGGTGTTCTCCGTGCCGACGAGCACGGAGTTCGTCGACCTCGTGTCAGCCTCGGCGAAGGGCCGGCTGGCCCTCGTCGGCCATGCCGTGCGCACCCACGGCCCGTTCGGCGGGCTCGCGACGCTCAAGACCCTGGCGGGCACCCTGGGGGTCCCGTTCACCGGCTTCGCCACCGAGACCTTCTGGTCCGCCCTGCCGATCGCCAACGGGCCGTACGCCGTCCGCGTGCGCCTCGTGCCGGTCGACCCCGGCCCCCCGGCGGCCACGTCAGACTGGGCCGCGGACATGAGCGCCCGCCTCGCGGCCGGCCCGCTCTCCTACGACCTGCAGCTGCAGTTCTTCACGGACGAGGCGGCCACGCCGATCGAGGACCCGACGGTCGACTGGCCCACCCCCTACCTCACGGTCGCGCGCCTGACGATCCCCGTGCAGGACCCGGCCTCGGAGCACGGCGTCGCACTGCAGGCCGAGGCCGAGGGTGCGGCGTTCGATCCATGGTCCGCACTCATCGAGCATCGTCCGCTCGGCGAGATCATGCGCGCACGGAAGGTCGCCTACCGCGCCTCCCAGCTCGGGCGCGGTCTCTCGTGAGCGGTCTCGACGGCGCCTACGCGGGCACGGCACCCGACGGGCGGCGCCTGCTCCGCATCGAGGCACGCAATGCCGAGGTGCCCATCGAGCGCAAGCCTGAATGGATCCGCACCCGCCTCCGGACCGGACCCGAGTTCACCAAGATCCACTCGCTCGTCGCGCGGGAGGGCCTGCACACGGTGTGCCAGGAGGCCGGCTGCCCCAACATCTACGAGTGCTGGGAGGACCGCGAGGCGACCTTCCTCATCGGCGGCGAGCAGTGCACCCGCCGGTGCGACTTCTGCCAGATCGACACCGGCAAGCCGCTCCCCCTCGACGTCGACGAGCCGAGGCGGGTGGCGGAGTCCGTGCGCACGATGGGCCTGCGCTACGCCACCGTGACGGGCGTGGCGCGCGACGACCTGCCCGACGAGGGCGCCTGGCTCTACGCCGAGACGGTGCGCGTCATCCGCGACCTGAACCCCGGCACCGGGGTGGAGGTCCTCATCCCCGACTTCTCCGGCAATCCCGTCCTGCTGGCCGAGGTGTTCGCGTCAGGCCCGGCCGTGCTCGCCCACAACCTCGAGACGGTGCCTCGGCTGTTCAAGCGCATCCGCCCCGCCTTCACCTACGAGCGGAGCCTCGACGTCATCACCCAGGCCCGGGATGCCGGGCTCGTGACCAAGAGCAACCTCATCCTCGGCATGGGCGAGGAGATCGACGAGGTGCACCAGGCCCTGGCCGACCTGCACGGGGCGGGCTGCGACCTGGTCACCATCACCCAGTACCTCCGCCCCTCCCCGCGGCACCATCCCGTCGAGCGATGGGTCCGTCCCGAGGAGTTCGTGGCACTGGCCGACGTGGCGACCGGCCTGGGCTTCGCGGGCGTCATGAGCGGTCCCCTCGTGCGCTCGAGCTACCGCGCCGGACGCCTCTACCAGCAGGCGCTGGACGCCCGCGGAAGCGGCGCGGGGGCGCGTATCACCGTCGCGACCGCCCCGTAGTCATCCCCTGACCCTCGGGGGCGGCGCTTGATCTAGGCTTCCGGACATGGCCGGTCGCATTCGCTCCACCCTGTCGTCGCTCGCCCAGAACTGGTCCATGACCCAGAAGGTCTACAGGGCCCTCCCGGTCGAGGTGCTCGGCTTCTTCGCGGCCGGCTTCCTCGTCGTGTTCCTCCCGGTCTACTGGTTCCTCAACTGGCCGACCGCGCTCCTGCTGGGGCTGCCCGCCGGGCTCCTCGCGGCCACGTTCTGGTTCAGCCGACGGGCCATGCGGGCGGCCTACGCGCAGATCGACGGCCAGCCCGGGGCCGCGGCCGCGGTGATCCAGTCGATCCGGGGCAACAACTGGGCCGTGACGCCGGCCGTGGCCGTCAACAAGAGCCAGGACATGATCACGCGGGTCGTCGGCAAGCCCGGCGTGGTGCTCGTCTCCGAGGGGCCGTCGAGCCGCGTGGTCCCCATGCTCGCCAACGAGCGCAAGCGCACGGCGCGGTGGCTGCCCGAGGTGCCGATCTACGAGATCCAGGTCGGCAACGACGACGGCCAGGTGCGCCTGCTCAAGCTCCAGCGCGAGCTCAGCAAGCTGCCCCGCAACCTCCGCGGCGGCGAGATCACCGAGATGCGCCGCCGGCTCGATGCGCTGGGCAACGCGGCCAACTCGATGCCGATCCCCAAGGGACCCATGCCCACGAGTGCCCGCCAGGTGAAGCGACCCCGGTAGCGACCCCCGTCGCGCACCGATCGGTCGTTAACGAGACCGAAACAATCGGGATACGCCGAGGACA
>CALGTB010000081.1 GCA_937902285.1 uncultured Actinomycetes bacterium | reverse complement strand
GAACGGCGGCAGCTATGTCGCGGCCAAGCACGCCGTCGCGGCGATCGCCGGGACACTGCGACTCGAACTGTGCGGGCAGCCGGTGCGCGTGACCGAGATCGCGCCGGGGATGGTGCGCACCGACGAGTTCGCCGTGACCCGGTTCGGTGGCGACACCGCACGCGCGGCAGCCGTCTACGAGGGGGTCGCGGAGCCCCTCACCGCCGACGACATCGCGGAGACCGTCGCGTGGGTGGCGACGCTTCCGTCGCACGTGAACATCGACCTCATGGTCGTGCGCCCCGTCGCCCAGGCCGCGCAGCACAAGGTCCACCGCGTCCTCGACTGACCGCCCGGATTGCCCGTCCCCTCCCGAACCGCGCAGATTGCGGCTTCGGGGACGTTCGCCTCTGACCGTGGCGTTGCGTGCGGCGGGATGATGCCGGGGAAGGGGTGAGCAGGATGCATGCACTCGTCGTGTACGAATCCATGTTCGGCAACACCCGGGCCATCGCGGAGGCGGTGGCGGAAGGGCTCGGCGACGGCACGGTCGTCGCGGAGGTGGGCACCAGCCCGGTGATCGCCGGCGATCTCGATGTCCTCGTCGTGGGCGGTCCCACCCACGCCTTCGGCCTCACCCGGGAGAGCACCCGCGAGTCCGCCCGCCAGCAGTCGCCCGACGGCCACGTGCTGTCCGACCGGATCGGCGTCCGGGAATGGCTCGACGCGCTGCCCGCGCCGACGACGGCGATGTCCGCGGCGGCGTTCGACACGCGCGTGGCTCCGGCCAGGGTTCCGGGGTCAGCGGCCCGTGGCATCGGGAAGCGCCTGCGGCACAAGGGGTTCCACCTCGTCGTCGAGCCGCACACGTTCTGGGTGACGGGGACGCCGGGACCGCTTGTCACCGGTGAACTCGACAATGCGCGGGTCTGGGGCAGGGCCGTCGCGGCGGCACTCGCACTGCACCACGTGTGACGGCATGCGCACTGCACCGAGTGCAGTGCGTGCAGGCGGCGCCGGTCAGCCGATGACGCGGCCGACGCCGCTGAAGCGGTCGCCGTACCAGGGCCCCAGGAAGTCCGTGATCTCGACACCGTCACTGGGATTGGCGGCGTGCACCATCTTGCCGCCGCCGATGTACATGCCCACGTGGTGCGCACCGCTGCCGAAGTAGAAGACGAGGTCGCCGGGCTGGATGTCGCTGACCGGGATGCGCTGGGTCTGGTCGAACTGCGCGTAGCTGATGGCCGTGAGGCCGACGCCCGCCTGCGCCCACGCCGCTGTGGTGAGCTTGGAGCAGTCCCAGCTGGTGGGCGGATTCGCGCTGTACGAGTACGGGTCGCCCACCTGGGCGAGGGCGTACTGGATGGCGACCTGGGCGCGTGATCCGCCGGTGAATCCGCCGCCGGACTCCGCCGCCCCGCCACCGGACGAGCCGCCGCTGTCGCCCGACGAGCCGCCGTTGTCGCCCGATCCGTTGGTCGACGCCGCGGCGTCCTGCGCGTCCTGCGCCGCCTTCGCGGCCGCAGCCGCGTCGGCGATCTGCTGCTGGCGTCGCTCCTCAGCGAGCTTCTCGAGGCGCTGGCGCTCCTCCTCCTGGAGGCCGGCGAGCACCTCCTCGGCGGCGGAGAGCTGGGCGGCGGCATCGGACTGGGCCGCGGCCATCTCGTCGCGCGCCTGCTGGGCCGACGACTCGCGGTCGCTGATCTCGGCCTCGGTCTGCGCCAGCCGCAGGCGCGTGGTCTGGGCACGGCGCAGCTGGGCGATCTGGGTCTGCTGCAACTGGCTCATCACGGCGGCCTGCACCAGGAACTCGCCCGGGTCGTCGGCCATGAGGACTTCGAGCGTGGGGTCCATGCCCCCGCTGGAGTAGGCCGCCCGGGCGATGTCGTCGATGGTCGTCATGGCCATGCGCAGGTCGGCCCGCTCGCGCTCGGCCTTGTTCTGGATCGCATCGAGCTCCGACGAGATGCCGTTGAGGCGCGCCTGCGCGTTGCTGGCGCGCTCGTGCGCCGCCTCGGCCGCCATCTGGAGCTCGCGAACCTGCTGCGCGACCTCCTTGAGGTCCTTGCTGGGGGCGGCCGACGAGGTCGACAGGGACACCAGGGAGAGGACCAGGGCTCCGGCGAGGACACCAGCCATCACCGTTCGCCGCCGCTGCATGTGAACCACCATGCCCTCCGTGCCCCCGCAGTTCTCGCCACGAACCATGAAGATTCGATGAAGGTCCCCGTCAGGCCGGACAATGCCCTCATGGCGGAGACAGTCCGGGTGCTCGTGGTCGACGACGAGCGCGCCCTCGTGGGCGTGATCACGAGCTACCTCGAGCGCGAGGGATTCGAGGTCGTGCAGGCCTTCGACGGGCCCAGCGCGGTCGAGCGCGCCCGGCAGGACTCCCCCAGCCTGGTGCTCCTGGACCTCATGCTGCCGGGGATCGACGGCATCGAGGTCTGCCGGCAGATCCGGCAGTTCACCGACGCCTACGTCATCATCCTGACGGCCCGCGACGAGGAGGTCGACAAGATCGTGGGCCTCTCGGTCGGCGCCGACGACTACCTCGTGAAGCCCTTCTCGCCGCGCGAGCTGATCGCCCGGATCAGGGCCATGCTCCGCCGGCCGCGGCCGAGCCAGGCGCCCGCCCCGGAGTCGGTCGTCGTGGGGAACCTCGAGGTCGACCTCGAAGCGCGCGTGGTCTCGGTCGACGGCGAGGCGGTCGACCTGACCCGCACGGAGTTCGACCTGCTGGCCGCCATGGTGGTTCGACCCCGAGCAGCGCTGCCGCGCCGGCAGCTCATCGACGAGGTGTGGGGGGCCGACTGGTACGGCGACGAGCATGTCGTCGACGTCCACATCGGCCACCTGCGCCGCAAGCTGGGCGACGATGCGGCGGAGCCCCGGTTCATCCGCACCGTCCGTGGCGTCGGCTACGGCCTCGGAACCGGCTGATGCGCTCGCCCTCCCACTTCTTCACCCGGCTGATGCTGCTGCTCGGCGCGGTGGTCGGCGTGGTCACGCTCACGTGGATCGCCACGGCCGAGTTGGCGCAGAACGGGCCGTTCGCCGTGCCGGTCGCCGCGTCCCTGGTGGTGGCTGCGGCCACGTCCGTCGTGGCGGCCGGGATCGCCTCATGGTTCCTCGCTCGGAGGGTGGCACGGCCCATCGAGGCGCTGGCCGACGCTGCCGAGGCGGTGGCGTCTGGCACCTACTCCGTCGAGATCCCCGACGCCGGCGTCAGCATCGAGCTGCAGCGGCTGTCGGACGCCTTCCGGCGCATGTCGGGACGACTGTCGGACACCGAGGCCTCCCGGATCCGGCTGCTGTCCGACCTGGCCCACGAGATCCGCACCCCGCTCGCCACGCTCGAGGCGTACATCGATGGGCTCGAGGACGGGGTCGTCCAGCCCGACGCCGCCTCGTGGTCGACCATGCGCGACCAGGTCTCCCGCCTGCGGCGGCTGACGGCCGACCTGCGCGAGACAGCCGCGGCTGAGGAGCACGCCCTCAACCTCAAGCTCGAGGACACCGATCTCGCTGAGGTGGTCGTCGCGGCCGCGGAGGCCGTCATCCCGCGATCCCGGGCCAAGGGGATCGAGGTGTCGACCACGGGCACCGACCGGCCCGCCGTCGTCCGGGTCGACGCCGACCGGCTGAAGCAGGTTCTTGCCAACCTCCTCGACAACGCGCTTCGGCACACCCACGAGGGCGGCCACGTGTCCCTCGCGCTCACGGCCGAGGCGCGCTTCGCCGTCATCCGCGTCACCGACGACGGTGACGGCATCCCTCGCGACCAGCTCGAGACGGTGTTCGCCCGATTCCACCGGGTGGACACCTCGCGGCGGTCGGGCGACGGCAGCGGCAGCGGCCTGGGGCTGACCATCGCCCGGGCCATCGTGAGCGACCATGGCGGCACCGTCACGGCCCAGAGCGCCGGTGCGGGGCAGGGCGCCACCTTCACCATCCGGCTGCCGATGGCGGGCGCGGCCCCGCAGGCATCGCCCGCACATGCCCCAGCGTCACGTCGACGCGGGACCTTGGGGACGCGCGACTCGGTGACTTAGGTCCCGACCTTGCTGTTAAAGCACTATTTGGGTCTCTTTGTCCTATGCACGGCCTCCTGACTAGGACAAGGTTCAACTATCAGCAGTGAGCTGGTACATGCCGAGGAGGACGCACATGTCAGGTAAGTCAGGCACCGCCAAGTGGATCAGCATCGTGGTCATGGTGATCGGTGCAGTCATGGTCATCGCCGGCGCAGTCACCTACGCCCAGGTCAGCAGCACCCTGTCGAACGAGCGGATCGTCGTGTCTGAGGACGCGTGCCTCGGTGGATCGACCGTGTCCGGCCCGTTCGCCGCCTACTGCGAGGCCCAGATCATCGAGACCCACGCGCTCGAGGCGACGGGTGGCAAGACCTACTCCGAGCTCGACCGCGAGGACCCGCTGCGTCAGGTCGCCATGAACGGCTCGTTCCTGCGCGCATCGCTGTTCACCTCGGTCGTCGCCTTCGGCGTCGCGGCCATGGCGATCGGCGTCGGCATCGTCTTCATCCTGCTGGGCATCGCGGTGCTCAGCCTGGCCGGCGGCCACGCCGTCGCGAAGACGGAGTAGCCACCGCAGCATGCACATGCTGAAGGGGCGGGGCCATCAGGCCCCGCCCCTTCAGTCGTTCAGGGAGCAGTCGGTCAGCAGGCGGGCAGGAGCTCGCGCTGGGCCGAGGCGACGACCTCGTCGCTCAGGGTCATCGACACGGCGGACGACACGCGGGCGAAGGCACGCACGCGCGCGTTCGCCGGCTGGTCCTCGTCGATCATGACGTTGACGAGCAGGTCGCTGACTCCGAGGTCTCGCGCCGTGTGGGCGAGCAGGAGCAGCGTGACGGGGTCGGCGTCGATCCCGCGGGCCTCGATGGCGTAGCCCAGGCTCTCGATCGCTGAGGTGGTGGTCGTGGTGGTCATGATGCGCTCCTTTTCGGCTTTCCCTAAGGGTAGAGACCCTTTTGCATAAAGAAAAGCGATGGAAACTGATCGTGTCGATCATCTAGACTGATGCTCATGACGTTCGACGACGTGGAGTTCCGACACCTGCGCGCGCTGCGCGCCGTCGCCGAGGAGGGCTCGTTCGTCGGTGCGGCCGACATCCTCGGCTTCTCGCAGGCCGCCATCAGCCAGCAGATCGCGGGGCTGGAGAAGGCGGTCGGCGTCGCGCTCTTCGATCGCCCGGGCGGACCCCGGCCGGTCACCCTCACCCCAGCAGGCCGCGTCCTGCTGAGGCATGCCGATGCCGTGGTCGACCGGCTCTCCGCGGCCGAGCGCGACCTGTCGGACCTGTCGAGTGGCACGGCGGGTCGTCTCATCGTCGGCACTTACCAGAGCGTGTCGGTGCAGCTGCTGCCCGAGCTCGTGCTGGAGATGAGGACGGCCGCGCCCGATCTCGACATCCATCTCGTCGAGCATGCGGACAACGAGCGCCTCATCGACGACCTGATGGACGGCGAGCTGGACGTGACGTTCCTGACCGGGCCCTACGAGGACAACCGGCTCGACATCATCGAGCTGGGGATCGACCCCTTCGTGGTCGTGCTCGCCAAGGACAGCAACCTCGCCAAGGCGAACCGCGGCCGGACGTTCCCCACGCGGGATCTCATCGGGATCCCCATGGTCGGTCAGCACAACTGCGACTGCCAGACCGCCATCGACGACGGGCTCCGGGCCACGGGAGTCAAGGCGCGCTACGTGTTCCGCTCCAACGACAACGGGGCGATGCAGGGCATGGTGCGCGCCGGCATGGGCCCGGCCGTCATGCCCCTGCTCGCCGTCGACACCGCCGATCCGGGGATCGTGGTCAAGCAGCTGGACCCGCCCCTGGACCCCCGGACGATCCTCATCGCCCTGCGGCACGGGGCGACTCCGCTTCCTGCCGCGGGGAAGTTCGTCAGGATCGCGAAGACGGAGTGCCGCAAGCGCCTTGCCCGCGCAGCCCGCTGATCTCCCCGGGGCCGCACACCGGGCCAGTGCCGTGCCGGTC
>CALGTB010000080.1 GCA_937902285.1 uncultured Actinomycetes bacterium | reverse complement strand
GTGCAGGGCCAGCTTGCCCGCGAGGGTCGTCTTGCCGGCGCCCTGGAGGCCGGCCAGCAGGATGACGGTGGGCGGGGTCTTCGCGAGGGTCAGCCGCGCGGTCTCGCCCCCCAGCACGGCCACGAGCTCCTCGTGGACGATCTTGACGACCTGCTGCGCGGGATTGAGCGCGCCGGACACCTCGGCCGACAGGGCCCGCTCGCGGACGACGGACGTGAACTCGCGCACCACGGTCAGGGCGACGTCCGCCTCGAGCAGTGCGGTGCGGATCTCACGGACGGTCGCGTCGACATCCGCCTCGGACAGGCGGCCCTTGCCGCGCAGACCCTTGAAGGTCGCGGCAAGACGGTCGGAGAGGGTGGCGAACACGGAGGTCAGCGTATCTGCCGTGCGAACGGGCGACCGGCGACGGGCGTCACTCGAGCGCGGCGAGCACCGTCACGCGCAGGGCCGCGGCCCGGTCGTCGCTGAGGCGCCCGCCGACCGCGTCCGTCACGAAGAAGACGTCGACGGCGTCCGACCCCAGGGTGGAGACCTTGGCGCCGACGATGGTCGCATCGGCCGCCGCCACGGCCCGGGCGACGCGGTACAGCAGTCCGGGCTGGTCGTGCGCACGCACCTCGACCACCGTGCTCGCCCCCGTGCCGTTCGCGATGACCACGATCGGCTGAGGGTGCTCGGAGCGCGGTGTGCGGGCGTAGTCGGCGTCCCGTCGGGCCAGCCGGTCGGCCACGTCGTACGTCCCGTCGACAGCACGCCGGATGTCGTCGCTCAGCTGCTCGACGGAGGGCGGATCACCGAAGGCCGGGCGCACCGTCCACTGCTGGACCGCCCGCTCCCCCACCGTCGTCACGCGCGCGGCCAGAACGTTGAGCCGGTTCAGCGACAGGACACCGGCCACGAGTGCCAGGAGGCCGATGCGATCCGGCGCAGCGACGGTCACGACGCACGTGGAGTCGAGGACGTCCATGAGCACCCAGACGCCGCTCTGCCGCAGCGCGACCTCCTGCTGCTCGGTGAGCTCGGGCGGCTCGGGCAGCGGCCGTCCGGCCATGGCCGCCCGCACCCGCTCGACGAGGTCGCCGATCAGTCCGAACCGCCAGTCGGTGCTGACGGTGGGTCCCGTGGCCAGCGCATCCGCGATGGTCAGCTCGTGCAGCAGTTCGAGGGTCGAGACGTCGCCGAGCAGCGTGGCGACCTCCCCGATGACGGCCGGATCCTCGAGATCACGCCGCGTCGCGGTGTCGCCGAGCAGGAGGTGGTGGCGCACCAGCGCGACGATCACCGCGCAGTCGTCCGCATCGAACCCCATGCGCTCGGCGAGCCCGGAGGCGATGGCCGCTCCGACGACACTGTGGTCGCCGCCCCGCGCCTTGCCGATGTCGTGCAGCAGGGCGCCCATGAGCAGGAGGTCGGGGCGCTGGACGTTGCGGGTCAGCGCGCTGGCCTGCACGGCGGTCTCGACGAGGTGCCGGTCCACGGTGAAGCGGTGCAGGGCGTTCCGCTGCGGCGCCGAGCGGACGACATCCCAGCCCGGCACGATGCGGTCGATCAGCCCGTGCTGGTCGAGCGCCTCCCACACCCCCACCATCGCCGGCCCCGAGCCGAGGAGCGACACGAACGACTCGCGCACCTCGCGCGACCAGGGCGTCGAGGGGTCGACCGACTCGGCCGCCAGGCGGTCGACGGTGTGGGGAGACAGCCGCAGGCCGGCCTGGGCTGCTGCGGCCGCCGCGCGGAGCATGAGTCCCTCGTCGCGTGAGGGCTTCGCCTCGAGGGCGAGCACGACCTCGCCGTCCTGCATGATGACGCCGTCGGCGAGGGGCAGCCGGGCTGCTGGGCGGCGCCGGATGGGTCGGAACGCCACGCGCTGGCGATTCCTCGTCAGCCGGTCGACGCGATGCCAGGTGACGTCACTGGCGTAGGCGATCGTGCGCGCGCTGTCGAAGACCGCCCGCAGGAGGGCATCGGCCTCCGCGACGCCGACGAGGTCCTCGGCCACCGCGTCCTGCTCCTGCATCAGCAGGCGGTCGCCGCTCGTTCCCGTGACGCGATGCAGCGAGTCGCGCACGTCGAGCAGGAATCCCACCGAGTCCTCGTAGCCGTTGTGCGGCACGTCGGTGACCCACGAGGCCGCCACTCCCTTGAGGATCGTCGCATCGCGAAGTCCGCCGTACGACTCCTTGAGGTCCGGCTCCAGCAGCTGCGAGGCCTCGCCGAACCGGCGGCGGCGGTCGAGGACCATCTCGCGAAGGGCGGGGAGGCGGCGGTCGGCCATCGCGCGCCAGTCCGAGAGGACGGCGGCCTGCAGCTGCTCCGCCATCGAGGCGTCGCCGGCGACGACCCGGGCGTCGAGGAGGCCCAGCACGACCTTGATGTCATCACTGGCCAGTCGCCGCGCCTCGCTCACCGTGCGGACGCTGTGGTCGAGCTGCTGGCCCGCGTCCCAGATGGGGTACCAGAGGGCCTCGGCGACCCGACCTGCCTCGGCCGCCCCTGACTTGTGGAGGAGGAGCAGGTCGAGGTCGCTGCCCACCGTCAGCTCGCCCCGGCCGTAGCCGCCGACCGCGACGAGGCAGAACGGGTCCGACGCGGTCGCTGTCGCGGCCCCGAACAGGCCGGTCAGCCACTCGTCGGTCA
>CALGTB010000079.1 GCA_937902285.1 uncultured Actinomycetes bacterium | reverse complement strand
GCGCACGAAGGCGCGGCTCAAGTTCCTCGTCAAGGACTGGGGCGCCGAGGAGTTCCGTCGCGTCCTCGAGGAGGACTACCTCGGACGCGCGCTCATCGACGGGCCTCCCCCTCCCGGACCGGCCAACGGGCGGCGCGACCACGTCGGCGTGCACCTCCAGCGCGACGGCCACCTCTACGTCGGGGCTGCGCCCACCGTCGGCCGCCTGTCGGGAAGCCGCCTGACCGCCCTCGCCGACCTCGCCGAGGCCGCCGGCTCGTCCCGCGTCACGCTGACCGCCGAGCAGAAGGTCGTGGTCCTCGACGTCGACCCGCCGCGGGTCGACGATCTCGTCGAGGGTCTCGAGGCGATCGGGCTGCAGGTTGAGGATCCGTCGCCCTTCCGCCGGAACACCATGGCGTGCACCGGCGTCGAGTACTGCAAGCTGGCGATCGTCGAGACGAAGGGACGCGCCGCGGATCTCATCAGCGAGCTCGAGGCACGCCTCCCCGGGTACCGGCTTCCCCTGGCCATCCACGTGAACGGATGCCCCAACTCCTGCGCGCGCATCCAGGTGGCCGACATCGGGCTCAAGGGCATCCGGGCGCTGGACGCCGACGGCAACGACGTCGAGGGCTTCCAGGTGCACCTGGGCGGACGACTCGGCCAGGAGGCCGGCTTCGGCCGCACGGTCAAGGGCCTGCGGCTTCCCGCCGACGACCTGCCCGACTACGTCGAGCGGCTCGTACGCGCCTTCGAGGACGAACGGACCGACGACGAGTCGTTCAGCGAATGGGCCCTGCGCACGGATGAGGCGGTGCTGTCATGACGACGATGACGCGCACCCGCACGCGGTTCGAGGCAGCCGACCTGCGCATCCTCGCCCGCTACGCCGCCGTCGACCTCAAGGGGGCGCATGCGCACGACATCATCCGGTGGGCGGCGGAGGCCTTCGGGGAGCGCGTGCTGGTGAGCCAGTCGATGGCCAACACCGCGCTCGCCCACCTCGTGCATCGCGTGGCCCCCGAGATCCCCGTCGTGTTCCTCGACACGGGCTACCACTTCGAGGAGTCGCTCAGCACCCGCGACGACCTTGCCCGACGCACGGGTCTCACCATCCTGAGCATCACGCCCCGCCAGACGGTGGCTGAGCAGGACGCCGAGCACGGCCCGGAGCTGTGGCGCACAAACCCCGACCTGTGCTGCCGGCTGCGCAAGGTCGAGCCCATGGAGGAGATGCTGCTGGGGTTCGACGCGTGGATCAGCGGCATGCGCGTGGCCGCCGCTCCGCATCGCGCGGAGACGCCCGTGGTGACGTTCGACGAGCGCCGCGGGGTGCTGAAGATCTCGCCGCTGCTCGACTGGACCGACGAGGACCTGCTGCGCTACACGATCGAGAACGACGTTCCCGTCAACCCGCTCATGTACGACGGCTACCCGTCGATCGGGTGCGAGCCCTGCACGCACCGTGTCTCCGACGGCGAGGACCCACGGGCGGGCCGCTGGCGCGGCACGGCCAAGAACGAGTGCGGACTGCACCTGTGACGTACCCCCTTCACCTCGACCTCACCGGCCGTCGCGTCCTCGTGGTGGGCGCCGGTCACGTTGCCGAGCGCCGGATCACCGCCCTCGTCGACGAGGGTGCGGATGTCGTCGTGGTGGCACCCGCCGCGACGCCGGCGATCGAGGTCCTCGCCCGCGACGGACGGATCTCCTGGAGGCCGCGGGCCTTCGACTACAGCGACGTCATCGGAGCCTGGCTCGTGCATGCGGCGACCGACTCGCCGGAGGTCAATGCCCGTGTCGCCGACGAGGCACGACGTCGCACGGTGTGGGCGGTGCGTGCTGACGACGCCGAGGCGTCCGACGCCACGACCCCGGCTGTCGCCCGCGTCGACCGCACCGTCGTCTCGGTGGCGACGGGTGATCCGCGCGCCAGCGTGCGCCTGCGCGACGCGATCGGCGGCCTGCTGTCGGACGGCACCCTGTCGGCGCGGCCGTCGCGGCCCCGTGGGCGCGGCAGCGTCGTCCTCATCGGAGGCGGCCCCGGGGACCCCGACCTCATCTCGGTGCGCGGGCGCCGCGAGCTGCTGCAGGCGGACGTCGTCGTCTACGACCGGCTCGCCCCCGTGACCCTGCTCGGCCTGCTCGACGACGACGTCGAGCAGATCGATGCCGGCAAGGCACCGGGCCGGCACGCCCTGACGCAGGAGCAGATCAATGAGGTCATCGTGGACCGGGCCCAGGCCGGTCGTCGGGTGGTGCGGCTGAAGGGCGGCGATCCGTTCGTCCTCGGCCGAGGATCGGAGGAGGTGCTGGCCTGCGCCGCTGCCGGCGTCCCCGTCGAGATCGTGCCCGGGATCAGCAGCGCCATCGCCGCGCCGGCCACCGCGGGCATCCCCGTGACGCACCGGGGCGTGAGCACCGGGTTCGTCGTGCTGAGCGGCCACGTCGTCGGTGACCTCAGCGCCGTCGCGAGCACCGGACTGACCGTGGTCGTCCTCATGGGCGTGGCGACACTGCCGCGGCTCGTCGAGGAGTTCACCGGTGCGGGCCGCGCCGGCTCCACCGCCATCGCGGTCATCCACCGGGCGTCCACCCCCGCGCAGCAGGTGGTCACCGGGACGCTCGCGACCATCGAGCGCCGCGTGGCCGAGGCGGGCATCGAGAACCCGTCCGTCATCGTGATCGGCGACGTGGTTGGCGTGCTGCCCGCACTCGCCTCCGACGTGCCCGCGGAGATCGCGTCATGACCGCCGTCGTCCTGCTGGCCCACGGCAGCCCGGACCCGCGAAGCTCCGACGCCACCCGCGCGCTCGCCGCTATCCTCCAGGGTCGCTCGTTCGACACCACGGTCGTCGTCGCGTTCCTGCAGCACAATGCGCCGACGCTGTCGGATGCCGTGGCCGGCCTGGCCCGGGCCGGGCACAGTGAGGCCATCGTGGTGCCCGCCTTCCTGAGCCTGGCCTTCCACGTGCGCGAGGACGTGCCCGCGGCCGTGCGCGCCGCCGAGGACGCCACGGGAGTCCGGCTCTCCACCGCCGATCCGCTCGGTCCCGACGGATCCCTGCTCGAGGCGCTCGACCGGACGCTGCCGCCCGGACCGGCCGTGCTGGCCACCGCGGGGACCACCGATCCGGACGCACTGCGTGCGCTCGACCGCATGGCGTCGACCTGGGCCGACCAGCGGGGCGCCCCCGTCATCGTGGCCCACGCCTCGCAGTCGGAGCCGGACGTGGCACATGCCCTGCGCCTCCTCGAGGAGAGCACCGGCCAGGAGGCGGCAGTCGGGGCGTTCGTGCTCTTCCCCG
>CALGTB010000078.1 GCA_937902285.1 uncultured Actinomycetes bacterium | reverse complement strand
GAGCCTGGGCCGCACCCTCGCGGGCGAGACGGTGCCCGACGTCCACACCCTCGCTGTGCTGGAGTCGGCGCTCGATACCGAGCTGTGGCCGCGCTGGCCGGACCGGTCCGCGCGCTGACGCCGGCTACTCCGTGATGGTCAGGGTGATGTCGCGGGTCGTGCTGTCGGGGTTGGTCACGGTGATGATCGCGACGCCGGGGGCGAGGGCCTTGCCGCCCGGGTTGAAGATCGCGCCGCCCTCCTCCTCGTAGGCCTGGGTCAGCTCCACGAGCTCGGGCTGGTCGGTGTCGACCGTCGTGCCGGCGATGTCGTTGTCGGCCACGAGGATGTCGATGAAGTCGCCGACCTTGGCCGTGGCCTCGGTCTCGCCGACGTTGATGATCACCGGCGGGAGCATCTGGGTGCTGCCCGACTCGGAGGCGGACTCCGACGCGGCCGCGGATGACGAGGACGACGATCCCGAGGACGAGCAGCCGGCGAGGACGGCGATGCCGAGTGCTGCGGTGGCGCCGATGGCCGCGACGCGTCGGATGCTGGTCGTGCTGGGCATGGTGGTCTCCCTGGTCGAGGCCGGGCCGGTCCCGGCGGTGGTCTGAGTCGGTCGTGCCCCGTTCTGACGCGCGCTAAACCTCGCCGGCTCCATGCGTCTGGTCGAGCATCCCCAATTGCTCGACCCGGGCCTCGTGTCGGCCGCCGTCGAAGTCGGTCTCGAGGAAGACCTTGAGGGCCGCGATGGCGTCGGCGGGCTCGGTGAACCGCTCGCCGAAGCAGGCGACGTTGGCGTTGTTGTGACGACGGGTCATCTCGGCGTCCTGCACGTCGCGGATGACGCCGCCGCGCACGCCGGGCACCTTGTTGGCCGCCATGCAGATGCCCTGGCCGCTGCCGCACACCGCGACGCCGCGGTCGTACTCGCCGCTGGCCACGGCCCGTCCGACGAGGGCGCCGTAGTGCGGGTAGTCGACACGCTCGTCGCTGTAGGTGCCGAGGTCGGTGACGTCATGCCCATTGGCCAGCAGCCAGTCGGCCAGGGCGCCCTTGAGGTGGAAGCCCGCGTGGTCGGAGCCGATCGCGATCTTCATGACGTCTCCTCAGACTGGTGGCCGCCGCCCGACGCGGCGTACTGCACCATCATCCCCCGCCGGTGGGCGAGCAGCCTCGCCGCACCCGAGTCCGGCGTGATGGTGTCGACCCCGCCCAGCGCGCGTGGGTTCGTCGTGCGTCCGGACGCGAGCAGCGCGGCGCCGACGACGGCGGAGTCGGGCGCGTCGGTGATCGTCAGCGAGAGGCCGGTGGCGTCGGCCAGCAGCCGGCGGAAGGCGGGGTCGTGCGTGCCGCCGCCGATGAGGGGAACGGTGTCGGGCAGCGCCTCCCCCGACTCCTGCACCGCCTCGACGCCCAGCGCCACCGCCTGCGCGACGCCCTCGAGAACGCTGCGCAGCATCGCGGCGCGGTCGGTCGACAGGGTCAGCCCGTGCCACGAGCCGCGCAGCTGGGGGTCCATGAACGGAGTGCGCTCGCCGGACAGGTAGGGCACGAAGACCGGGTCGTCGGGCTGCACGCCCTTGCCGAGCGCCTTCGCCGCGTCCTGCGGGGTGGCGCCCAGCCAGGCGAGGGCCGCCGTGAGCACGAGCCCGGCGCTCTGCACCGCGCCGAGGCGGTACCAGCCCTGGCCGATGTCGCCCGCGGTGGCGAACGTGTGCGTGCGCAGCGACTCGTCGACGCCCGGCTCGGCCATCACCCGCACCACCTGTGCACCGGTGCCGACGGCGACGAAGCCCTCGCCGGCCGAGGCGCCCAGGCCGGCCAGTGCGCACGCGGTGTCGGCCGCGCCCACCGCGCACTCGAGGCCCTGCGGGAAGCCGCCGATGCGCACCCGTCCGACGCGCGCGGTGGAGGCCATGACCTCGGGCAGCAGCGCCGGGTCGATGCCCAGCCAGTCGAGCACGCGTG
>CALGTB010000077.1 GCA_937902285.1 uncultured Actinomycetes bacterium | reverse complement strand
TCATCCCGGCCGGCACGGGCATGCCCGTGTACCGCAACGTCCGGGTGGACCCGACCGAGGAGGCCAAGGCGGCGATGTACGCCAGCTTCGGCAGCTACGACGACCTCGACTACAGCGCCTTCGGCGCCACGTCGGGTGCGGCGGTCCCGCTGGAGGAGTTCGACTTCCGCGGGTACAACGCCTGACGAGTGAGGGCTCGCGCTTGCGCGATGGCCCGAGCGAGGATGGCGTTGTCGAAGTGCCGAAGGCACGAACACAACGCCTGATCGTCCGTTCGTCAGCACGTCCGGGAGGGGAGCCGCACCGCGGCTCCCCTCCCGCTGTCGTGGCACATCGGCCGTGCCGGGGGGCGACGTGCGGAGGTAGGCTGCCTGCATGACCGACGAGAACCAGCCCGCCCAGGACCCCGCCGCCGCGCCCGTGCCCGCCTCCGAGCCCGAGGCGACCGCCCCCGAGGCGGCAGTTCCCGAGGCGCCCATGCCCCCGGCACCCGAGGCGCCGGTGGCGGCAGCCCCCGAGGCGCCCGTGGCCCCGGCAGCCCCCGCTCAGTGGCCCGCTGCTCCGGTCGCCGCACCTGCCGCGACGAGCTACCCGGCCCCGCCCCCCGGTGCCGCCTACGCCCCCGCCTACGCGCCCGGCCCGAAGACCTCAAGCAACGCGATCATCGCCCTCATCCTGTCGATCGCCTCCTGGGTGGTGTGCCCGATCGTCCCGGCCATCGTGGCGCTGGTGTTCGCCTCGATGGCGGGCAAGGAGATCCAGGCCTCGGGGGAGCGGATCCAGGGCGGCGGCATGGTCACGGCGGCCAAGATCGTCTCCTGGATCAACATCGGCTTCTACGTGGCCCTGATCGTGATCGGCGCCTTCGTGCTCGTGCTGGTCGCCATCGCCGGGGGACTGGACAGCGCCCGCAACAACTGAGCGGGGCGCCGAGCCCATCGGGGGCTGCAGGGACCCCGTTTTGACTCTCGCGCGGACGGGCGGGTAACCTACCTACTTGTGCCTGGCCCCTCAGGTACACCCCACCGTGCGTGGCTTCCCCACATCAGGGTGACCGTCAGGTCGCCCGCCCGAGGTGAAGACCGCACGCGAGCGGTTCGCCGCTGGGGCTCCATCGACGATCTGGCCGTCGTTGCGTCACGACAGTGATGCGACACGCCCGACCGCGTGGGTGGGGAGAACGACGGAAGCACGCGAACTCGACAAGAAGGCAGGAAGGCAACAGTGCCAACCATCCAGCAGCTGGTCCGCAAGGGCCGGCAGGACAAGGTCTCCAAGACCAAGGCTCCGGCGCTCAAGGGCAGCCCCCAGCGTCGTGGGGTGTGCACGCGCGTCTACACGACGACCCCGAAGAAGCCGAACTCGGCGCTTCGCAAGGTCGCCCGTGTCCGCCTGACATCCGGCATCGAGATCACCGCCTACATCCCGGGCGTGGGCCACAACCTGCAGGAGCACTCGATCGTGCTCGTGCGTGGCGGCCGCGTCCGCGACCTTCCGGGCGTTCGCTACAAGGTCATCCGCGGCGCCCTCGACACCCAGGGCGTCAAGAACCGCAAGCAGGCTCGGTCCCGCTACGGCGCGAAGAAGGAGAAGGGCTAATGCCTCGCAAGGGACCCGCAGCCAAGCGGCCAATCGTCATCGACCCGGTCTACGCATCGCCGGTCGTCACCCAGCTGATCAACAAGGTCCTCCTCGACGGCAAGCGCTCCACCGCCGAGCGCATCGTCTACGGCGCCCTCGAGGGCTGCCGCGAGAAGACCGGCACCGACCCCGTCCAGACGCTCAAGCGCGCGCTCGACAACGTCAAGCCGACCCTCGAGGTCCGCTCGCGTCGCGTCGGCGGCGCCACCTACCAGGTGCCCGTCGAGGTCAAGGCCGGCCGCAGCACCACGCTCGCGCTGCGCTGGCTCATCGGCTACTCGAAGTCCCGTCGCGAGAAGACGATGACCGAGCGCCTCATGAACGAGATCCTCGACGCCTCCAACGGCCTCGGCGCTGCTGTCAAGAAGCGCGAGGACACCCACAAGATGGCCGAGTCGAACAAGGCCTTCGCGCACTACCGCTGGTAGTCCCCGCACACCTCCCGACCAACCTCGAAAGCAAACGGAGAACCGAACGTGTCGACCGAGACCGCACTCGATCTGGCCAAGACCCGCAACATCGGGATCATGGCCCACATCGACGCGGGCAAGACCACGACCACCGAGCGGATCCTCTTCTACACCGGCATCAACTACAAGATCGGTGAGGTCCACGAGGGCGCAGCCACGATGGACTGGATGGAGCAGGAGCAGGAGCGCGGCATCACGATCACGTCCGCGGCGACCACCTGCCACTGGAAAGACCACACGATCAACATCATCGACACCCCCGGGCACGTCGACTTCACCGTCGAGGTCGAGCGCTCGCTGCGCGTGCTCGACGGCGCCGTCACCGTGTTCGACGGCGTCGCCGGTGTCGAGCCGCAGTCCGAGACCGTCTGGCGCCAGGCCGACCGCTACAACGTCCCGCGCATCTGCTTCGTCAACAAGCTCGACCGCACCGGCGCCGACTTCTACCGCTGCGTCGACATGATCGTCTCGCGCCTCGGCGCCACCCCCCTCGTCCTCCAGATCCCGATCGGCAACGAGGGCGACTTCCTCGGCGTGGTCGACCTCGTGGGCATGCGCGCCCTCACCTGGCGCGGCGAGACCCAGAAGGGCGAGGACTACGCGGTCGAGGAGATCCCGGCCGAGCTCGCCGAGCAGGCTGCCGAGTACCGCGAGAAGCTCCTCGAGACCCTGTCCGAGGCCGACGACGCCATCATGGAGAAGTTCCTCGAGGGCGAGTCCTTCACGGTCGACGAGATCAACGCGGCCATCCGCCGCGCGACGCTGGCCGACAAGCTCACCCCCGTCCTCACCGGCTCGGCCTTCAAGAACAAGGGCGTCCAGCCCATGCTCGACGCGGTCGTCGCCTACCTCCCGTCGCCGCTCGACATCACGGCGATCGAGGGCCACAAGCCGGGCCACGAGAGCGTGATCATCGAGCGCCAGCCCGACGACAGCGAGCCCTTCGCGGCCCTCGCCTTCAAGATCATGACCGACCCGCACCTCGGCAAGCTCACCTACCTCCGCGTGTACTCCGGGCGCCTCCAGACCGGCACCGCCGTCCTGAACAGCGTCAAGGACCGCAAGGAGCGCATCGGCAAGATCTACCGGATGCACGCGAACAAGCGCGAGGAGATCGACTCGGTCGGCGCGGGCGACATCGTCGCCGTCATGGGCCTCAAGGACACGACCACCGGCGAGACGCTCTGCGACGTCGCCAACCCGGTCGTCCTGGAGTCCATGAACTTCCCCGCCCCGGTCATCCACATCGCCATCGAGCCGAAGACCAAGGGCGACCAGGACAAGCTCGGCGTCGCGATCCAGCGCCTCGCCGAGGAGGACCCGACCTTCCACGTCCGCACGGACGAGGAGACCGGCCAGACCATCATCGGCGGCATGGGCGAGCTGCACCTCGAGGTGCTCGTCGACCGCATGAAGCGCGAGTTCAAGGTCGAGGCGAACGTCGGCAAGCCGCAGGTCGCCTACCGCGAGACGATCACCAAGCTGGTGCAGAAGGTCGACTACACGCACAAGAAGCAGACGGGCGGCTCAGGCCAGTTCGCCAAGGTGCAGATCGACATCGAGCCCACCGGCGGCGGCGAGGGCGGCTACGAGTTCGTCAACAAGGTCACCGGCGGACGCATCCCCCGCGAGTACATCCCCTCGGTCGACGCAGGCGCCCAGGAGGCCATGGAGAGCGGCGTGCTCGCCGGCTACCCGATGGTCGACGTGCGCGTCACGCTCCAGGACGGCGCCTACCACGACGTCGACTCCTCCGAGCTGGCCTTCAAGATCGCCGGCTCGATGGCCTTCAAGGAAGGCGCACGCCGCGCCGGACCCGTGCTCCTCGAGCCGATGATGGCCGTCGAGGTCACGACGCCCGAGGACTTCATGGGCGATGTCATCGGCGACCTGAACTCCCGCCGCGGCCAGATCCAGGCCATGGAGGAGCGCTCGGGAGCCCGGGTCGTCAAGGCCCTGGTTCCGCTGTCCGAGATGTTCGGCTACGTGGGCGACCTGCGCAGCCGCACCCAGGGCCGGGCCAGCTACAGCATGCAGTTCGACTCCTACGCGCAGGTTCCCACGAACGTGGCGACGGAGATCATCGCGAAGGCTCGCGGCGAATAGTCGCGGATCACACAACCACCCATAACCAACAGATCAGCACACCGATCCGCGACAACGCCGGACGGCAAGAGGACAAGGGAGAACTCAAGTGGCGAAGGCCAAGTTTGAGCGCACCAAGCCGCACGTCAACATCGGCACCATCGGTCACATCGACCATGGCAAGACGACGCTGACGGCAGCCATCACCAAGGTGCTGCACGACAAGTACCCGGACGTGAACCCGTTCACGCCGTTCGACATGATCGACAAGGCTCCTGAGGAGCGTCAGCGCGGCATCACGATCTCGATCGCGCACGTCGAGTACCAGACCGAGGCGCGCCACTACGCGCACGTCGACTGCCCCGGCCACGCCGACTACATCAAGAACATGATCACCGGCGCTGCCCAGATGGACGGCGCGATCCTGGTGGTCGCCGCCACCGACGGCCCGATGCCGCAGACCAAGGAGCACGTCCTCCTGGCCCGCCAGGTCGGCGTCCCGTCGATCGTCGTCGCCCTCAACAAGTGCGACATGGTCGACGACGACGAGCTCATCGAGCTCGTCGAGATGGAGGTCCGCGAGCTGCTGTCGACGTACGAGTACGCCGGCGACGACATCCCCGTGGTCCGCGTCGCGGCCTTCCCGGCGCTCCAGGGCGACGAGAAGTGGGCCGAGTCGATCCTCGAGCTCATGACCGCCGTCGACAACTACATCCCCACGCCCGAGCGTGAGGTCGACAAGCCGTTCCTCATGCCCGTCGAGGACGTCTTCACGATCACCGGCCGCGGCACCGTCGTGACCGGTCGTATCGAGCGCGGCATCGTCAAGGTCAACGAGGAGATCGAGGTCGTCGGCATCCACCCCGGACCGGCCACCAAGACCGTCGTCACCGGCGTCGAGATGTTCCGCAAGCTCCTCGACGAGGGCCAGGCGGGCGAGAACGTCGGCCTCCTGCTCCGCGGCATCAAGCGCGAGGACGTCGAGCGCGGCCAGGTCTGCTGCAAGCCGGGCTCGATCACCCCGCACACGGACTTCGAGGCCTCGGTCTACATCCTCTCGAAGGACGAGGGCGGCCGTCACACGCCGTTCTTCAACAACTACCGTCCGCAGTTCTACTTCCGCACGACGGACGTCACCGGCGTCGTCACCCTGCCGGACGGCAAGGACATGGTCATGCCCGGCGACAACACCAACATGAACGTCGAGCTGATCCAGCCCATCGCCATGGAGGACGGACTCCGGTTCGCCATCCGTGAGGGTGGACGCACCGTGGGCGCCGGACGCGTCACGAAGATCCTCAAGTAGTTCCGAGGATCCCCGGAACTTCGTGGGGGGCGGCGCGACCCGCTGCCCCCCACGAAATCCACCCGCACCACCCGTACGTCAGTCCAGAAACACCATTCGCAGCGGCACTACACGAGTAAGGACACCAAGCCATCATGGCGGGACAGAAGATCCGCATCCGGCTCAAGGCCTATGACCACGAGGTCATCGACTCCTCGGCGCGCAAGATCGTGGAGACGGTCACCCGCACCGGCGCGAAGGTCGCGGGACCGGTGCCGCTGCCGACGGAGAAGAACATCTACTGCGTGATCCGTTCGCCGCACAAGTACAAGGACAGCCGCGAGCACTTCGAGATGCGCACCCACAAGCGACTCATCGACATCCTCGACCCCACGCCGAAGACCGTCGACTCGCTCATGCGCCTCGACCTGCCGGCTGGCGTCGACATCGAGATCAAGCTCTAACCGCATCCGTCACAGCGACTTCGACTAACGAGGCAAGGACACATCAGATGGGCACCAACGTGAAGGGCGTTCTGGGCGAGAAGCTCGGCATGACCCAGGTCTGGGATGACAACAACAAGGTTGTCCCCGTGACCGTGGTCAAGGCCGGGCCGTGCGTCGTAACCCAGGTCCGCTCGCCTGAGACCGACGGCTACTCAGCCGTCCAGATCGCCTTCGGTGCGATCGACCCGCGCAAGGTGAACAAGCCGGATGCCGGCCACTTCGCCAAGGCCGGCGTGACCCCGCGCCGCCACCTGGTCGAGATCCGCACCGACGATGCGACCGAGTACACGCTGGGCCAGGAGATCGGCACCGACGTCTTCGCGGCGGGCCAGATGGTCGACGTGGTGGGAACCACCAAGGGCAAGGGCTTCGCCGGCGTCATGAAGCGTCACCGCTTCCACGGCCTCAAGGCCTCGCACGGCGTTCAGCGCAAGCATCGCTCGCCGGGCTCCATCGGCGGCTGCGCAACCCCGGGCCGCGTGTTCAAGGGCATGAAGATGGCCGGCCGCATGGGCGGTGTCCGGCAGACCACGCAGAACCTCGTCGTCCAGGGCATCGACGCCGAGCGCGGCCTGCTGCTGATCAAGGGCGCCATCCCCGGCCCCAAGGGCGGACTCGTGTTCGTCCGCACGGCTGTCAAGGAGGACCAGGCATGACCGCGGTAGACGTTCGCACCCCTGCGGGTGCGGCCTCCGGCAGCGTCGAGCTGCCGGCTGAGATCTTCGACGTGCAGGTCAACATCCCGTTGATCCACCAGGTCGTCGTGGCGCAGCTCGCTGCCGCGCGGCAGGGCACGGCCAACACCAAGACGCGGGCGGAGGTCAGCGGCGGTGGTCGCAAGCCCTACAAGCAGAAGGGCACTGGTCGCGCACGTCAGGGCTCGATCCGTGCACCTCAGTTCGTCGGCGGCGGCGTCGTCCACGGCCCTTCGACCCGCGACTACGCCCAGCGCACCCCCAAGAAGATGATCGCCGCGGCACTGCGCGGGGCCCTGTCGGACAGGGCGCGCGAGGGCCGAATCCACGTCGTCACGGCGCTGGTCGAGGGCGACAAGCCGTCGACCAAGGCGGCGACCGCGACCCTGTCCTCACTGGGGCTGTCGGGCCACGTGCTCATCGCCATCGACCGCGGCGACGACGTGTCGGCGCTCAGCCTGCGCAACGTCCCCGACGTGCACCTGATCTACGTCGACCAGCTCAATACCTACGACGTGCTCGTGAGCGATCAGGTGGTCTTCACCTCCGCATCGCTCGACGTCTTCCTGGCCGGCCCCGTCAAGGGCAAGTCGGTCAAGGCTGTTGCCACTGAGAGTGAGGTGTCGGAATGAGGATCACTGATCCCCGCGACGTTCTGATCTCGCCGGTCATCTCGGAGAAGAGCTACGCGCTCCTCGACGAGAACAAGTACACGTTCGTCGTGTCGCCGGACGCGAACAAGACGCAGATCAAGATCGCGGTCGAGCAGGTGTTCGGGGTGAAGGTGACCTCGGTCAACACGCTCAACCGTGAGGGCAAGCGCCTGCGCACCCGCACCGGCTTCGGCCGTCGGGCCGCGACCAAGCGCGCCATCGTGACGGTCGCCGCCGGCGATCGCATCGACATCTTCGGAGGCCCGGTCTCCTGACCGGGTTTCTGACCGACCGCACACTCACGAGACGGAAAGACAGCTATGGGAATCCGCAAGTACAAGCCGACAACGCCGGGCCGTCGTGGCTCGAGCGTGGCCGACTTCGTCGAGATCACCCGGTCATCGCCGGAGAAGTCGCTGGTGCGGCCGCTGCCCAAGAAGGGCGGGCGCAACAACTCCGGCAAGATCACGACCCGCCACCAGGGCGGCGGGCACAAGCGGGCATACCGCCTGATCGACTTCCGTCGCGCTGACAAGGACGGTGTTCCGGCCCGGGTCGCGCACATCGAGTACGACCCCAACCGCACGGCGCGTATCGCGCTGCTGCACTACGCGGACGGCGAGAAGCGCTACATCATCGCGCCGAACAAGCTCAAGCAGGGCGACCCGATCGAGACCGGCCCCAGCGCCGACATCAAGCCGGGCAACAACCTGCCCATGCGCAACATCCCCGTCGGCACGGTCATCCACGCGGTCGAGCTCAAGCCGGGTGGCGGCGCGAAGATCGCCCGCTCGGCGGGCTCCTCGGTCCAGCTGGTGGCCAAGGACGGCCCCTACGCGCAGCTGCGCATGCCGTCCGGCGAGATCCGCAACGTCGACCTGCGCTGCCGCGCGACGATCGGCGAGGTCGGCAACGCCGAGCAGTCGAACATCAACTGGGGCAAGGCCGGCCGCATGCGCTGGAAGGGCAAGCGCCCGACCGTCCGCGGCGTGGCCATGAACCCGGTCGACCACCCGCACGGTGGCGGCGAGGGCAAGACGTCGGGAGGCCGTCACCCGGTCAACCCGAACGGCAAGCCCGAGGGCCGCACGCGCTCGGCCAACAAGGCCAGCGACAAGTTCATCGTCCGCCGCCGCAAGTCCGGCAAGAAGCGATAGGGAAAGACATGCCACGCAGCCTGAAGAAGGGCCCCTTCATCGACGCCCACCTCATGAAGAAGGTGGATGTCCAGAACGAGGCCGGCACCAAGACCGTCATCAAGACGTGGTCGCGTCGGTCCATGATCGTCCCGGCGATGCTCGGTCACACGATCGCCGTCCACGACGGACGCAAGCACGTTCCGGTCTTCGTCTCCGAGAACATGGTCGGGCACAAGCTCGGAGAGTTCGCACCGACGCGCACCTTCCGCGGGCACGTCAAGGACGACCGCAAGGCGCGCAAGCGCTAGTCGGCGCACTCGCTCCGATCACGAACAACAACCGATCACTAACCACGTAGCAGCAAGGGGATAGACATGGAAGCCAGGGCCCAGGCGCGGTACGTCCGCGTCACGCCCATGAAGGCGCGTCGCGTTATCGACCTCATCCGAGGCATGAACGCGGCTGACGCCCAGGCGGTGTTGAAGTTCGCGCCGCAGGCGGCCAGTGAGCCGATCGGCAAGGTGCTCGACAGTGCGATTGCCAACGCGGCGAACAACCACGCGATGGACGTCCGCGCGCTGGTCGTGAGCGCGGCATTCGTCGACGAGGGCCCCACCATGAAGCGCATCCGTCCGCGCGCCCAGGGCCGCGCCTACCGGATCCGCAAGCGCAGCAGCCACATCACGGTGATCGTCTCCGACGGCGTCCCCGAGGTGCCGGTCGTCAAGGCGGCCGCGAAGGCGGCCCCCAAGGCTGCGGCACCGAAGAAGCCGGCCGAGACCGCGCCGGCCGAGGCTGCTCCCGCCAAGAAGGCGGCGGCCAAGAAGGCCAGCACGACGGCGGCCTCGAAGGCCACCACCACGGCAGCGAAGAAGGCGACCACCGCCTCCAAGGCAACGACGGCGACTGCTCCGGCAGACGACGCAGAATCGAAGGGGTGACCCGACAGTGGGCCAGAAAGTAAACCCGCACGGCTTCCGGCTGGGCATCACCACCGACTTCAACACTCGCTGGTTCGCCGACAGCTCCAAGCCGGGCCAGCGCTACCGCGACTACGTGGCGGAGGATGTCCAGATCCGCAAGCTGCTCTCCCAGGGCATGGAGCGGGCCGGCATCGCGCGCGTGGAGATCGAGCGCACGCGTGACCGCGTCCGCGTCGACATCCACACCGCACGCCCCGGCATCGTCATCGGCCGCCGAGGAGCCGAGGCCGACCGCATCCGCGGCGACCTCGAGAAGCTGACCGGCAAGCAGGTGCAGCTCAACATCCTCGAGGTCAAGAACCCCGAGATCGAGGCGCAGCTGGTCGCGCAGGGCATCGCCGAGCAGCTGTCGAGCCGGGTCTCGTTCCGTCGCGCCATGCGCAAGGGCATGCAGAGCACCATGAAGAGCGGCGCCAAGGGCATCCGCGTGCAGGTCTCGGGCCGCCTCGGCGGTGCGGAGATGTCGCGCACGGAGTTCTACCGCGAGGGTCGCGTCCCGCTGCACACGCTGCGCGCGGACATCGACTACGGCTTCTACGAGGCCCGTACGACCTTCGGTCGCATCGGCGTCAAGGTGTGGATCTACAAGGGCGACGCCCTGGCGTCGCGCGCCGAGCGTGAGGCGGCAGCAGCCACCGCTCGCCTGAGCGGCCCGCGTGCGCGCCCTGACCGTCCCCGTCGTGCCGACGCCGAGGGAACCGAGCGTGCCAGCGAGCCGGTTGCGGACGTCCTCGTCGACGCCGCCGCGACCGCGCCCGCCGCGGCAGCAGAAGGCCAGGAGGGCTAGCCGTCATGTTGATTCCCCGCAGGGTGAAGCACCGCAAGCAGCACCACCCGACGCGCCGCGGCGTGGCGAAGGGCGGCACCGAGGTGACCTTCGGAACGTACGGCCTCCAGGCCATGGAGCCCGCCTACGTGACGAACCGCCAGATCGAGTCGGCCCGTATCGCCATCACGCGTCACATCCGTCGTGGCGGCAAGGTCTGGATCAACATCTACCCGGACCGCCCCCTCACGAAGAAGCCGGCCGAGACCCGCATGGGCTCCGGCAAGGGCTCGCCCGAGTGGTGGGTGGCCAACGTCAAGCCCGGGCGCGTCATGTTCGAGCTGTCCTACCCGGACGAGAAGGTCGCCAACGAGGCCCTGACTCGTGCCATGCACAAACTCCCGATGAAGTGCCGGATCGTTCGGCGCGATGAAGCAGGTGACAACTGATGGCCGCAGGTACACAGGTGGGCGAGCTCCGCAACCTCGACGACACCGAGCTCGTCTCGAAGCTCCGGGAGGCGAAGGAGGAGCTGTTCAACCTCCGCTTCCAGGGTGCGACCGGCCAGCTCGAGAACCACGGTCGCCTGCGCGCGGTCCGCAAGGACATCGCGCGGATCTACACCATCCTTCGTGAGCGCGAGCTGGGGATCACCCCCTACGAAGGACTCGGCACGGACGGCACTGAGGGTGCCGCATGAGCTCGAATGAGGCAGGCGTGACAGAGTTGAACCGCGGCTACCGCAAGACCCGTGAGGGCCTGGTGGTCAGCGACAAGATGGACAAGACGGTGGTCGTCGCAGTCGAGGACCGCTTCAAGCATCCGCTCTACGGCAAGGTCGTCCGTCGGACGAGCAAGCTGAAGGCGCATGACGAGGCCAACGCCGCAGGCATTGGCGACCGCGTCCTCCTCATGGAGACCCGGCCCACGTCCGCGACCAAGCGCTGGCGCGTGGTCGAGATCCTCGAGAAGGCAAAGTAGCCAACTAGTTCCGCCAGGCTCTCGCGAGAACCGGCAGACGAAAGTGAGAATGCAGTGATTCAGCAGGAGTCGCGACTTCGTGTCGCCGACAACACGGGTGCCAAGGAGATCCTTTGCATCCGCGTGCTCGGCGGCTCAGGTCGCCGTTACGCGGGCATCGGTGACGTCATCGTCGCCACCGTGAAGGACGCCATCCCGGGTGGCAACGTGAAGAAGGGCGAGGTCGTCAAGGCCGTCATCGTCCGCACCCGCAAGGAGCGGCGCCGTCCGGATGGCTCGTACATCCGCTTCGACGAGAACGCAGCGGTCATCCTCAAGGGTGACGGCGAGCCTCGCGGCACCCGCATCTTCGGGCCGGTCGGCCGCGAGCTGCGCGAGAAGAAGTTCATGAAGATCATCTCGCTCGCGCCGGAGGTGCTGTAGCCATGTCGCTGAACATTCGCAAGGGCGACCTCGTCCAGGTCATCTCGGGCAAGGACCGGGGTGTCAAGGGCAAGGTCATCGAGGTCTACCCCGACACCGAGAAGGTCATCGTCGAGGGCGTCAACCGGATCAAGAAGCACACGAAGGTGGGCCAGAACGCCCGCGGTGCCAAGACCGGCGGCATCATCACGACCGAGGCACCCATCCACGTCTCGAACGTCATGATCATCGACCCGGAGGACGGCCGCCCCACGCGCATCGGCTTCCGCAAGGAGGAGGTCGAGAAGCGTCGCACCGACGGCTCGACCTATCCCGCCGAGCGCAGCGTCCGCATCTCCCGCCGCACCGGCAAAGACATCTAAGGAACTCCAATGACAACCACCTCCACCACCGAGACGACGGGACCGCGCCTCAAGGTGCGCTACCGCGAGGAGATCGTCCCCGCCCTGCGCGAGGAGTTCTCGTTCGCCAATGTCATGCAGGTGCCGACGGTCACCAAGGTCGTCGTCAACATGGGCGTCGGCGCCGCTGCCCGCGACTCCAAGCTGATCGAGGGCGCGATCCGCGACCTGGCCGACATCACCGGCCAGAAGCCGCAGGTCACCAAGGCCCGCAAGTCGATCGCCCAGTTCAAGCTGCGTGAGGGCCAGCCCATCGGCGCCCACGTGACGCTGCGGGGGGATCGCATGTGGGAGTTCCTCGACCGGCTGCTGTCGGTCGCGCTGCCCCGCATCCGCGACTTCCGCGGGCTGTCCCCGAAGCAGTTCGACGGACGTGGCAACTACACCTTCGGACTCAACGAGCAGTCGATGTTCCACGAGATCGACCAGGACAAGATCGACCGCGTCCGCGGAATGGACATCACGGTCGTCACGACTGCCCAGAACGATGACGAAGGCCGCGCCCTGCTTCGCCTTCTCGGATTCCCCTTCAAGGAGGCCTGAGCCACATGGCGAAGAAAGCTCTGATCCAGAAGCAGCAGAAGACCCCCAAGTTCAAGGTCCGGGCCTACACCCGGTGCACCAAGTGCGGCCGTCCGCACTCGGTGTATCGCAAGTTCGGCCTGTGCCGGATCTGCGTGCGCGAGATGGCACACGCCGGCGAACTGCCGGGCGTCACCAAGAGCAGCTGGTAAACAACGACGCTGCAGGTCCGATGGGCACAATGCCCGGTGGGATACCACAGCGAGGAAGGCCGAGAAGGCCATGACAATGACCGACCCGATCGCGGACATGCTTGCGCGACTGCGCAACGCGAACTCCGCGTATCACGACACCGTCGCGATGCCCCACTCGAAGATCAAGGCGAACATCGCCGAGATCCTCCAGGCCCAGGGCTACATCGCCGGCTGGCACGTCGAGGACGCCACCGTCGGCAAGACGCTGACGCTGGACCTCAAGTACGGACCCTCGCGTGAGCGCTCGATCGCCGGGCTCCGCCGGGTGTCCAAGCCGGGACTCCGCGTCTACGCCAAGAGCACCGCACTGCCCCGCGTCCTCGGTGGACTGGGCATCGCGATCCTCTCGACGTCGTCCGGGCTCCTGACCGACCGTCAGGCCGCACAGAAGGGCGTGGGTGGGGAAGTCCTCGCCTACGTCTGGTAGAGGAGGGATCGACATGTCTCGCATCGGACGTCAGCCGATTCCCGTTCCTGCCGGAGTGACCGCCAAGGTCGACGGCAACGAGGTGACCATCACGGGCCCGAAGGGCACGCTGAGCCTCACCGTGGCCGAGCCCATCGTCGTGGCGGAGGAGGACGGCAGCCTTGTCGTCACCCGCCCGAACGACGAGCGGGCCTCGCGCTCCCTGCACGGACTCACCCGCACGCTGGTGGCCAACATGGTGACCGGGGTCACGACGGGCTACGAGAAGGGCCTCGAGATCGTCGGCACGGGCTACCGTGTCGCGGCGAAGGGCACCGACCTGGAGTTCCAGCTCGGCTTCAGCCATCCCGTGGTCGTCAAGGCGCCCCAGGGCATCTCGTTCCAGGTCGACAGCCCCATCAAGTTCAAGGTGCAGGGCATCGACAAGCAGCAGGTCGGCGAAGTCGCCGCCAACATCCGCAAGCTGCGCAAGCCGGAGCCCTACAAGGGCAAGGGCGTGCGCTACGAGGGTGAAGTAGTGCGCCGCAAGGCCGGAAAGGCTGGTAAGTGATGAGCTCCTTCGCCCCCAAGCTGGGAACGCGCACGCGTTCGTCGGTGGGACGTGCGCGTCGCCACCTTCGCGTCCGCAAGAAGGTCACCGGCACGGCGCTGCGCCCCCGCCTCGTGGTCACGCGGTCGGCCCGTCACATGCTCGCCCAGGTCGTCGACGACTCCCAGGGCGTGACCCTGGCGTCGGCGTCGACGATGGAGGCGGACCTCCGCGCTGCCTCCTCGGACAAGACCGCCAAGGCCCGCAAGGTCGGCGAGCTCGTCGCCGAGCGTGCCAAGAAGGCTGGCATCGAGGCCGTGGTCTTCGACCGCGGCGGGAACAACTACCACGGTCGTGTGGCTGCCCTTGCTGATGGCGCCCGCGAGGGTGGCCTGTCCTTCTAACCGCGTGACATCTGAACTGGAAGAGGTACGACATGTCTGAAACTGCCCGCCGCGGAAGCGGCGGCGGCGATCGCCGGGAGCGCAAGGACCGCGCTCCCCGCGAGGAGAAGTCCGCATTCATTGAGCGCGTGGTGGCCATCAACCGCGTCTCCAAGGTCGTCAAGGGCGGGCGTCGCTTCAGCTTCACCGCCCTGGTGGTCGTCGGAGACGGCGACGGGATGGTCGGCGTCGGCTACGGCAAGGCCAAGGAGGTGCCCGCGGCGATCGCCAAGGGCGTCGAGGAGGCGAAGAAGTCCTTCTTCCGCGTTCCCCGCATCCAGGGCACGATTCCGCACCCCATCACGGGTGAGGCTGCCGCGGGCGTCGTCATGCTGCGTCCGGCCGCGCCGGGTACCGGCGTCATCGCCGGCGGCCCCGTCCGCGCCGTCCTCGAGTGCGCAGGAGTCCATGACATCCTGAGCAAGTCGATGGGCTCGGACAACGCCATCAACGTCGTGCACGCCACGGTCGCTGCACTCAAGATGCTGGAGATGCCGGAGGCCGTCGCGGCCCGCCGGGGGCTCCCGCTCGAGGATGTGGCTCCGGCTGCGCTGCTGCGCGCCCGGGCCGCAGGGGCGAGTGCGTGATGGCGCGGCTCAAGGTGACCCAGACGAAGTCCAAGATCGGCGGGACGAGCGGACAGCGCAACACTCTCCGCTCCCTCGGCCTCAAGCGGATCGGCGACACCGTCGTCAAGGAGGACCGCCCCGAAATCCGTGGCATGGTGAACACCGTGACGCACCTGGTTGTTGTTGAGGAGGTCGAGTAACGATGGCACTCAAGGTCCATCACCTGCGCCCGGCACCGGGCGCCAAGACCGCCAAGACCCGCAAGGGCCGCGGCGAGGCGTCCAAGGGCAAGACGGCTGGCCGTGGAACCAAGGGCACGAAGGCGCGCTACCAGGTGCCGGCCCGGTTCGAGGGCGGTCAGATGCCCCTGCACATGCGCCTGCCCAAGCTCAAGGGCTTCAAGAACCCCTCGAAGGTCACGTACCAGGTCGTCAACGTCGCGATGCTCTCCAAGCTCTACCCCGAGGGTGGCGAGGTCACGGTCGACGACCTCATCGCCAAGGGCGCGGTTCGGAAGGGGCATCCGGTCAAGGTTCTCGGCCAGGGGGACATCACCGTCGCCGTCAAGGTGACTGTGGATGCGTTCTCCGAGACGGCCCGTGGCAAGATCGTTGCTTCAGGCGGTTCCGCTACCGAAGTCTAAGCAGGAGGCACAGTGCACATCAGTGCGTTCGGGGCTGCCCTGCGTACACCGGACCTTCGCAAGAAGATCCTCTTCACCCTCGGCCTTCTGGCGCTCTACCGCCTCGGGTCGGTCGTGCCCACGCCCGGCGTCGACTACTCCGCGATCCAGCGGTGTATCGACGTCGTGCAGGACAACTCGATCTACGCGCTGATCAACCTCTTCAGCGGCGGCGCGCTGCTGCAGTTGTCGGTGTTCGCGCTCGGGATCATGCCGTACATCACGGCGAGCATCATCCTGCAGCTGCTCACCGTGGTGATCCCGAGGCTCGAGACGCTCAAGGCTGACGGTCAGGCCGGCCAGGCCAAGATCACGCAGTACACGCGCTTCGTGACGATCGGCCTGGCGGTCCTCCAGTCCACGGCGATCCTCTCGCTGGCACGCACCCCCGGTGCGCTCTTCAGCGGCTGCAACGAGGCGATCATCCCCAACGACTCGGTGTGGGTCATCCTGGTCATGATCATCGTCATGACGGCAGGCACGGCCATCATCATGTGGTTCGGCGAGCTCATCACCGAGCGCGGTGTGGGCAACGGCATGTCCGTCCTGATCTTCACCTCGATCATCGCGACCATCCCGGCGCAGTTCGTGTCCGTGTGGGGCACCAGCGGCCCGTTCACGTTCGCGCTGACCCTGCTCGTCGGCCTCGCGGTCATCGCCTTCGTGGTCTTCGTGGAGCAGGCTCAGCGCCGGATCCCGGTGCAGTACGCCAAGCGCATGGTGGGCAGGCGGATGTACGGGGGCACGTCGACCTACATCCCGCTCAAGGTCAACATGGCGGGCGTCATCCCGGTCATCTTCGCGTCGTCGCTGCTCTTCCTGCCCACCCTCCTCGTTCAGCTCACCGGCAGCCAGGCGAGCTGGGCGATTTGGGTGCAGACGAACCTGGGCACAGGCACGGGCACCTGGTACAGCCTCATGTACTTCGCGCTCATCGTGTTCTTCTGCTACTTCTACGTGTCGATCACCTTCAATCCCGTCGAGGTGGCCGACAACATGAAGAAGTACGGGGGCTTCATCCCCGGCATCAGGGCGGGCAGGCCGACGGCCGAGTACCTCGACTACGTGCTCACCCGCCTGACGGCTCCCGGTTCGCTCTACCTGGGCCTCATCGCGATCCTGCCGCTGTTCGCCTTCGGCTTCCTCGGTGTGTCCAGCCAGTTCGTCTTCGGCGGCACCAGCCTGCTGATCATGGTCGGCGTCGGGCTCGACACCGTGAAGCAGATCGAGGCGCAGCTGCAGCAGCGCAACTACGAGGGGTTCCTGCGCTGATGCGACTGGTACTCATGGGCCCTCCGGGGGCGGGGAAGGGCACGCAGGCGGGGGTCATCGCCGGCCTGCTCGGCATCCCGCACATCTCGACCGGTGACATCTTCCGCGCGAACGTCTCGGAGGGCACCTCACTGGGCCTCGAGGCCCAGCGCTACATGGATGCCGGTGAGTACGTTCCCGACGGCGTCACGAACGCGATGGTGCGCGACCGCCTGTCGCAGGACGACTGCGCTCCCGGCTTCCTGCTCGACGGCTATCCGCGCACGGTGGAGCAGGTCGGCGAGCTCGAGGCCATGCTGCGGTCGTCCGGTCACGCCCTTGACGGCGTCGTCGAGCTCGAGGTCGACATCGACGAGGTCGTCTCGCGACTGGTGAAGCGCGCCGCAGAGCAGGGCCGCAGCGACGACACCGAGGATGTGATCCGCCGGCGTCTCGAGGTCTACCTCGAGCAGACGGCGCCCCTGCTGGCGATGTACGCCGACCAGGGCCTGCTCATCGGGGTCGACGGGCTCGGTGACGTCGACGAGGTGTCGGCGCGCATCGTGGCGGCCCTCGGCATCGACCGATAGCCCTCCCGCGCCATGTTCCGCCGGAAGAGCTCCATCGAGATCAAGTCGCCCGACCAGCTCGCCGTCATGCGCGAGGCCGGGCGGGTCGTCGCCGTCACCCTGCAGGCCGTGGCTGCCGCTGCGCGCCCCGGGGTCACGACCGCGGAGCTGAACGACATCGCGGCCGACTCGATCCGCGATCACGGCGCGACGCCGTCGTTCCTCGGCTACCACGGCTTCCCTGCCGTGATCTGCACGTCGCTCAACCGCGAGGTGGTGCACGGCATCCCGGGGCCTGCGGTCCTGGTCGACGGCGACCTGCTGTCCATCGACTGCGGTGCGATCGTCGACGGCTGGCATGGGGATGCGGCCGTGAGCGTCCCGGTCGGCGTCGTGTCGCCTGAGGTGGCGGCGCTCTCGGCAGCGACCGAGGCCTCCATGTGGGCGGGCCTGGCGGCGGCTCGGGTCGGGGCGCACCTGTCCGACATCGGCCACGCCGTCGAGAGCGTGATCCTGGCCGCCGGCCCCTACGGCATCGTCGAGGAGTACGTGGGCCACGGCATCGGGTCGAGCATGCACATGCACCCGCCGGTGCCCAACTACGGCCGGCCGGGGATGGGCCCGGTGCTGCGGCCCGGGATGGCCCTCGCGATCGAGCCCATGGCCACGCTGGGCAGCCCTGACGTGGGCGTGCTCGAGGACGAGTGGACCGTGGTGACGATGGACGGCCTGTGGGCGGCCCACTGGGAGCACACGGTCGCCGTCACCGACGACGGCCCCTGGGTCCTCACAGCGCTGGACGATATTCGCCTCTGAGTCGCCTCCTATGGTCCCGCAGGCGGATAGTCGTGGGTTAGCCTGTGCGGACGAATCGACTTCTACGGAGGCTGGCAATGCGTAGGTTCCTTGCTCTGGGTGTGACGGCCGCTGTGGGGCTCACCCTGTTCACCGCACCGCCTGCCGCCGCCGCGGGAACCCTCGTCTTCGCCTCGTACAACGTGTGCGGCGCCAAGCCGGGCCCTGCGCAGTGCACCAACGGGGCCACCCCGTGGGAGAGCCGCCGCGAGAAGTCGGCCCGCGTCATCGCCGAGTCCGGCGCCGACGTGCTGGGGCTGCAGGAGGTCAACAACCAGCCGACCGCGGGTGTCAAGACCCACACCGAGGACGTCACCCGGCTGATCGCCCCCGCTGGCTATGTGCCGGTCACCATCGCCGACGCCGACAACGAGTGCCGGCGTCCGCGTGACGCCGCCGGCCAGCTGGCCGGTCCGTCGCCGTGCGAGACAACCGCCATGCTCGCCTACAAGAGCTCGACGGTCTCCCAGTTCGCGACTCCGCAGGGGTCGAGCGCGGGCCGCGTGATGCTGCAGTCGATCGCGGGGCCCATGGATCCCGGCTCCGCGACCCGCTCCGTGGAGTGGGGCTACCTCAAGGGCAACAACGGCGCCGGCCCGTTCCTGGCCATCTCCCTGCACACCGACAGCGACAAGGGCGCGGGGGCCGAGGCCGCGCGCATCGCCGTCGGCAACGCCCTGGCCGGCTGGGTCACCCAGCTGAACGCCTCGCGGGGCATGACGGGGACGCCGGTCATCCTCATGGCCGACCTCAACTCCTACGCCGTGCGCCAGCCGAACGGCATCCAGAAGGTGCTCACCAACGCGGGGTGGATCGACGCGTTCACGGCCAAGGTCAAGAAGAACGTCCAGTACCCGACGATCAACTCGAACCCGGCGAACGGCAACAACGGCTTCCCGGCCGCTCCCTTCATGGCCCGGCCGAACAAGAAGAACCCGAAGGGCTACGCCACCCGCATCGACTACATCATGGGCTTCGGCCCGGGGATCACGATGGTGTCGTACGAGCACGTGATGTACCTCAACGGGCGGGCGCACAACCCCGACTACCAGGCCTCCGACCACCAGATGGTTCGGGCGACGATCTCGTTCGCCTGACCCGTCCGCGCCGTCCGATAGCCGGAGCCGGGGGAGGCGTCCCCGGGGCCTGCGGGGACCCGGATTTCTCTTTCCGACCCCGCTGGGCGTAGACTCGCGTGGCCGACAAGGGGCTTCCCCGTACGTCCACCGCGACCCACCCGGTTCATCCGGGCGTCTCAGTGCGACCCGCGTGGGGCGCCGCTTGCCCCGCAGGGGCTCCTCAGGGAGGCGGCACCACGACGGAAGCTGAGGGTATGGGCAAGAAGGACGGAGCGATCGAGCTCGAGGGCACGATCACTGAGTCGCTTCCCAACGCGATGTTCCGCGTGGAGCTGGACAACGGGCACAAGGTGCTCGCGCACATCAGCGGCAAGATGCGGATGCACTACATCCGCATCCTTCCGGACGACCGGGTGGTCGTGGAGCTCTCGCCCTACGACCTCACGCGAGGACGGATCGTCTACCGCTACAAGTAGCAGTCGCACGAGAGCCGCGCACCACGTCCCTACCGAACGAAAGAGCCATCATGAAGGTCCAGCCGAGCGTCAAGAAGATCTGCGACAAGTGCAAGGTCATCCGTCGCCACGGCCGTGTCATGGTGATCTGCGAGAACGTGCGCCACAAGCAGCGCCAGGGCTGACCCAGTCCTGACGCGGCCTTCGGGGAGACAACCCGGAGTCCGAACACAGCAGGGCCCGACCCCCGCAGCCGCGCGTGCGCAGCGGCGGGACGACACCCCCGGTCACGAGGCCGGGGACCTGACTTGGCGGTCAGGAGTGGCTCTGTACCTCAGACCTCGTGCATGACTAGAAGAGAGAACGCCTCATGGCACGACTCGTTGGTGTCGACCTGCCGCGCGACAAGCGCATGGCAGTGGCACTCACCTACATCTACGGCGTCGGACGCTCGCAGGCCGCGAAGGCCCTCGAGGCGACCGGCATCAGCCCGGACCTGAGGTCCAAGGACCTCACCGACGACCAGGTCATCGCGCTTCGCGACTGGATCGACACCAACCTCAAGGTCGAGGGCGACCTCCGCCGCGAGGTCACCGCAGACATCCGACGCAAGGTCGAGATCGGCTGCTACCAGGGTCTTCGTCACCGCAAGGGCCTTCCCGTCCGCGGTCAGCGCACCCACACCAATGCGCGCACGCGCAAGGGTCCCCGCAAGACCGTCGCTGGCAAGAAGAAGGCTACGAAGTAACCCCTCACGAGACTCTGGAGAACTGATCAATGGCCCCCAAGACCGGCAAGGCTCCGGCGGCGAAGAAGGTCCGCCGCAAGGAGAAGAAGAACGTGGCCCACGGCCACGCGCACATCAAGAGCACGTTCAACAACACGATCGTCTCGATCACCGATCCCACGGGAGCCGTGATCTCCTGGGCCAGCGCCGGACAGGTCGGCTTCAAGGGAAGCCGCAAGTCCACGCCGTTCGCAGCCCAGCTGGCGGCCGAGGCTGCCGCACGGCGCGCCATGGAGCACGGCATGCGCAAGGTCGACGTGTTCGTCAAGGGACCCGGCTCCGGCCGTGAGACCGCCATCCGTTCGCTGCAGGCCACGGGCCTCGAGGTCGGCTCCATCTCCGACGTCACCCCGGTGCCCTTCAACGGAACCCGTCCGTCCAAGCGTCGTCGCGTCTGACCGCGCGCACTGAATTAGGAGATAACCAGACATGGCGCGTTATACAGACGCCGACTGCAAGCGGTGCCGCCGCGAGAAGATGAAGCTCTTCCTCAAGGGTGCCAAGTGCGAGTCGCCGAAGTGTCCCTTCGAGAAGCGGCCCTACCCGCCCGGCCAGCACGGCCGTGGCCGGTCGAAGGACAGCGAGTACCTGCTGCAGCTCCGTGAGAAGCAGAAGGCCACCCGCATGTACGGGGTGCTGGAGAAGCAGTTCTCCAACTACTACAAGGAGGCGCAGCGGCAGTCCGGCAAGACCGGCGAGAACCTGCTGCAGATCCTCGAGACCCGTCTCGACAACGTGGTGTTCCGCGCTGGCTTCGCGAAGTCGCGCGACATGGCGCGGCAGCTGGTCACCCATGGCCACTTCGTCGTCAACGGGCACAAGGTCAACATCCCCTCGTACCGGGTGTCGCCCAACGACATCATCGAGGTCCGCGGCGGTTCGCGTGAGATGACGCCGTTCATCGTCGCGCACGCCGAGATCGGCGACCGTCCGGTGCCGGCGTGGCTCGAGGTCATCCCGTCGCAGATGCGGATCCTCGTCCACTCGCTGCCGGTCCGCGGCAACATCGACACCCAGGTCAACGAGCAGCTGATCGTCGAGCTCTACTCCAAGTAATCCACTCAGTTCGGCAGATGCGCGACGTCAAATAGCGGTCGTCGCGGGAAAAGGAAGTCATCAGTGCTTATCAGCCAGCGCCCCGTGCTCACCGAGGAGCCGATCAGCGAGTTCCGCTCGCGCTTCGTCCTCGAGCCCCTCGAGCCCGGTTTCGGGTACACCCTCGGCAACTCCCTCCGCCGCACCCTGCTGTCGTCGATCCCCGGCGCGGCCGTCACGAGCATCCGCGTCGATGGCGTCCTGCACGAGTTCACGACGGTTCCCGGTGTCAAGGAGGACGTCACCGAGCTGATCCTCAACATCAAGCAGCTGGTCATCTCCAGCGAGCACGATGAGCCGGTGGTCATGTACCTGCGCAAGCAGGGTCCCGGCACCGTCACGGCGGCCGACATCCAGCCGCCGGCCGGCGTCGAGGTGCACAACCCCGACCTCCACATCGCCACGCTGAACGCCAAGGGCAAGCTCGAGATCGAGCTCGTCGTCGAGCGCGGCCGCGGCTACGTCTCGGCCGTGCTGAACAAGCAGGCCGGCCAGGAGATCGGCCGCATCCCGGTCGACTCGATCTACAGCCCGGTCCTCAAGGTCACGTACAAGGTCGAGGCCACGCGCGTCGAGCAGCGCACCGACTTCGACAAGCTGGTCCTCGACGTCGAGACCAAGACCTCGATGCGCCCGCGCGACGCCGTGGCATCCGCCGGCAAGACCCTCGTCGAGCTGTTCGGGCTCGCCCGCGAGCTGAACGTCGACGCCGAGGGCATCGACATCGGCCCGTCGCCCACGGATGCGTTCGTGGCCGAGCAGCTGTCGACCCCGATCGAGCAGCTCGACATGACCGTCCGGTCGTACAACTGCCTCAAGCGCGAGGGCATCCACACTGTGGGCGAGCTCATCACGCGCAGCGAGGCCGACCTGCTCGACATCCGCAACTTCGGCGCGAAGTCGATCGACGAGGTGAAGGTCAAGCTGGCCAGCCTCGGCCTCGCGCTCAAGGACAGCCCGCCCGGATTCGACCCCGGTGCCGCCGTCTACTTCAGCGACGAGGACGACGATCTCGCCTTCGCTGAGGACGAGCAGCTCTAGACCCGGTTCCAGGCACGGAGAAGCACGCTTCCACGCAATGAGGAGAAAGAATGCCTACGCCAACTAAGGGTCCCCGCCTCGGCGGTGGTCCGGCCCACGAGCGGCTCATGCTGGCCAACCTGGCCACCGCGCTGTTCGAGCACGGGCGCATCACCACGACCGAGGCCAAGGCCAAGCGCCTGCGGCCGCTGGCGGAGCGCCTCATCACGTTCGCCAAGCGCGGTGACCTGCACGCCCGTCGCCGGGTGCTGACGGTCGTGCGCGACAAGTCGGTCGTGCACACGCTGTTCACCGAGATCGGCCCGAACTATGCCGGCCGGCAGGGTGGCTACACGCGCATCACGAAGATCGGCCCCCGCAAGGGCGACAACGCCCCCATGGCGGTCATCGAGCTGGTCGAGCCGATGCTCGAGCAGGTCGTGGCCGAGGCCACCGGGGCGACCAAGCGTGCCGCGAAGGAGAAGGCCGCCGCCGCTCCTGCCGTGACCGAGGTCGTCGTCGACGAGGTCGTGGCCGATGAGGCTGTCGTCGACGAGGTCGTCGTGGACGAGGTCGCGTCGGACGAGGCCGTGGCCGATGAGGTCGTGGTCGACGAGGCTGAGGCCACGGACGCCGACGAGAGCAAGGACGAGTCCTGACCGATTCGCCACTTCGCAGTCAGCCCGTCCCCGGCACCCCGGGCGACGGGCTGATTCGTCTGCGCCTCGACCTGTCGTACGACGGGCGCGGCTTCCTGGGGTGGGCGCGGCAGCCGGGCCTGCGCACCGTGCAGGGCGAGGTCGAGCGGGTGCTCGCCTACCTGTGCGGGCGGCCGGTCGAGATCACCTGCGCCGGCCGCACCGACGCCGGGGTGCACGCCCGCGGACAGGTCGCGCACCTGGACCTGCCGCAGGGGAGCGCCGTACTGGATCTCGGAAAGCTCAACCGGGCGCTGCCGGACGATGTGCGCGTCAACTCGGTGGTCGAGGTCAGCGGCGACTTCGACGCCCGGTTCTCGGCACTCTGGCGGCGCTACTCGTACCGCGTGACGTCCGGCCCTGCTGGCCCCGCACCCCTCGAGCGGCACCTCGTGCTGCCGTGGCCGCGACCGATCGACATGGACCGCATGAACGAGGCGGCCGACGGCCTGCTCGGGGAGCGGGACTTCGCGCCCTTCTGCAAGCAGCGCGAGTTCACCTCCACCGTGCGCGAGCTGCTCGACCTGCGGTGGGCGGATCGGGGAGACGAGGTCATGGAGCTCACGGTCCGCGCCGATGCCTTCTGCCACTCGATGGTGCGGTCTCTGGTGGGCGTCCTCCTCCCGGTCGGCGACCACCGCCAGTCGGTCGACTGGCCTGCGCAGGTTCTTCGCGCGGGCGTGAAGAACTCGGCCGTCACCGTGATGCCGGCGTTCCCGCTCGTGCTCGAGGAGGTGGGCTATCCGGAGCCGGGGGAGTACCTGGCGCGGCAGTCCCGCACGCGCACCTTCCGATCGCTGCCGGAGGCCTGACGTGGCGCACATCGACGTGCAGCACGTGACGTACTCGCTGTCCGACGGCCGGGTCCTCCTCGACGACGTCTCGTTCCGGGTGCCGGAGGGGGCCACTGCGGCTCTCGTCGGCCCGAACGGTGCCGGCAAGACCACCCTGCTGCGCATGATGGCCGGCGACCTGCGGCCGGACGAGGGCTCGATCGTGTGCACGGGCGGGCTGGCGGTGATGCGCCAGTTCGTCGGCCAGATGTCGGAGGGAACGGTCCGCGACCTCCTGCTCGGAGTGAGCCCGGAGGCCCTCCGTCTCGCTGCGCAGCGCCTTGACGAGGCCGAGCTCGCGATGATGGACCAGGACGACGAGGCCACGCAGATGCGCTACGCGCACGCGATCGCCGACTACGCCGAGGCCGGAGGCTACGACGCGGAGGTCCTCTTCGACGTGGTGACCATCGCTGCCATGGGCGAGCCCTACGAGCTGCTGCGGTGGCGCCGGGTGTCCACTCTCTCGGGAGGCGAGCAGAAGCGGCTCGTGCTCGAACTGCTCCTGCGCGGCCCGGCCGGCGTGCTGCTGCTCGACGAGCCGGACAACTACCTCGACGTTCCCGGCAAGACCTGGCTCGAGGCGCAGCTGCGGGAGACCCCCAAGACGGTGCTCCTCATCAGCCATGATCGCGAGCTGCTGAACCAGTGCGCCAGCCACGTCGTGTCGGTCGAGCTCGGCGCCGCGGGCAACACGGTCTGGGTGCACGGCGGTGGCTTCGCCTCGTTCCATGAGGCGCGGGCCGAGCGCTTCTCGCGCCTGGAGGAGCTGCGTCGCCGGTGGGACGAGGAGCACGCCAAGCTCAAGGCGCTGGTGCTGTCGCTGCGGATCAAGGCCAAGTACAACGACGGGATGGCCTCGCGCTACCAGGCCGCACAGACCAGGCTCCGCAAGTTCGAGGAGGCCGGCCCCCCGACCGCAGTGCCCCGCCGTCAGAGCGTGCGCATGCGGCTCACCGGCGGGCGCACGGCCAAGCGTGCCATCGTCTGCGAGTCCCTCGAGCTCACCGGGCTCACCGCCCCCTTCGACGGCGAGGTCTGGTTCGGCGAGCGCCTGGCGGTGCTCGGGGCCAACGGCTCGGGCAAGTCGCACCTCCTGCGCCTGCTGGCCCTGGGCGGATCCGACCCCGACGTCGAGCACCAGCCGGTCGGCGAGGTCGAGATCCTGCCGGTCGCCCACACGGGGACCGCCCGACTCGGCGCCCGCGTGCGGCCGGGGTGGTTCGCCCAGACCCATGTGCGCCCGGACCTGTCCGGCCGGACGCTCCTGGACATCCTGCACCGCGGTGACGAGCGGCGGTCGGGGATGCCCCGCGAGCAGGCGGCCCGGGTGCTCGACCGCTACGAGCTGGCGGAGGCGTCCGAGCAGGACTTCGACACCCTGTCCGGGGGACAGCAGGCCCGGTTCCAGATCCTGCTGCTCGAGCTGGGGGGCGCGACGCTGCTGCTGCTCGACGAGCCCACGGACAACCTCGACCTTGCCAGTGCCGAGGCCCTCGAGGACGGGCTCAACGCCTTCGAGGGCACAGTGGTGGCGGTCACCCACGACCGCTGGTTCACCCGGGGGTTCGACCGGTTCTGGGTGTTCCGCAGCGACGGCGCGGTGGTCGAGTCGCCCGAGCCCGTCTGGTCGGCCTGGTAGGCCGATTTGGACCCGTCGGGACGGCGACGGTAGTCTGTGGTGCTGCTGTGGCGTCTCCGGGTCTCCCGGAAGCACCGCCCAGCCTAGGTTCCAGGGATGGCACCTAGTACGGCATGCCAGCCATGGCATGTGCAGAGTCCGGTTCCTACGAGAAACGTAAGGCGGCGTCCCGTGCGCACATACAGTCCCAAGCCCGGTGATATCGAGCGCACCTGGCATGTCATCGACGCCTCCGACGTCGTTCTCGGCCGGCTGGCCACGCATGCGGCGACGCTGCTGCGCGGCAAGCACAAGACCATCTTCGCCCCCCACATGGACACGGGCGACTTCGTGATCATCATCAACGCCGACAAGGTCGTGCTGACCGGTCAGAAGAAGCAGCAGAAGATGGACCACCGCCACTCGGGCTTCCCGGGCGGCCTGACGTCGACGTCCTACGCCGACCTGATGGAGAACAACCCGCGCCGCGTCGTGGAGAAGGCCGTGAAGGGCATGCTCCCGCACAACAAGCTCGGTCGCCAGCAGATCAAGAAGCTCAAGGTCTACGCAGGACCCGAGCATCCCCACGCGGCGCAGATGCCGCAGCCCTTCCAGATCACCCAGGTCGCGCAGTAACGACGCGCCCGCCGGTCCCCGTGGCCGGCGTTAACGAGAGGACTTGTGGCAGTGTCTGAGGCCACCATCAACGAGAACGACCTCGACGAGACGATCGAGGAGGCGGTCTCCGAGTACACCAGCGAGACTCCCGCCGCCCGTCCGGCCGTCACGCGCGAGATCATCACCGCACCGGCCAACGCCACCGGCCGCCGCAAGGAGGCAGTCGCCCGCGTGCGGCTGACCCCCGGCACCGGACGCTGGACGATCAACGGCCGCGACCTCGAGTCGTACTTCCCCAACAAGGTGCACCAGCAGCTCGTCAACGAGCCGTTCGTGTCGCTCGGCTCCGAGGGGCTCTTCGATGTCACCGCCCGCATCCACGGCGGCGGCATCTCCGGGCAGGCCGGCGCCCTGCGCCTCGGCGTGTCCCGCGCCCTCAACGAGATCGACGAGGAGGGCAACCGGCCGACGCTCAAGAAGGCCGGCTTCCTCACGCGCGACCCGCGGGCCAAGGAGCGCAAGAAGTACGGCCTCAAGAAGGCCCGCAAGGCTCCCCAGTACAGCAAGCGGTAGTCCGTTGGGCCGCCTCTTCGGCACTGACGGCGTGCGTGGCCTGGCCAATCGTGACGTCACTGCCGAGCTCGCGCTCGACCTGTCGGTGGCCGCCGCGCACGTCCTCGGAGACACGGGGGCGTTCGAGGGGCATCGTCCGCTCGCCGTCGTGGGACGCGACAGTCGGGCCAGCGGGGAGTTCCTGCAGGCGGCCGTGGTCGCTGGACTCGCCAGCGCTGGGGTCGACGTCGTCCTGGTGGGCGTGCTGCCCACTCCGGGCGTGGCGTACCTCACCGACGTCCTGGGCGCCGACATCGGCGTGATGCTGAGCGCGTCGCACAACCCCATGCCCGACAACGGGATCAAGTTCTTCTCGCGCGGCGGTCACAAGCTCGACGATGCGATCGAGGACGCGATCGAGCAGCGGCTCGACGAGCCCTGGGACCGTCCGACGGGCGCCGACGTCGGTCGGGTCCGGCTCGACCTCGAGGCCGGTGTGCGCTACGAGGATCACCTGCTCGGCACCCTCCCGCACCGGCTCGACGGGCTGTCGATCGTCGTCGACTGCGCCAACGGCGCGGCGTCATCCATCGCCGCCGACGTCTACACCAGGGCCGGCGCGTCGGTGACGACGATCCATGCCGAGCCGGACGGCCTGAACATCAACGAGGGATGCGGCAGCACCCATCTCGACGACCTCATCGCCGCGGTGCGTGCGCACGGTGCCGATGCCGGGATCGCCCACGACGGCGACGCCGACCGCTGCCTCGCGGTCGACGCCGACGGCAATGTCGTCGACGGCGACCACATCCTCGCCATCATCGCGATGGCGATGAGCCGACGCGGCGAGCTGGCGGGCAACACGGTGGTCGCCACCGTCATGGCCAACCTGGGCTTCATGATCGCGATGCGCAAGGCGGGTATCGCCGTCGTCGAGACCGGTGTGGGCGATCGCTACGTGCTCGAGGCCATGCGTGCCGGCGGCTTCGTGCTCGGTGGCGAGCAGAGCGGGCATGTCGTGATGTCGGAGTTCGCCACCACCGGCGACGGCATCCTCACCGCCCTCCACATGCTGGCGGAGGTCGCGGAGTCGGGTCAGACCCTCGGCGAGCTCGCCGCCAGGATCACCAAGCTCCCGCAGGTGCTCATCAACGTCAAGGGCGTCGACCGCCAGGCCCTCGACGGGTCGGCTGCCGTCCTCGACGCGGTCGCCGAGGCCGAGGCCGAGCTGGGTGAGGACGGCCGTGTCCTGCTGCGGCCGTCCGGCACCGAGCCCGTGATCCGGGTCATGGTCGAGGCCGCCACGCACGATCAGGCCCAGAGCATCGCCGACCGGCTTGCCGCCGTGGTCAGTGCGTCGCTCGCGGTCGGCTGAGGCGCGACCACACGACCTGCTGCAGCGCCAGCGTCGCCCACCCGGCCAGCGCCATGCCGGTGATGTTGACGAGCAGGTTCACCGAGCTGCCCACGACCTCGGCCCACTCGGCGAACACGAGGGCCACCGCGATGTTGCCGGCCGCGGGAATGGTGGTCACCGAGATGAAGACGCCGGCCAGCCCGCCCGACTTGGCCGAGGTCAGTGCCAGGACGCCGGCGGCCCCCGCGATGACGGCGATGATGAGCGACCACGCGTTGGGCGTGTAGATGAAGCTGGTACCGGGACGGCTGTCCATGGAGATGTCGCTCAGCTCGATCAGCCCGATCGCCCGGGCCACGGCCGCCAGCATGGCGACGATGAGGATCGCCACCGTGAAGCCGAACACGAGGGTGCGCACCGCCTGGCGGAGCAGGTTGTAGCGCCGGCGCACGAGGCCCAGGCCGAGCGCGGCGATGGGGACGAACTCCGGCCCCAGCACCATCGCACCGATGACGAGCACGATCGAGTCGGTGACCACCGCGATCGACGCGAGCAGCGTGGCCAGCACCATGAAGCTCATGAACGTCCACGTGATCTGCGAGTCGTCGTAGGCACGCTCGACCACCTCGGTCCACACGACGGCGTCGGCGCTGGCGCCCTGGGCCTGCTGCTCGGCCGCCAGTCCGGGAGCCGACACCCACGTCGTCACCGGCAGGAGCTGGATGGTGCCCTCGTGCTGGACCCCCAGTGCGATCAGTGCGTCGACCACGGGGTTGACCGCCTCGCGGGGCAGGTCTGCCTCGATGACGTCACCGGCGGGGATGACGGCCGCCCCCTCGTGGATCACGAGGGCGCTGGTCGCGGGGTTGCCCCGCAGGAGCGCGGTCACGTCGGCGGTGAGCACCTTCGGGCAACACACACGCACGGTGATCACGGCAGCATTCTGCCGCGACGCTGCGCGTACTCTTGCCCCTATGTGCGGAATCGTCGGGTACGTCGGTCAGAAGCAGGCACTGGAGATCGTCGTCGGGGGGCTGCGGCGCCTCGAGTACCGCGGATACGACTCGGCCGGGGTCGCCGTCATCAGCGCCGGCCAGCTCGTGGTGCGGAAGAAGGCCGGCAAGCTCGCCAATCTCGAGACCCTGCTGGGCACCGATCCCATGCCCGACTCCACGACGGGAATCGGGCACACCCGATGGGCCACGCACGGCGGGCCCACCGACAGCAACGCCCATCCGCACGTGAGTGAGAACGGCCGGGTGGCCGTCATCCACAACGGGATCATCGAGAACTTCGCCGAGCTGCGCGACGAGCTGACCGCCGCGGGCGTCACGCTCACCTCCGAGACGGACACCGAGGTCGTCGCCCACCTGCTCGCCGCCACGCTCCCCGAGGCTGATGAGGACCTGGCCGAGGCCATGCGCCGCACCTGCCGCCGGCTCGAAGGGGCCTTCACGCTCGTCTGCATCGACCGCGACCAGCCCGACCTCGTCGTGGCCGCGCGCCGCAACTCCCCGCTGGTCGTCGGCATCGGCGCCGGCGAGAACTTCCTGGCGTCCGACGTCGCGGCCTTCGTCGACTACACGCGCGACGCCCTCGAGCTGGGCCAGGACCAGGTCGTTGCGATGACGCCCACCCGCGTCGACATCACCGACTTCGCCGGCGAGCCTGTCGAGGCCCGGCCGTTCCATGTCGACTGGGATGCGGCCGCTGCGGAGAAGGGCGGCTACGAGACCTTCATGCTGAAGGAGATCGCCGAGCAGCCCAAGGCGGTGGCCGACTCGCTCCTCGGGCGGATCAGCAAGGACAACAAGGTCCAGCTGGACGAGATGAACCTCGACGAGGCGATCCTGCGCAACATCAAGAAGGTGGTCGTGATCGCCTGCGGCACCGCAGCGAACGCCGGCATGGTGGCGAAGTATGCGATCGAGCACTGGACGCGCCTGCCGGTCGAGGTCGAGCTCGCGAGCGAGTTCCGCTACCGCGATCCGGTGGTCGGCCCCGACAGCCTCGTGATCGCCATCTCGCAGTCCGGCGAGACCATGGACACGCTCATGGCCCTCCGCTACGCGAAGTCCCAGGGTTCGCACACCCTCGCCATCTGCAACACCGTCGGATCGACCATCCCCCGCGAGTCCGACGCGGTCCTCTACACCTATGCCGGGCCCGAGATCGCCGTCGCCAGCACCAAGGCCTTCCTCACCCAGATCATCGCCGCCTACCTGGTCGGCCTCTACCTCGCGCAGGTGCGCGGGGCGATGTTCGAGGACGAGATCCGGCGGATCCTCGCCGAGCTGGACGACATGCCGGGGAAGGTCGACCTCGTGCTCGACACCACCGAGCCGGTGCGGGCGCTCGCCCGTGAGCTCTCGTCCTCGCCGTCGGTCCTGTTCCTCGGCCGTCACGTGGGCTACCCCGTCGCTCTCGAGGGCGCCCTCAAGCTCAAGGAGCTCGCCTACATGCATGCCGAGGGCTTCGCCGCCGGCGAGCTCAAGCACGGGCCGATCGCCCTCATCGAGGACGGGGTGCCGGTGATCGTCATCGTCCCGTCCCCGCGCGGACGCGCGGTGCTGCACGACAAGATCGTGTCCAACATCCAGGAGGTCCGGGCGCGCGGCGCCCGCGTGATCGCCATCGCGGAGGAGGGCGACGACGTCATCGCCGCGTACGCCGACCACGTCATCCGCATCCCGGCGGTCCCGACGCTGATGCAGCCGCTCGTCGCGACTGTGCCCCTGCAGGTGTTCGCCTGCGAGATGGCGACCGCCAAGGGCCATGACGTCGACCAGCCCCGGAACCTCGCCAAGTCCGTGACGGTGGAGTAGCGCCCTGTCCATCACCCCCTTCGCCTCGGGAGATCTCCCTGCCCCGGTCGTGGGCATCGGCGTCGACGTGGTCGACACCCGCCGGTTCGCCGCGGTCATCGAGCGGTCGCCGCGCCTGGTCGGCCGGGTGTTCACCCCCGGGGAGATCGAGCAGTGCGGGGGAGACCGCCTGCGCGCGGCGTCCCTCGCGGCCCGCTGGGCCGCCAAGGAGGCCGTGGCGAAGGTGCTCGTCGACAACCGGGGGCTGTCGTGGCACGACTGCGAGGTGGTCACCGGCGAGCTGGGCGAGCCGCGACTGGCCCTGCGCGGCACCGTGCTGGCCGCCGGCCGGGCGCTGGGCATCGATTCATGGCTGCTGTCCCTCAGCCATGATGGACCCATGGCCATCGCCTTCGTCGTCGCCTCCCGGGCGACGCCATGATCGACCTCCGGACCACGGCGGAGATCCGTGCCGCCGAGGCTGTTCCGCTGGCCGTGCTCCCCGACGGCGCCCTGATGCGGAGGGCCGCCACGGCACTCGAGGTCGCGTGCGCCGAGATCCTCGAGGCGGCAGGGGCGCCGGCCACCGGATCGAACGTCGTCGTCCTCGTGGGGTCGGGCAACAACGGCGGCGACGCCCTGTGGGCGGCTGCCGGGCTGGCGCGCCGCGGCTGCCGCGTCGACGCGCTCACCCTGTCCGACCGCATCCACGCGGCCGGCTCGGCCGCCCTGCGGCGCGCGGGGGGCCGGCTGCACCGGTGGGTCGACGACGACGAGGCGCTTCCGCGCCTCATCGACGATGCGCACCTCGTGATCGACGGCATCATCGGCATCGGGGGATCGGGTGCCCTGCGCGGCGATGCTGCGACGGTCGTGGGCCGGCTGGACGACTGCGGCGCCATCGTCGTGGCCGTGGACGTGCCGAGCGGTGTCGACGCCGACACGGGAGCAGTGAGCGGTGTCGCCGTCGCCGCCGACGTGACCGTGACGTTCGGGGCCGTGAAGCCCGGACTCGTCGTGGCGCCCGGCTCCCTGCACTCGGGGGCTGTGCGGCTCGTCGACATCGGCCTGGAGTTCGATGAGCGCGCGGTGCTCCGATGCCTGGAGTCGATCGACGTCGCTGCGTGGGTGCGTGAGCCGGCGCCCGACGCGTACAAGTACCGGCGCGGCGTCGTGGGCATCTCGGCCGGATCGGGCGCCTATCCGGGCGCGGCCCTCCTGGCGGTCGACGCGGCGCACCGCGGCAATGTCGGCATGGCCCGCTTCCTCGACCGCGGTGACGGCGTCGCCCCGCTCGTCGTCGCGCACTTCCCCGACGTCGTCATCGACGGGGCCGACCCGGCGAGCCAGGAGCGGGTCGACGCGTGGGCCTGCGGCCCGGGCTTCCCCGGTGCTCCCGTCGACGAGGTCACCGTGCTGGCCGTGCTCGGCGCCCCCGCCCCCGTCGTGCTCGACGCCGGCGCGCTGTCCGTCGTGGCCACCTCGGCCTCCGCGCGTGCCCGCATCGCCGAGCGGAACGCCCATGCGCTCGTCACCGTGCTGACCCCGCACCAGGGGGAGTTCGAGCGGATCCTCCCGGGCCTGCTTGACTCCGCGGGCAGCCGCCTGGCCGCGGCGACGTCGGCCGCCGCCCGGCTCGGAGCGGTCGTCGTGCTGAAGGGCCCCGGCACGGTCGTCGCGGGGCCGGACGGGACCTGCTTCGTCGACCTCGAGGGCACCGCCGACCTCGGCACCGCCGGCTCCGGCGATGTCCTCTCGGGGCTCATGGCCGCCGTCCTCGCGGGCGCCTGGGCGGACGGCCGACGGGAGCCGGACGAGCTCGTGGAGGCCACGGCCGCCGCGGTGTGGCTGCACGGTGCGGCCGGGCGCATCGCGGCCGAGCACGCTCCGGTGGTCGCCACGGACATCGCCCGCGCGGTTCCGGAGGCCATCCGACAGGCCAGGTTCGGCCACCGGGACGATCGATGACCGTCCCTGTGAGCGCCGCCCACGGCGATGCGACCCGGGCCAGCGCCGTCGTCGACCGCGATGCGATCCGGGCGAACCTGGCCCGGATCCGCGGCCTGGCGGGTTCCGCCGAGGTGATGGCCGTGGTCAAGGCCGATGCCTACGGCCACGGTCTCGTGCCGGTCGCTCGCACCGCCCGTGAGCAGGGCAGCGAATGGCTCGGTGTGGCCCTGCCCGGCGAGGCGCTCGCGCTCCGGGCGTCCGGCGACCGCGGCCGCATCCTGGCGTGGCTGTGGACGCCCGGCGACCCCGGCGTCGAGGCCTGCGTCGCCGCCGACGTCGACCTCTCGGTGTCGAGCCTGTGGGCGCTGACCGAGGTGGTCTCGGCGGCCCGCGCGACGGGCCGAGCAGCCTCCGTGCACGTGAAGGTCGACACGGGCCTGTCGCGCAACGGCGTGGGTCGCGCCGAGTGGCCCGCCCTGCTCGAGGCCCTGGCCGCGGCGACGGCCGAGGGGACGATCGCGGTCGAGGCGATCTGGTCGCACCTCGCGGACGCGGACCTGCCCGGCAGCCGCACCGTCCCGGCACAGGCCGCACGCTTCGCCGAGGCCCTCGCTGCCGCCGCGTCGGCCGGCATCCGACCCCGCCTGCGCCACCTCAGCAACAGCGGCGGGCTGTGGGCGTATCCCGAGCTCCGGTTCGACCTGGTGCGCACCGGTATTGCGATGTACGGGCTCACGCCGGCGCCGAGCCTCGGCACGACACGCGGCCTCGGCCTCGAGCCGGCCATGACCCTGAGGGCCGCGCTGGCAGGCGTGAAGGAGGTCGAGGCCGGCACGAGCGTGTCCTACGGCAGCACCTGGACGACCACCGTGCCCACCCGGCTCGGGCTCGTCCCGCTGGGCTATGCCGATGGCGTGCCGCGCACGTCGGGGGGACGCGTCGAGGTGACCATCGACGGTCGGCGGTACCCCGCCGTCGGCCGGCTGGCGATGGACCAGTTCGTCATCGACCTCGGTGCGGATGACCGATGCGCCCCCGGCGACGACATCATCCTCTTCGGTCCCGGGCATCACGGGGAGCTGACCGCGGACGAGTGGGCGGCGAGCATCGACACGATCGGCTACGAGGTGGTCACGCGCATCGGGGCGCGCGTCCCGCGCGAGTACACCGGACGGGCACCGGACGAGCCCGAGGTCAGCCCATGAGCCCCGACATCACCCCCGCCGCTCGCATGGCCGGGCGCGGGCTGCTCGCCGCCGGGGCGCTGGCCGCCGGAGCCGCCCTCGGGGCGATCGCCGAGAGGTCGCTGCTGCGCAGCACTGCGCAGCCGATGCCGACGGGGGGCACGGACGGGTTCGGCACCCTGCGTGGCGACGTTCACGAGGTCGTCGCCGAGGACGGGGCCACGCTGCACGTCGAGGTCGACGACGCCCCTGGGGCGGACGACATCACCATCGTGCTCTGCCACGGCTACGCCCTGAACCTGGACTCGTGGCACTACCAGCGTGAAGGCCTGCGCGGCCGGGCGCGTCTCGTGCTCTACGACCAGCGCAGCCACGGTCGCTCGGGCCGGGCCGACTTCGACTCGCACCACGTCGACCAGCTCGGCCGCGACCTCGGATCGGTCATCGACGCGGTGGCCCCCACCGGGCCCCTCCTGCTCATCGGGCACTCCATGGGCGGGATGACGATCATGGCGCTGGCCGAGCAGCGCCCTGAGCTGTTCGCCGACCGGGTGTACGGCGTCGGGCTCATCGCGACGACGGCCGGCGGGATCTCGAGCGGGCTGCTCGGGCTTCCGCCCGTGCTGGGCACGGTCTTCCAGCGGCTCGCCCCTCCCATCGCCGCCGCGGTGGCGCGACGCAAGTCGCTGGTCGAGCGGAGCCGGTGGAGCGACAGCGACCTGGGCCTGCTGCTGACCCGCCTGTACTCGTTCGGGTCCATGACCCCCGACCAGGCCGGGCGCTTCGTCGCCGGAATGGTCTCTGCGACCCCGATCGACGTGGTGGCCGAGTTCCTTCCGGCCCTGCAGGAGCACGACAAGCGCGGCGCCCTGCCGATCCTCCAGTCGGTGGAGCTCCTCGTGGTCGTCGGGTCCTCCGACCGACTGACGCCGCGAGAGCAGAGCGAGGAGATCGTGCGGCAGGTCCCCGGCGCCGAGTACGTGGTCATCGAGGATGCCGGGCACATGGTCACCATCGAGAAGCACGAGGAGGTCAACGCGCTGCTCATCGCGCTGCTCGACCGCGTGCGGCGCGACGTCGAGGACGACCCGTCAGCCCGGATCGCGTGACCATGCCCGTCACGTTCGCCGTCCCCACCGCCGAGGACATGCATGTCCTCGGCGCCCGGCTCGGCTCCGCATGCGAAGGCGGCGACGTCATCATCCTGAGCGGCGACCTCGGCGCCGGCAAGACCACGATCGCCCAGGGCATCGGCCGGGGGCTCGGCATCGACGAGCGGGTGACCAGCCCGACGTTCGTCATCGCCCGCGTGCATCCCAACCCCGGCGACCGGCCCGACCTCGTGCACGTGGACGCCTACCGCCTCGGCTCGCGTGCCGAGGTGGACGACCTCGACCTCGCCTCCGACCTCGACCGCAGTGTCGTCGTCGTCGAGTGGGGCGAGGGACTCCTGGAGGGACTGTCGGCATCCCGCGTCATGGTCCGGATCCTCCGATCGGAGGACGAGGCCGACGAGGCCCGCACCGTCGAGATCACCTGCCCGGACGACCGGTGGTCCCGCGTCGTCGCCGCGATTCCCGGCGGCTCGCCGTGATCCTCGCGCTCGACACCTCGAGTCCGCTCACCTCGGTCAGCATCACGGATGCCGGCACGACGCTGGTCGAGCTGTCCCACCTCGACGCGCGCCGGCACGCCGAGGTCCTCGCGCCGCTGCTGCAGGAGGCCCTGGCCGCACCCGGCGTGCAGCGCTCGTCGATCGACACCATCGCCTGCGGTGTCGGACCCGGTCCGTACACCGGACTCCGCGTCGGCATCGCCACGGCCCTCGCCCTGGGCGCCGCCTGGGAGGTTCCCGTGGTGGGGCTGTGCTCGCTCGACGCGATCGCTGCGGCGGCGTGCGCCGACGGCCCGACGCAGGGCTTCGGCGTCGCCGGCGATGCCCGCCGGCACGAGGTCTACTGGGCCTGGTACGAGTCCGACGGCGCCCGCACCGACGGACCGCTCGTCACCCTGCCCGCCGCCATCGACCCCGCCCGCCGCAGCGGGCGCTGGCTCGGCGAGGGGGCCGTCGTGCACCGTGACCAGTTCGGCGAGGTCGCGGAGGACCTGGACGGCGCCCTCCTCCACCCGCACGCGTCGTGGATCGGGCGTCGCGTGCAGGCACTGCTGGGGTCCGGTGAGGTCGCGGCGCCGGTGGAGGCGCTGCTGTCGGCGCACGGAGACGACGGTGCGGGGACGTCGGCCGCTCTCCGAGGACGGGCGCTGCTGCTGCCGCGCCCGCTCTATCTGCGGCGACCCGACGCCGTCCCGGCGAGGACGCCATGACATCCGGACCGCCCGTGACCGTGGCCCCCCTGCGATGGTGGCACGTCGCCGAGGTCGCCGCGCTGGAGCGACGGCTGTTCCCCGACGACGCCTGGTCCGCCGAGCAGTTCTGGCAGGAGCTCGCCCAGCCGACGCGCTCCTACCTCGTCGCGTCCGTCGACGACGCCGTCGCGGGGTATGCGGGCATCTTCGTCATGCCTCCGGACAGCGACCTCCAGACGATCGCCGTGCAGCCGGAGCGGCACGGGGCGGGGCTGGCGACGGCGATGCTCCGCGCCCTGATCGCCGAGGCGCGGCAGGCCGGCTGCACGCACATGCTCCTCGAGGTCCGGGCCGACAACGACCGGGCCATCGCCCTGTACGCGCGCTTCGGGTTCTCGCGGATCAGCACCCGCCGCCGCTACTACCCCGACGGGGCCGACGCGGACATCATGCGGCTGGACCTGGGCTCGGCCGACGGGGAGGCGCCATGAGCACGGACGCGCCCCTGGTGCTGGGGATCGAGACGTCGTGCGACGAGACCGGCATTGGGATCGTGCGGGGCAGCACTCTGCTGGCCAACGAGATCGCCTCGAGCGTCGAGGAGCACGCACGGTTCGGCGGCGTGGTCCCCGAGGTGGCCAGCCGGGCGCACCTCGACGCCATGGAGCCGGCGCTCGCCCGCGCGTGCGCGAGCGCGGGCGTGACGCTGCGCGACATCGACGCCGTGGCCGTCACCGCTGGCCCGGGCCTCGTGGGCGCGCTCCTCGTGGGCGTGGCGACGGCCAAGGCCCTCGGCGTCGCCCTCGACGTCCCGGTCTACGGCGTGAACCACCTCGTGGGCCACGTCGTCGTCGACGAGCTGCAGCACGGCCCGCTGCCCGACCCCGTCATCGGCCTGCTGGTGTCGGGCGGCCACTCGTCGCTGCTCCTGGTGACGGACGACGCCTCAACGATCGACCCGCTCGGCCAGACGCTCGATGACGCCGCCGGCGAGGCGTTCGACAAGGTCGCGCGGCTCCTCGGTCTGCCCTTCCCGGGGGGCCCCTGGATCGACCGGGTGGCCGTGGACGGCGACCCGTCGGCGATCGCCTTCCCCCGGGGCCTGACGACGTCGGGCGATCTCGAGCGGCACCCGTACGACTTCTCGTTCTCGGGCCTGAAGACGGCTGTGGCGCGCTGGGTGCGCGCCCGCGAGGCGGCGGGGGAGCCGGTGCCGGTCGCCGACGTCGCTGCCTCGTGCCAGGAGGCGATCGCCGACGTGCTGACCGCCAAGACGGTGTCGGCCTGCCGCGCCCTGGGCGTGCGGCACGTGGTGCTCGGCGGCGGCGTGGCCGCCAACTCCCGGCTGCGGGCGATGGCCGAGGAGCGCTGCGCGGCCGCCGGGGTGACGCTGCGGGTACCCCGGCCGGGCCTGTGCACGGACAACGGCGCGATGGTCGCGGCGCTCGGCGCGCGCCTGCTCTCGGCCGGCGTCCCGGCCTCGGACCTCGAGTTCGCGACCACGTCGAACCTGGCGGTCACCCGCACCTCCTGGTAGGCGCGATCGGCCTCCGGTCACCGTGACGGTCGGGGTAGAGTCACTCTCGCAACTTCCGCCGCACCGGCCCCAGTGGTCGGCTTCCCTTGGGCGAGGAGGCTTCATGGGCGTGTTCCGCGTGCGCGGCGTCGTCGTCGCGACCGGCGTGCCGGCGGCCTTCGCCCTGCTCGCCGGGGTCCTCGCCTTCGGGTCCACGGGAGCGCGCGCGACTTCGGCCGAGGACGCGCGCCCGTCGGTGCCGGCCAGCGGCTCGCCGTCGACGCCGGACGCAGGCCCGGTGAACGCGGGCCCGGTGGTTGGGGCGCCCTGGGGCGTGTCGCGCCCGCTGGTCCGCAGCTCGATGCCGCCGCTGCCGGAGACCTTCCGGATTCGCACGGACGACCCGGTGGTGTTCATCACCATCGACGACGGCGTCACCAAGGACCGACGCGGACTGGCCCTCGTCGAGGCGCGCCGGCTGCCGGTGACCGCCTTCCTCACCACGTGGACCATCAAGGACTCGGCGCGCTACTTCGAGCGGATCACCGCCTGGGGGAGCATCCAGAACCACTCGGCCACCCACGCCAGCATGGCGCGCTCGAGCACCGACCTCGAGCATGAGATCTGCTACTCGCAGCGCATGCTCGGGCGGTCCTTCGGCTCCGTGCCGTGGCTCATGCGCCCTCCCTACGGCCTCGGGCCGTCGCGCATGGAGGTGCAGGTCACCGCGGACCGCTGCGGGATCAGCGACCTGGTGATGTGGAACGCGGTGATCGAGGACGGTCGCCTGTCGCGCGCCGGCGGCCGCCTGCGGCCGGGCGACATCGTGCTCCTGCACTTCACCCCCCACCTGGCGAAGGACCTGAGGGCGGCGCTCCGGGCGGCCCGCTCGGCCGGACTGCAGCCCGCCGACCTCGCGGCCTACCTGCCTCGTCCCGTCGCGGCCGCGTCCTGATGCGGATACGGGCATGAGCCCCGGCGTGGGCTCGGAGTGGGAGCGTCTCTTCGGCGTCGGGCCGGTGGTCGTTGACGGCGGCCTGTCGACGCAGCTCGAGAAGCACGGACAGGACGTCTCCGGACTGCTGTGGACCGGACGCGTCCTGCTCGATGACCCGCAGGCCGTCACGCGCGCGCACGCCGACTTCGTGGCCGCCGGAGCGGACGTCGTGATCTCCGCCAGCTACCAGGTGTCTCGCCGCGGCTTCGTCGCCGCGGGCATGAGCGGAACGGATGCCGACGCGGCCCTCCTGGCGAGCATCGACGCGGCCCGCGCCGCGTGCGCGACCGGGGATGCTCGCGTGGCGGCCAGCGTCGGCCCCTACGGCGCGATCCTGCACGACGGGTCGGAGTACCGAGGCGGCTACGGCCTCACCCACCAGCAGCTCGCCGACTTCCATCGCGAGCGGCTCGAGGTCCTGGCCTCCGGGGCACCCGACCTGCTCGCCGTCGAGACGATCCCGGACGTCGTCGAGGCGCAGGCCCTGGTCGACGTGCTCGGGGACTTCCCGGACGTCCCCGCGTGGATGACGTTCTCCGCCGCCGATGGGGGCCGGGTGTGCGCCGGGCAGTCGATCGAGGAGGCCGTCCTCGTGGCCGCCAGCGCGCCGAGCATCGTGGCGGTCGGCGTCAACTGCACGGACCCCCGGCATGTCAACGAGCTGGTGACGCGCATCCGCGCGACGGTCGCATTGCCCGTGATCGTCTATCCCAACGCCGGCGGCCAGTGGGACGCGGGCACAGGGGAGTGGACGGGCACGTCGGACGGGGACTCGGCCTTCCCGTCGGCCGTGGTGGAGCAGTGGCGGGCCGCCGGCGCGACGGCGGTCGGAGGCTGCTGCGGCACGGACGACCGCATGATCACCCAGCTCGCGAGGCAGTGGGCTCGCACAGGACCCTGACGGTGCGGCCCGCGTGGCGGGTCACCACGAGCACGTGGTCGGCGCCTTCGGGGCGCCCGAGCTCGCGCAGGATGGTCCGCGGTGCTGTCGGGACGTCGCGGCTCTTGACGGTGAGCCCCGACACGCCGAGCCGGTCGAGCTGCCGCCGCTGTGCCGTGGCGCTCCCGTCCAGCGTCGCTATCACCGCATAGCCGCGCAGGGGCGCGCCGATGGCGGGCGTCCCGCCGGTGAGCCAGCTGCTCCGGGCATCGACGGGCGCGAGTCCGGGCCAGGCGCGCACGACGGCGGGCAGGGCGCCTGCACGCGCGACGGCCGGGTCGGGCTCGAGCAGCCACCGTCCCAGCTCGCTGGCGGTCGCGGGGGTCGGCCCGTCGTCGGCGTCGATGATGGTGGGGGACCCGTCCGACCACACGACCGCCCGTCGTGCCGGGGCGAAGACGGGCCACGAGAACACGGCGCACTCGACCAGCGATCGCTGGACGCTCGCCCACTCGGCATGCCATCCCCCCGGCGGCTGGAACGACGGCGCCACCTTGGCGGCCACCCGCGGATGCGGAAGCGCCTCGATCACCGGCCAGGGCGGCGACCAGCGCGCGGGGTCGCGCTCGGGGCGGGCGCGCAGGTCGTGGCCGCGGGCGGCGTCCGGGTCGCGGCGGGCCGGGTCGGCGAAGAGCACGTCGGCGGGCGCGAGGTCGCGCAGCAGCTCGTCGAGCACCAGCGGATCGGTCGCATCACCGGTGATGACGCAGGCCCCGGGGCAGTTGTGGGCGAGCAGGACGGCCGTCGCCGGGTCTCGCTCGACCACGGTGACGTCCAGTCCGGCGGAGAGGAGTGCAGCGGTGTCGAACCCGAGGCCGCCGGTGAGGTCGACGACCTGCGTGGCGCCGGACGCGCGGATCAGGTCCGCCCGATGGCGGGCGAGCGCTGGCCGCGTCGCCTGCTCGAGGCCGTCGCGCGACAGCAGGAGCGCCGAGGCGTCGAGGCCGTAGCGCTCGCGGGCCAGGGCGTGCAGATCCGCCTGCTCGAGGGCCGCCGAGGCCAACTCCGCCGGCAGGCCGGGGCGGTCGCGCCGCAGCGCCGCCGCGGCCGCCAGCGGGTCGCGAGGTGCGGCCGCCAGCGCGGCGCCTGCCGCGGCCCTGATCTCGGCGGAGCCGGGGTCGGCCAGCCAGCGGGCCACCGACGTGCGCGCGTCGTCGGCAGGGGTGGGCACGCGCCCATTGTCGGGCACCCCGACCTGGCATGTGTCGGCACCGTGACGCTGGCACTCGACTTGACGGAGTGCTAATCCGTGCGTACTGTCATGTCTGGCACTCCCCACCGGGGACTGCCAGATCAACCGATCGCCGCCCGTCCGGGGCGGCCCATCGACAGCACCGGAGGATGTAACCGTGTCGGTCTCCATCAAGCCGCTCGAGGACCGCATTCTGGTCCAGACTCTCGACGCCGAGCAGACCACTGCTTCCGGCCTCGTTATCCCTGACACCGCCAAGGAGAAGCCCCAGGAGGGCAAGGTCCTGGCCGTCGGCCCCGGCCGTTTCGACGAGGATGGCGACAAGCGCATCCCCCTCGACATCAAGGTCGGCGACGTGGTCATCTACAGCAAGTACGGCGGCACCGAGGTCAAGTACGACGGCCAGGAGTACCTGCTCCTGTCCGCTCGCGACGTCCTCGCCATCGTCGAGAAGTAAGCCAGTCGCGTCTGGCCCGTCGCTGTCGCCGAACTCACGTTCTGCATCGCGACGGGCCAGACCCGTTATCTCGCCAGCCCCTGAACCCCACCCCTTTGGGAGACCCTGACTCATGTCCAAGATCCTGGAATTCGACGAGGACGCACGCCGCAGCCTCGAGCGCGGAGTGAATGCGCTCGCCGACGCCGTGCGCGTGACGCTCGGCCCGAAGGGCCGCAACGTCGTCATCGACAAGAAGTGGGGCGCCCCCACCATCACGAACGACGGCGTGACCATCGCCCGCGAGATCGAGCTCGAGGATCCGTACGAGAACCTCGGCGCGCAGCTGGCCAAGGAGGTCGCCACCAAGACCAACGACGTCGCGGGTGACGGCACCACGACGGCGACCGTCCTGGCCCAGGCCATGGTCCGCGAGGGCCTCAAGCAGGTGGCCGCCGGCGCATCGCCCATGGACATCAAGCGCGGCATCGACAAGGCCGTCAAGGCCGTGACCGACGAGCTGCTGTCCAACGCCCGCGAGGTGGCGGACAAGGCGGAGATCGCCGACGTCGCCACGATCTCGTCCCAGGACCGCGAGATCGGCGAGCTCATCGCCGACGCCTTCGACAAGGTCGGCAAGGACGGCGTGATCTCGGTCGAGGAGTCGAGCACCACCGGGCTCGAGCTCGAGTTCACCGAGGGCATGCAGTTCGACAAGGGCTTCATCTCCGCGTACTTCGTCACCGACCCCGACCGCATGGAGACGGTGATCGAGGACGGCCGCATCCTGCTCGTGCAGGGCAAGGTCTCGTCGGTGCAGGAGCTGCTGCCGCTGCTCGAGAAGGTCGTTGCTGCCGGCAAGCCGCTGCTGATCGTGGCCGAGGACGTCGAGGGCGAGGCGCTGTCGACCCTGGTCGTCAACCGCATCCGCGGCACGTTCTCGTCCTGTGCGGTCAAGGCGCCGGCCTTCGGCGACCGCCGCAAGGCGATCCTCCAGGACCTCGCGATCCTCACCGGCGCCCAGGTGGTCTCGCCCGAGGTCGGCCTGAAGCTCGACCAGGTGGGCCTCGAGGTGCTCGGCACCGCACGGCGCATCATCGTCACCAAGGACAACACCACGATCGTCGACGGCGGCGGTGACCCGGCCGAGGTCGAGGCCCGCGTCGCGCAGATCAAGGCGGAGATCGAGCGTTCGGACTCCGACTGGGACAAGGAGAAGCTCCAGGAGCGGCTCGCCAAGATCTCCGGCGGCGTCGTCGTCATCAAGGTCGGCGGCCACACCGAGGTCGAGCTCAAGGAGAAGAAGCACCGCATCGAGGACGCCGTCTCCGCGACGCGCGCCGCGATCGAGGAGGGCATCGTCTCCGGCGGCGGAACCGCTCTCGTGCAGGCCGTCAAGGTCCTCCAGGGCGACCTCGGGCTGACCGGCGACCAGGCGACGGGCGTGGCGATCGTTCGCCGCTCCGCGGCCGAGCCGCTGCGCTGGATTGCCGAGAACGCCGGCGAGCAGGGCTACGTCGTCGTCTCCAAGGTCGCTGAGCTGCCGGTGGGCCACGGCCTGAACGCCGCCACGGGCGAGTACGTCGACCTCATGGCCGCGGGCGTCATCGACCCGGTCAAGGTGACCCGGTCGGCGCTGCAGAACGCCGCCTCCATCGCAGCGATGCTGCTCACCACCGAGGCACTGGTGGTGGAGAAGAAGGAGGACGAGCCCGAGGCGGCCGGCCACGGTCACGGCCACTCGCACCACGGCCACTCGCACTAGTCACTGCCACGAAGGGCCCGGGAGACATTGTCTCCCGGGCCCTTCGTCGTTGGTGCTCGTGCCTCAGGCTGCGGTGGCGGTCCGTGGGCCGCGCGTCAGGATGCCGTGGCGAACCGGCTGCGCCGGTAGGCGGCCTCGCGGTCGTCCTCCGACATCCCTCCCCAGACGCCGTACGGCTC
>CALGTB010000076.1 GCA_937902285.1 uncultured Actinomycetes bacterium | reverse complement strand
GGGAATCAGTGCGCCGTCGAGGACGAGCGCCGTCACCGGGGTAGTAGGGGCTCGATCAAGCCGCGGAGACCAGACTAGCTGATCTTGCCGAGAGCTCGGCCTGCCACACGTCCTTGCCGGTCGATGATGACAGTCGATGGGATGGCCTGCGGTGGCAGCGTGGCCCCGAACAGCAACTGCAGTCGACCGTCTCGGTCGATGACATTCGGATAGGGCACGTCGAACGTCTCAACGAACGCGCGGGCGGTCGTGAGGGAATCGCGGATGTTCAGCCCGGCGAACTGCACGCCGTCGTCAGCCAGATCTCGAGCCACCCGAGCCAGGTCAGGCGCTTCAGCGCGGCATGGAGCGCACCATGACGCCCACACGTTCAGGACGACTACCTTGCCCAGGGAATCGCTCAGCGTGAACGTGCCTCCGTCCAGGGTGGTTCCCGTCAGCACGGGAGCGGGCACCCTGTCCTGCGGAGAAAGCAGCGTGATGGTCCCGTCACCGGACACGTAGCCCTGATCTGCAGCACTACCGGAGCCCCCGGTACCGACATTGGAAGCCGTGTCCGACCCCGCACCACAGCCTGCTAGCAGCACGGCCACTGCGATGGCGGGCATGGCTACCTGCCACCGGCGTGATGTCACGGCTTCTCCTCGCGGGTCGTGGTGGTCGGACCCATGCGGCGCAGAGATTCCTGGGCGGTGGAGTCGGCCCGGTTGCGGCAGTTGATAACCCCGAAGGGTCCGTGAAGGTGAACCGCGCCATCGAGCACCTCGGCATGCACGTCGCGCCAGCGGTACGTGCGCTCCCACTCTGCCTCGCAGTGGGAACTGCTCCGCAGAAGCAGCCCTCGGGGAGTGGGCACGGCGAACAGGCGCGGTCCCATGGCGGCAATCGGACTCCCCGGCTCAGGAGACCCTACGAGCCCCCAACGGGGGTCCTTGCCTTCCCCTTCGCGGACGGCCCAGCGGAGGAAGAAGAAGATCATCACTCCCAGTCCGGCGAAGATGAGCAGCGGTATCAGTCCGGCCGCCATCAGCGCGTCACCAGGCCCGTGACGACGCCAATGCCCAAGAGACCGATCCACCCGACAACCGCCACGGGTAGCCAGTCGTGAACCGCGGTGAGGATCTTGACCGTTCGGGGACGGTGGGGACGGGCCAGGCAAAGGGACAGCCGGACGGAGGACGCGGCGCCGAGGATGCTCAGCGTGGCGATCCAGACAGCCACGCAGTAGAGGCAGACGGCACCGATGGTGACGGCAGTGTGGAAGGCCAGCCAATGCACGAACAGGGCGCCAGCGACCGAGCCGGCCATCAGACCCCACGAGAGCATCTGCGGAAGCCTTGTCCCGGCGATCAAGGCAATGCCGAGGGGAAGAGCCATGGCAAAGGCCGCAATGCCGATGAGGGAGTTGGGAAAGCCGAACGCCGTTGACTGGGCGGATTGCATCACGCTGCCGCAGTTGAGGACAGTGGAGATGCTGCACGCTGGGGTGAAGGCTGGATCGGCGATCAGGCGGATCTTGTCGAGCGTCAGCTGCCAGGAGGCGGCGAAGCCGATGACGGCGCCGAATACGACTACCCAACCTGCCACGCGGTGCTGTGCTCGGCCGCGGGCAGCGGCCACGTCAGTTCCGGTCGTTGCCGACAGGGCGCTCACGCTCATCGGGTCGCTGCAAGCTCAGCGTCGATCAACTCGACGAACTCCTGCCCCGTCTCCGGCTGGATCTTCACCCCGTTGAGGAAGAACGTCGGCGTGCCCTCCACTCCAAGAGCTAATCCGTCCTGACGGTCGAGCTCGATGCGTTCGAGATTCGCGGGATCCGCGACAGCGGCGTCGAAGGCCGCCAAGTCGAGCCCGAACTCCTGCGCCCATTCGCGGAACAGTCCAGCCTTCGAGTCCTGCTGCTCCCCCCACTGCTCCTGGCTTTCGTACATGCGCGAGTACATGTCCTCAAAGGAGCCCTGCTGACTGGCCGCCTCGACAGCGAGGGCGGCGTTGACCGCGTTGGCATGGCTGGGGATGGGGAAGTAGCGGGCGACGAACCGGACCCTGCCGGAATACTCCTCGCGCAACGCCTCGACAAACGGGTACATCGCCTTGCAGGACTCG
>CALGTB010000075.1 GCA_937902285.1 uncultured Actinomycetes bacterium | reverse complement strand
TCCTGCCCGAGCTCGGCCTGCGACGCGAGAACATCGTCTTCGTCTCCGGCATCGGATGCTCGTCGCGCTTCCCGTACTACATGAACACGTACGGCATGCACTCGATCCACGGACGCGCGCCGGCCATCGCGACCGGGCTCGCCGTGACCCGGCCCGACCTGTCCGTGTGGGTGGTCACCGGCGACGGCGACTCGCTCAGCATCGGCGGCAACCACCTCATCCATGCCCTGCGCCGCAACGTCAACCTGAAGATCCTGCTCTTCAACAACCGGATCTACGGCCTCACCAAGGGCCAGTACTCCCCCACGTCCGAGCAGGGCAAGATCACCAAGTCGACCCCCGAGGGCTCGCTCGACTACGCGTTCAACCCGGTGTCGCTGGCCCTGGGCGCCGAGGCGACCTTCGTGGCGCGCACGATCGACTCCGACCGCAAGCACCTCACCGAGGTGCTGCGCCAGGCCGCCGCCCATGAGGGCACCGCACTGGTCGAGATCTACCAGAACTGCAACATCTTCAACGACGGTGCCTTCGAGCCCCTGAAGGACAGCGACACCCGTGACGACGTCATGATGCGACTCGTGCACGGCGAGCCCATCCGGTTCGGCAAGGACGCCGAGAAGGGCGTCATGCGCAACGCGGACGGTCACATCACCGTGGTCGACGTCGCCGATGTCGGTGAGGACGCGATCATCACGCACGACGCGCACGCGAAGGACCCGGGCCTGGCGTTCGCGCTCTCGCGCCTGTCGAACCCGCGCACCCTCGAGAACACCCCGATCGGCGTGTTCCGCGACATCCAGCGCCCCTCGTACGACCGACTCGTCCGCGAGCAGGTCGCGGACGTCATCGAGCGCCAGGGCGCCGGTGACCTCCAGTCGCTGCTGACAGGCGGCGACACGTGGACCGTCTCCTGATCGGAAGGCCCCGCCTTCCGCAGTCGCAGGCCGGCATCGGAGTCCTCCTGGGCTTCGTGGCCTATGGGCTGTGGGGCTTGTTCCCCTTGTACTTCCATGTGCTCAGCGACGTCGCTCCCATCGAGGTGGTGGCGAACCGCGTCGTCTGGTCGCTGGTCTTCCTCGCGATCCTCACGACGGTCACCCGGACCTGGGCGCGCACGCTCCTCACCGCGCGGGAGCGACGCGACGTCGTCCGCCTGGGGATCGCCGCGATGTTCCTCGCCGTCAACTGGGGCTTCTACGTCTACGCCGTGGCGACCAACCAGGTCGTCGAGGCGTCGCTCGGCTACTTCATCAACCCGCTCGTCTCGGTAGGGCTCGGAGTACTCGTGCTCCGCGAGCGCCTGCGCACGGGCCAGTGGCTGGCAGTCGGGATCGCCATCCTCGCCGTGGGTGTCCTCACCGTCAGCTACGGGCGTCTGCCGTGGATCAGCCTGATCCTCGCCTTCTCCTTCGGCATCTACGGCCTCATCAAGAAGCAGGTGGGCACCGGAGCGGTCGAGAGCCTCACCATCGAGACGGCCGTGCTCGCACCGCTTGCCGTCGTCGTGATGATCGTCATGGCAGGCTCCGGCTCGTCGTCGATCACGTCGGACGGCGCCGGCACCGTCGCCCTGCTCGTCCTCCTGGGTCCCGTCACCGCCATACCTCTGCTTGCCTTCGGCGGTGCCGCCACCCGCATCCCGCTGTCGACGCTGGGCCTCATGCAGTACCTCACGCCGGTCTTCCAGTTCCTGCTCGGAGTGTTCGTGTTCGGGGAGGCGATGTCGACGACGCGATGGCTGGGATTCCTGCTCGTGTGGATCTCGCTCGTGGTCATGTCGGTCGACGGCCTGCGCAATGCCCGGGTGAACCGGCGCCCGATCGACGACCTCGAGGTCACTGAGCCGGACTGACGTCCTCCGGCACGGGACGGATCAGCACGAGGACCAGCGACACGACAAGCAGCAGCGGAACCAGCAGGAATGCCCGATGGACCGGCATCGCACCGGCCAGTCCGCCCAGGACGAACGGGGCCACGCCGATCGCAGCCGTAGTGAACGCCAGGGCCAGGCTCGACGCCCGATCAGCCCGGCCGCCGGCCGACCGCAGGATGCGCGACATGCTCAGCGGCCAGGCGAGCGACAGGGCGAGCCCGGTCGCGAAGAAGGCGACGAGCAGCGCCGGTGCCGCGCTGGAGACCCACATCAGGGCGAAGGTGATCAGTCCCGCGACGAGGGATCCGCGCAGGAGGAGCTCCGAGGAGAGGTGCCGTGCGAGGCCGCTGCCGAAGGCGCGGCCGATGAAGACGCCGCCCAGGAACGCCCCGAGGCCCGCGGCAGCAGCGGCGGGCTCCATGTCGGCCCGCTCGCGCAGCAGCGAGGCGCCCCACAGCGAGATGCAGAACTCCGCCCCGATGTAGGCCGTGCCCGCGAAGAGGGCCCAGAAGGTGAGGCGTGGCAGCGCACCGGATGACTTCCGGGTCTCCACCAGCCCCGGAGCCCCGTACACCGCGAGGGCCCGCCCCCGCCATACCTCGATGACCGCGAACATGACCACGCAGACGAGCAGTCCGGCCCGCCAGCCCAGCACGGTCGAGGCGGCGACGCCGATCGCGACGGGAGCGAGCAGCCCCATGAGCGCGGCGAGCCCGGTGCTCTCGGTGAACGCGGCCGGGCTCGCGGCACCCTGGTGCGTGGCGATGAAGGCGTTCACGCAGACGACGATGAGGTTGCCGAAGAAGCAGGCGATCAGGACCGTCGACAGCGTCCATACCGGGGTCGGGAACGGGAGGACGAACAGCGAGATGCAGGCGGCGGTTCCGATGACCCCGACCCGCATGACCCTGCCACGGCCGAACCGGTTGATGAAGCGCGGGGCCATGAGCGCTCCCACGATGCCACCGGCAGCGAGCGCCGTGCCGTGGAAGCCCTGAAGCCACGTTGCGCTGTCCTGCTCGTCGTGGAGGAAGACCAGGGTCGCGCCCAGGCCGTAGACGAACCATGACCATGAGGCGAGGGCCGCGTACGAGACGAGCGTCGGCCGGTCGTGCCGTGGACGCACAGGGGCATGGACGAGGTCGCTCACTCACCGACCCTAGTGGTTGTCTAGACGAATATCACGCAAACGCCGGTGCGGGACGGCTCAGCCGGTGCGGGAGACGACGTAGTCGCACAGCAGCTCGAGCACCTCGCGCGCCGGGCCGGCCGGCAGCGGGGCGAGGCACGCCCGTGCCTGCTCGGACCACAGGTGGGCCTGGGCGCGGGCCTCGTCGATGGCCGGGTGGGCCCGCAGCAGGGCCAGCGCCTCGGCGTGCTCGGCGTCGTCGGGGAGCGGCCGGCCCAGCAGCGACTGCAGGCGTGCGTCGGCGGGTTCGGTGCTGGTCAGGGCGAGGAGCCCGGCCAGCGTCGGCACCCCCTCGCGAAGGTCGGTGCCCGGCGTCTTGCCCGACTGCATCGACTCCGAGGTGATGTCGACGAGGTCGTCGGCCAGCTGGAACGCGACGCCGATGCGCTCGCCGAACTGCGTCATGATCTCGACGACCTCGGGCGAGGCGCCGGACATCAGGGCACCGTAGCGACCCGACGCGGCGATGAGCGAGCCGGTCTTGTCGGCCACGACCTCCAGGTGGTGCTCGACCGGATCCTGGCCGGGGCGCGGCCCGACGGTCTCGCGGATCTGCCCCGTGCAGAGCCGCTCGAAGGTGTGCGCCTGGATGCGCACCGCCTCGGGGCCGAGGTCTGCGAGGATCCGGGACGAGCGGGCGAACAGGAAGTCGCCGGTGAGGATGGCGATCGTGTTGTCCCACCGCGCGTTGGCCGACTGCGCGCCCCGCCGCAGGGGTGCCTCGTCCATGACGTCGTCGTGGTACAGGGTGGCGAGGTGCGTGAGCTCCACCACGACGCCCGCGGGCACCACGCCCCACGCGCCCGGGTCGCCGAACTGCGCCGACAGCAGCACGAGCAGCGGCCGGAACCGTTTGCCTCCGGCCTCGACGAGGTAGCGGGAGGCATCTGCCACGAACTGGTCGTCGCTCGCCACCGCGATGCGCAGGCCCTCCTCCACGGCGGCCATGCCCGCGCTCAGGGCGGCGTCGAGCTCGGCGTCAGGGAGCGGCAGGCCGAGAAGCGTGTCGCTCATCGGGGCAACGTACTACCGGATGAAGACGTCGGCATTGCTCACCAGCTCGAGAACCGGCTGCGGGACGATGCCCAGGACGATCGTCACGGTCGCTCCGGCGGCCAGGGCGATCGTGGTGAACGCCGACGGCACGACGACCGAGGCGGTCTCCTCGGTCGGCTCCGAGAAGAACATGAGGACGATGACGCGCGCGTAGAAGAAGGCCGCGATGAGGCTCGCCACCACCGCCACGATGACGAGCCACGTGGCGCCCGACTCGATGGCAGCCGTGAAGACGCCGAACTTCGCGATGAAGCCGCTGGTGAGCGGGATGCCCGCCAGCGCCAGCATGAAGATGGCGAAGATGCCCGCGACGAGGGGGGACTTCTTGCCCAGGCCCGCCCACTTCGACAGGTGCGTCGCCTCGCCCGACGCGTCCCGCACCATGGAGACGATGGCGAATGCGCCGATCGTCGTGAAGGCGTACGCGATGAGGTAGAACATCGACGCGGCCAGGCCCTCACGGCTCACCGCGACCACACCGACGAGGATGAATCCGGCCTGGGCGATGGACGAGTAGGCGAGCATCCGCTTGATGTCGGTCTGGGTGATCGCGACGATGGAGCCCACCAGCATGGTGAGGATCGCGATGATCCACAGCATCGGCTCCCAGTCCCAGCGCATGCCGCCGAGGCCGACGTAGAGCACCCGCAGGAGCGCCCCGAAGGCTGCGATCTTGACCGTGGCCGCCATGAAGCCGGTGACCGCGGTCGGGGCGCCCTGGTAGACGTCGGGGGTCCACTGGTGGAACGGGACGGCAGCGATCTTGAACAGGAGCCCGACCAGGAGGAGCGCGACGCCGATCGTGACGAGCGAGGCCTCGGACGGCTTGGCCGTCAGCGCCTCGGCGATCCCGGGCAGCGAGACCGTGCCGCTGTAGCCGTAGAGCATCGCCGTGCCGTAGAGGAAGAAGGCCGACGAGAAGGCGCCCAGCAGGAAGTACTTGAGCGAGGCCTCCTGCGACAGCAGTCGACGGCGCCGGGCCATGCCGGCGAGGAGGTACAGCGGAAGCGACATGACCTCGAGGGCGATGAACATGAGGAGCAGGTCGTTCGCCGCCGGGAAGATGAGCATGCCCATCAGCGCGAACAGGAAGAACGGCCAGATCTCGGTCTGCAGGTAGCCGCGCTCGGTGAACTCGCGCTCGTCCTCGGACCCGGGGAGGGCCGACGCACGAGGGGCGAACGCATCGCCCTGCGGGTCGATCCCCCGCTCCGCCATGAGCAGGGCGCCGAGCAGTGCCACGACGAGCAGCGTGCCCTGCATGACCAGGGTGGGACCGTCGACGGCGATGGCGCCCTCGGCCGTGACCAGCCGGGTGCCGGCGAGGGAGACCACCACGACGAGAGCCGCGATCACGGAGCCGATCACCAGGACGAGCTGGAGGGGGCGCCGCGCCCGACGGGGGGCGAAGGCCTCGACGAGCACGGACACGACCGCGGCACCGAAGATGATGAGGATGGGCGCGATCGCCGAGTAGTTGATGCTCGGCAGCTCGAACTCGGTGACGGTGTCGGCGACCGTGATGGCCGCCGAGGTCAGGGCGCTCACTTGTCAGTCCCTTCCACGACGGCGCTGGAGAGCGGGACGGTGGGCTCGGGATCCGTCGCCCCGACGGACTGCATCACGCGATCGACCGCCGGGTTGATGACGTTGAGGATCGGCGCCGGGAAGAGCCCGAGGATGATCGTCAGCGCCACGATCGGCACGAGCGCGGTGACCTCACGGCCGCCGAGGTCCTTCATTCCGGACAGCTCGGGCTTCACCGGACCGGTCATGGTGCGCTGGTACAGGCGCAGGACGTAGGCCGCCGTGATCACGATGCCCAGCGTCGCGAGTGCGCCCACCCAGATGTAGCGCTCGAAGGTGCCCAGCAGGACGAGGAACTCGCCCACGAAGGAGACGAGTCCAGGCAGGGCCAGCGACGAGAGGGCGGCGATGAGGAAGAAGCCGGCCAGCACGGGAGCCGGCTTGTTGACGCCCTCGTAGTCGGCGATGGTGCTCGATCCGCGGTAGCGCGTCATGAGGAAGCCCGCGGTGAGGAACAGCAGTGCCGTGGAGAGGCCGTGGGCCACCATGTAGACGACCGAGCCGGCCTGTCCCTGCGTCGTGAAGACGAAGATGCCCAGGGCGATGAAGCCGAAGTGCGACATCGACGAGTACGCGAAGAGCCGCTTCATGTCGGTCTGGCTGAGGGCGACGAACGCCCCGTAGAAGATGCCGATGAGCGCCATGCCGATGACGATGGGGGCGTAGAAGCTCGACGCCGCGGGGAAGATCGGCAGGCAGTAGCGGATCATGCCGAACGTGCCCACCTTGTCGAGCACGCCGATGAGCAGCACCGCGGTGCCCGGCTTGGACTCCGCAGCAGCGTCGGGGAGCCAGGTGTGGAACGGCCACAGCGGCGCCTTGATGGCGAAGGCGAAGAAGAAGCCAAGGAAGAGCATCTTCTGGGTGGTCTCGTCGATCTCGAGGCCCGCGAGGGTCAGGAAGTCGAACGTCCCGGTGCCGGTGATCTGGGCGGACACGACGTAGAGCCCGATCATCGAGGCGAGCATGAACAGGCCGCCCAGCAGGCTGTAGAGCAGGAACTTCACCGCCGCGTAGGAGCGCTGCACGCCGCCGTACCGGCCGATCATGAAGTAGACCGGGATGAGCATCGCCTCGAAGAAGACGTAGAACAGGAAGACGTCCGTCGCGGCGAAGACGCCGATCATCAGCGTCTCGAGCACCAGGATCAGTGCGAAGTAGCCCTTGACCGTTCCGCGGCTGTCGTCTGCGTCATGCCACCCGGCGAGGATGACGACGGGCACCAGCGTGGTGGCGAGCGCCACCAGCACCAGGCCGATGCCGTCTACCCCCACGGAGTAGGAGATGCCGAAGGACGGGATCCACGGATGCGACTCCACGAACTGGAACGGCTCGGTCGAGTCGGCCTGGAACTGGAGCGCCATCGCGATGGTGAGCCCGAGGGTGATGAGGGCGATCGCGAGCGCGACCTGCTTCGCGAGCAGGGTGCGGCCCCTCGGCAGGAGTGCGACCACGATGCTGCCGACGAGCGGCACCAGCCCGAGCGTGGTCAGCCACGGGAACGTCGTCACGAGATCCTCACCAACACCAGGGCGAGGACGACCAGGACGGCGCCCCCCACCATTGACAACGCGTATGAACGGGCGAATCCCGTCTGGTAGCGGCGCATGCGTCCCGAGAGCCCGCCCACGAAGGCGGCGCTGCCGTTGACGAAGCCGTCGACGCCCTTGTTGTCGAACCACACGAGGAAGCGCGACGTGTAGTACGTCGGCTCGACGACGAGCGCGTCGTTGACGACGTCGCCGTAGAGGTCCTGTCGCGCGGCCCGCGTGAGCACCGAGCCTCGAGGGGGCTCGATCGGGATCTGCCGCCGGCCGTACTGCAGCCAGGCGATGACGCCGCCCGCGATGACGAACCCGAGCGAGATGACGATGAGCGCCCACTCGGGAAGCAGTGCCTCGCCCTCCTCGTAGCCGACCACCGGCTCGAGCCAGCTGACGATGTCGCCCCAGAAGACCAGCGCCATGCCGAGGAAGACCGAGCCGAAGGCCAGGATGATGAGGGGAACGGTCATGACCGCGGGCGACTCGTGCGGATGCGCGTCGTCCTCCCAGCGGGCCTTGCCGAAGAAGGTCATGACCACCATTCGGGTCATGTAGAAGCCGGTGATGCCGGCCGCGATGACAGTGAGCCAGCCGACCACCCAGCCCTGCTCGAAGGCCGCGTGGATGATCGAGTCCTTCGACCAGAACCCGGAGAAGGGCGGGATGCCGATGATCGCCAGGTAGCCGCACAGGAAGGTGCCGAACGTGATCACCATGAACGCCCGCAGGGCGCCGTAGCGGCGCATGTTGACGTTGTCGTTCATGCCGTGCATGACCGACCCGGCCCCGAGGAAGAGGCCCGCCTTGAACACGCCGTGGGTCAGCAGGTGGAAGATGCCGAAGACGTAGCCGATCGGCCCCAGGCCCACGGCGACGACCATGTACCCGATCTGGCTCATCGTGGACCCGGCGAGGGACTTCTTGATGTCGTCCTTGGCCGAGCCGATGATCGCGCCCATGAACATCGTGATCAGGCCGACGATCACCACGGCCATCGCCGCGTACTCGGCGTTGTCGAAGATGGAGTTGCTCCGCGCAATGAGGTAGACGCCGGCGGTGACCATCGTGGCCGCATGGATGAGCGCCGACACGGGGGTCGGACCCTCCATCGCGTCGAGGAGCCAGGCCTGCAGCGGGAACTGCGCCGACTTGCCGCAGGCGGCGAGGAGGAGCAGCAGTCCCAGTGCCGTGAGCGTGCCCTCGCTCGCCTGGTCAGCGGACCCGAACACGTCCTGGAAGCTCACCGAGCCGAAGGTGACGAACATCAGCATGATCGCGAGGCTGAGGCCCACGTCGCCGACCCGGTTGATGATGAAGGCCTTCTTGCCCGCTGCCGCCGCCGACGGCTTGTGCTGCCAGAAGCTGATGAGCAGGTAGCTCGCGAGCCCGACGCCCTCCCAGCCCACGTAGAGCAGCAGGTAGTTGTTCGCCAGGACGAGGAGGAGCATGGCCGCGACGAACAGGTTGAGGTAGCCGAAGAACTTGCGGCGGTTGGGGTCGTGCGCCATGTACCCCAGCGAGTAGACGTGGATGAGCGTTCCCACGATGGTGATGAGGAGGACGAACACGATCGAGAGCTGGTCGAGCTGGAAGGCCATGTCGGCCTCGAACGTGCCGGAGAAGACCCACGTGAAGAGCGTCTGCCCGTAGGTCCGCGCCTCGGCCGGGTCCTGCATCATCCCGAGCAGCATCAGCACGCCGATGACGGCCGAGGCGGCCACCGTGAGCACGCCCAGGTAGGGGCCCCATGCGTTGGTGCGCCGGCCGCCGAAGATGAGGACGGCAGCGCCGGCCAGCGGCAGGGCGATGAGCAGCCAGATGAGGGAGAACACCCCCTCGGCGGGCATGAGCTCTGTCACTTTGCGGTCCTATCCTTCGTCGGTTCTCGTGCTGGCGCGTGCAGTGGTGGCTAGTACTTGAGCAGGTTGGGCTCGTCGATCGAGGCCGACCTTCGAGTGCGGAAGATGGTGACGATGATCGCCAGGCCCACGACGACCTCGGCAGCGGCCACGACCATCACGAAGAAGGCCACGACCTGCCCGTCGAGGTTGCCGTTCATGCGAGCGAAGGCGACGAACGCGAGGTTGGCCGCGTTCAGCATGAGCTCGACCGACATGAAGACGACGATGGCGTTGCGGCGCACGAGGACGCCCACGGCGCCGATGCTGAAGAGCACCGCCGAGAGCATCACGTAGTTGGACGGGTTCATTCGCTCCTGCCCTCCGTGATCTCCTTGACCTCGCCCATGTCGGAGTGGTCGACCGGGCGGATGTCGCCGCGTGAGCGCACCGGCTCGGGAACGCTGATCTCGCTCGTGCTCCCGTCGGGAAGCAGCGCAGGGGTGTCGACGGCGTTGTGCCGCGCGTAGACGCCGGGGTTCGGCAGGTTGCCCGGATGCTGCCCGCCCCGGAAGCGGTCGACGGACAGCTGCTTCTGGCTCGGGTTGGGCGACCAGCGATCGCGATGTGCGAGCACCATCGCGCCCATCGCCGCGGTGATGAGCAGCGCGGAGGTGACCTCGAAGGCGATGAGGTAGTCCGTGAAGATCAGCTCGGCGATGCCCTGGACGTTCCCGCCCTCGGCCGCGTTGGCGGCGTCCAGGCCGACATCGGTGGACTCGGCCAGCCCGTTGCCGACGCCCCACACGAGCAGGATGCCCATGCCGAGAACGAGCAGGATGGCGGCCAGCCGCTGGCCCTTGATCGTCTCGATCAGGGAGTCGGACGCATCGACGCCGACGACCATGAGCACGAACAGGAACAGCATCATGACGGCGCCCGTGTAGACGATGACCTGGACCATGCCGAGGAACGGCGCCGAGTTGGCGACGTAGAGGATGGCGAGGTTGATCATCGTGAGCGCGATCCACAGCGCGCTGTGCACCGCCTTGCGGGACACCACCATGCCGAGCGCCCCCAGGACCGCGAGGATCGCGCACACCCAGAAGACGATCGCCTCGCCGGTGTTGGTGTCGGACACGACGTCGGTCATGGGGCCACCTCCTCGGCGGTCGCGTGCGCCTGCTCGGGCACCGAGCCCGTGACGGTGTTGGAGTAGTAGTCCTTCTCCGTGGTTCCGGGCACCATCGCGTGCGGCGGCGCCAGCATCCCGGGGAGAAGGGGAGCCAGGAGGTCCTGCTTCTCGAAGATCAGGTCGGCGCGGTTGTCGTCCGCCAGCTCGTACTCGTTCGTCATCGTGAGGGCGCGGGTCGGGCACGCCTCGATGCACAGCCCGCAGAAGATGCAGCGCAGGTAGTTGATCTGGTAGACGCGGCCGTAGCGCTCGCCGGGCGAGAAGCGCTCGGTGTCGGAGTTGCTCGCGCCCTCGACGAAGATGGCGTCGGCCGGGCAGGCCCAGGCGCACAGCTCGCAGCCGACGCACTTCTCAAGCCCGTCCGCCCAGCGATTCAGCTGATGGCGGCCGTGGAAGCGCGGCTTCGGCGGGACCTTCTGCTCGGGGTACTGCTCGGTGACCACCTTCTTGAAGATGGTCAGGAACGTGACCCCGAAGCCGCGGATCACCTGTGGGGTCTCAGGCATGGGTGTCCTCCTCGGGCGTCGGCTGCTCGTCCGCACTGGTCACCGACGGCGCTGCCGGCTCCTGCACGATGGTGCTGCCCTGAGCGAGCGACCGTCGCGATGTGTAGGTGAACTCCTGGCCCGGCATCGGGGGCACCGGGAACCCGCCGGCCATGGGGTCGAACTCGGCGGCGAGGGCTGCCTCCTCCGCCTCGGTCTCGGCCTTGAAGCGGCGCTCCTGCCGCGACTGGACGATCCATGATCCGATCAGGAGCACGACGATGATGATCGCGCCGCCGAACAGGATCTCGCGGTTGCTGATGGTCACGTCGTTGCGCAGCGCACGCGCCGTCGCGACGATCATGATCCAGGCGATCGACACCGGGATCAGGACCTTCCAGCCGAACTTCATGAACTGGTCGTAGCGCAGGCGCGGCAGCGTGGCACGCAGCCAGATGAACATGAAGACGAAGATCTGCACCTTCAGCAGCCACCACAGCATCGGCCACCAGCCGGTGTTGGCGCCCTCCCACAGCGACAGCGGCCACGGCGCGAGCCATCCGCCGAGGAACAGCGTCGTCGCGAGGGCCGAGACCGTCACCATGTTGATGTACTCGGCGAGGAAGAACATGGCGAACTTCAGCGACGAGTACTCGGTGTGGAAGCCGCCGACGAGCTCGCCTTCGGCCTCGGGGAGGTCGAAGGGGGCGCGGTTGGTCTCGCCGACCATGGCGGTGACGTAGATGAGGAACGAGGGCAGGAGGATCACGGCGAACCAGATCGGCTGCTGCGCCGCGACGATCTCCGAGGTCGACATCGACCCGGCGTAGAGGAACACCGCCACGAAGGACAGCCCCATGGCGATCTCGTAGGAGATCATCTGCGCGCTCGAGCGCAGGCCGCCCAGCAGCGGGTAGGTCGACCCGGAGGACCAGCCGGCGAGCACGATGCCGTAGATGCCGATCGACGCGATGGCCAGCACGTAGAGCACGGACACCGGGAAGTCGGTGAGCTGCAGCGGCGTCTCGACCCCGAAGATCGAGACGGTCGGGCCGAACGGGATGACCGCGAAGGCGAGGAAGGCCGCCGTGGCCGAGATGACCGGAGCCAGCCAGTAGACCGCCATGTGGGCGGACTTGGGGATGATCTCCTCCTTCAGGGCCAGCTTGATGCCGTCCATGAGGGACTGCAGGAGGCCCTGCGGACCGACGCGGTTCGGGCCGATGCGGTTCTGCATGCGCGAGACCACGCGGCGCTCCCACCAGATGGTGAACAGCGTGAGGACCACGAGCATGACGAAGATCGCGACGACCTTGAGGAGGACGAGCCACCAGGGATCGGTGCCGAAGAGACCGAACTGCGAGCCGGTCATGCTGCGCCTCCCGCACTGAGTCGGACTTCGTCGCCCTCACGAGCGCCGAGGTCGGCGTAGACATGGCATCCCGGGGAGTTCAGGGGCAGCCAGACCACGTCGTCGAGGATGTCACCGACCACCACGGGAAGCGTGACTGAGCCGGCGGGGCCGGACACGGTGACGGACTCCCCGAACGCGGCGGCGGTGGCCGCCGACAGGACCGCGACGGTCGGCCGTGCGGTGGCGGCCAGGTGCGGCTCGCCCTCCTGCATGACCCCCGAGTCGATGAGCTGGCGCCACGTGGCCAGCCGGACGCCCGCTGCGCCGGCACCCGCCTCCGCAGACGGGGCCGGAGTGCGCGCGCCCGTCCAGGGGCCGAGGGCGCCCAGCTCGCGACGAAGGCTCGGGACGTCGCCGGGGACCGATGCGCCCATGGCCTCCGCGATCATCGCGAGCACCCGGGCGTCGCCCATGGTGAGCGCGTCGCGCAGCACCTGGCCGAACGGTCGAGGACGTCCCTCCCAGTCGAGGAAGGTGCCGGACTTCTCCGTGACCACGGCCACCGGCAGGACGACATCGGCGCGCTCGGTGACGGCCGAGTGGTGGTTCTCGAGGGAGACGACGAACCCGGTCTTCTCGACCGCCGCCACCGCGAGGGCGGCGTCGGGGTAGTCGGACAGCTCAACGCCGCCGATGAGGAGCGCCGCCAGGCTCCCGGCCGCCGCTGCCTCCAGCAGGGCGGTACCGGCCATGCCGGGGCTGCCGGGCAGAGCCGACGCGTCGAGCCCCCAGGCCGCAGCCACCTGACTGCGTGCGGTGGGATCGGTGAGGGGGCGGCCGCCGGGGAGCAGGCCCGCGAGGGCGCCGGCGTCGAGGGCACCGCGCTCGCCCGCGCGGCGAGGCACCCACGCGAGCGCCGCACCCGTGCGCTGAGCCAGAGCGA
>CALGTB010000074.1 GCA_937902285.1 uncultured Actinomycetes bacterium | reverse complement strand
GTCGCCCCGAGGGGCGACGACGCAGGGCAGGACTCCCCGAGATCGGCCGACTAGCGTTGTTTCCAGGAGGCTCAGATGGCACAGCAGGGGACCTCGAGCACGACTGCGCCGGTCGGCACCGGTCTGGACCTCGCCGCGTTCAACGCCATGTCCGAGGGGATCGTGGTGCAGTCGTCCGACGGGAGCATCCTCCAGTCGAACCCGGCGGCGAGCCACATCCTGGGGCTGACGCCTGACGAGTTGACGGGCCGGACCTCGTTGGACCCGCGGTGGCGGGCCGTGCACGAGGACGGATCACCGTTCCCCGGTGACACTCACCCGGCCATGGTCGCCCTGGCCACGCGGCAGCCCCAGCGTGGCGTCGTCATGGGGGTGCACACCCCGGAGGGCGAACTGCACTGGCTGCTGGTGAATGTCGACCCCATCCCCGGAGCCGTCGACGAGCAGGACCCATCGGTGATTGTCTCCTTCACCGACATCACCGAGCAGATGCTTCTCAAGGCAGCCCTGGCCGAGTCGGAGGAGCGATACCGCCTCATCGCCGAGAACTCCGCCGACGTCATCCTGCGGGTCATCGACGGCCGAGTCGCGTGGGTGTCGCCGTCACTCACTGCGGTGGTCGGGTGGGATCCCGAGACATGGATCGGTCGACCGCCGACGGACTTCATCAACCCGGACGACTTCGCCGCCCTCGAACTGGACATGCCCGCATTGGAGGCTGGGCTCACTGTCCGCACGCGCGCGAGGATCCTCGACCCCACGGACTCCTACCACTGGGTAGAGGGCACGGCGCGCCGCTACTCCAGCGGCCCGCAGGGCGAGGTCAGCATTCTGATCGCCTTCCGCGACATCGATGCAGAGCTTGCCGCAGCGGAGCTCGAGCACAGGGCCAGTCACGACACGCTCACCGGCCTGCTCAACCGGGACGAGGCCACGGAGCGGCTCACCGAGATCCTCGACAGCCCGGGCACCCACCCGGTGGCGGTGGCCTTCTGCGATGTCGACGACTTCAAGGCGATCAACGACACGTACGGCCACCTGGCGGGCGACGCCGTGCTGCAGTCGCTGGCCGACAGCATCCGGGCGCGCGTGAGGGACGTCGACCATGTCGCGCGCTTCGGTGGCGACGAGATCCTCGTCGTGCTGGACGGCGTGCGCGACCTGACCGACGCCGAGCGGATCGCGGACTCCGTGCGCCGTCGGGTCCAGGCCCCCATCCGATACGGGCACGACCTCCTCGACGTGACGATGAGCATCGGCGTCACGCTCGTCAGCCCCGGAGAGCCCATTGAGGCCCTGCTCGATCGAGTCGACCTCGCGATGTACAAGGCCAAGCGCGACGGCAAGAACCGGGTGCGCGCCGTGCCGGCGCCGTCGGTGCTCCTCGGCTGACCAGCGCGACGGTGCCGGCACCGACAGCGACGTCGGGTGCGAGGGAGTGCCCTCGCACCCGACGTGCTAGCCGAGCGGCGGCAGCATGCGCAGCGCCAGCGGGACGGCCGAGTGCTCGCCCGCCGACCGCACCGTGAGGCGCGCTCGCAGCCGCCAGTGATGCGGTCGATCGTCCGCCGCCGTCGCGAGCGGGGTCACGTCGACCCGGCCCAGCGTGCGGGCCATCGACACGCTCACGTTCGCCGCCTGCCATGCAGCGCGGACCACGTCGGCCCACGCCTGTCGTGCCTCGACGAGACCGGGTCTCGTCGACTCTGCTTCCCGACCTGAGAGTTCGGGAAGCACGGATGTCCTGTAGGACTCCCGGGTTTCCATGACGTCTCCATTCAGGCAACGGGTGATCGACCCGATGCCGGGATGAGGTGTGAAACGGGGTGGTCGACGACGATGCAGGCCCAAGGGTGTGGGCGGTGACGGCGTCGGGAGCAGTTGCGCGAGAGGCAACATGAGCGGGCGAGCGGAGGGCTCATCCGGGTGCGGGTCCGGTGACACGGACCAGCGGCAGGGGAGGTCGAAAGACCTAGCGCTTTCCTTCAATCAACATGTGGCTCCCCTATCTGCCGCGACCGCGGTCACTGATGTGAGCGCGAGAGCGTGACGTTAGCGGGTTCGCATGCGTCACCGCAACCTCGCACCACGCGATGTCATCAACTCGTTATGCAGCAGCAGGAATCGCTGCTGTCGCGGCCAACGCGAAGCCGAACCGCGTGTCGTGGGCCGCGGCATGCCAGGCGTTGGCGATCAGGAGCGCCCGGAAGGTCGGCGGCCGAGAAGGCGCTGCAGGCGCTCGCGCAGTCCCGGTCGTGCAGCCCTTGCGCGACTGCCCTGAACCGGGGCGTTCCCGCGCATCGCCAAGACGATCGCGTCGTAGGTCGACCGCGGCAGCACCGCTCCCTCGCGGCGCACGGCCGCCGAGGACACCACCAGCACGCGGTCGCGCCGCACCCAGCTCGCACGCCCCTCGCGGTCCCACTGACCGGACCCGATCGGGATCCAACGGGCATCCCCGTCGTGGTTGCGACTCGACAGCATGAGCGCGACGAGCCGCCGGTCGTCACTGCGTCCGACGACGGCGATGGGACGGTCCTTGCCGATGGTGGGGTCGTCCTCGAAGGCGACCCACGCCCACACGATCTCGCCCGGGTCGGCATCGTGATCGAGGTCGGGGCTGTACTCCCAGTGGATGGCACCCGAGTAGGCGACGGCGCCGCCGCGTGGAGGCGCGGCCTCCCCGGCAGGGTCGACGGCGGCCATGCCCGGACGGTATCAGCGCGTGTAGGCGAGCGACCTCCCGCTGGCTGGGCTAGACGACTTCGCCATACGATGCGGGCATGCCCTCGACCACGCCGCGTGACCTCTCCCCCACCCGCGCCCTCGGCACCACCGACCTCGTCGTCTCGCCCCTGTGCCTGGGCGGGAACGTGTTCGGCTGGACGGCCGACACCGAGCAGTCCTTCGCCGTCATGGACGCCTACACGGAGGCCGGGGGCAACTTCATCGACACCGCCGACGTCTACTCGGCCTGGGTGCCCGGCAACACGGGCGGCGACTCCGAGCGGGTGATCGGCGAGTGGCTCAGCGCTCGCGGCAACCGGTCTGACGTCATCATCGCCACCAAGGTGGCGAAGTGGCCTGTGCACCCGGGTCTGTCACCCGACAACATCCGGGCCGCGGTCGAGGACTCACTGCGCAACCTGCAGACCGACTACATCGATGTCTACTACGCGCACGAGGACGATCCCAGCGTGCCGATGGCCGAGACGCTGGCAGCGTTCGACGAGCTCGTCCGGTCGGGCAAGGTGCGCTGCATCGCGGCGTCGAACTTCACTGCTGATCGACTCCTCGAGGCGCTGGCCGTGTCTGCCGACAACGGGTTCACGTCCTATGTCGCCATCCAGAACGAGTACAACCTGATGGAGCGTGCCGGCTACGAGGACGCCTTCGCCGCCATCGTGCTCGAGCACGGGCTCGCGTCACTTCCCTACTACTCACTGGCTCGGGGCTTCCTCACGGGCAAGTACCGCCCCGGGATCACGATCGACAGTCCGCGCGCCAAGGGTGCCGAGCCCTACATCGGCGAGCGAGGCGACCGGGTGCTCGGCGCTCTGCAGGACGCCGCCGAGGCGCACGACGCGAGCATGGCGGCGGTGGCCCTTGCATGGCTGCTCACCCGCCCCGGCATCACGGCGCCGCTCGCCAGCGCCCGCAACACCGACCAGTTCGCCGACCTCGTGGCGATGGGGTCGCTGCATCTGACCGACGAGCAGCGTGCCGCTCTGGACGCTGCCTCCGCCTGATCGTCGGCCACCAGCACGGCCGCCACTACGGCGCGGGGCTCTCCTGACGTCGGGCCTTGTCCTCGTACATCAAGGAGTCGGCGCGCACGATCGCCGTGTCGAAGGTCTCGCCGTCGGTCCAGTCCACGATGCCGCACGACCATGGCGTTCCGTCGAGCTCGCGCAGCCTGGTCACCAGGGCGCGGGCACCGTCCACGTCGGTGTGCGGGAGCAGCAGCAGGAACTCGTCGCCGCCGATGCGCACGGCGAGATCATCCGGGCGGAGCGCCGAGCTCCATGCCCTCGTCACGCACTGCAGCACCCGGTCGCCGGCCTGATGGCCACGGGTGTCGTTGACGGACTTGAAGCCGTCGATGTCGACCACCACGAGCGCCCGGGGCAGCGTCGTCCGACCCGCTCGACCGTGAAGATCGAGGTAGTCGTCGAGTCCGACCCGATTGAGCAGCCCCGTCAGCGTGTCGCGGCGAGCCTGGCGCTCCAGCCTGCCGACCAGCGCATTCATGCCGAGCGCCAGGGCGAAGGACATCGACGTGATGATGAACCAGGCCATCCCCAGCGCACCCCATGTGCCGGTGATGCCGATGACCATGAGCATGCCGGCCGACACGAGCACGGCGTACGCGAAGCTCACCCATCCGTGCCACCAGTAGCTGGCGTACAGAACCGCTCCGATCGCCCCGACCGACCAGGTGGCGATGCTCACCGGATCGCCCAGCAGTAGACACAGGGCCTCGATCGCCCAGATCTGCAGGAGCAGGATCACGTGCAGCAGCCAGGTCGGCGTCGAACCCCCCAGCGTCAGGAGCACGACGATCACGACGACCTGGAAGACGACCTGAACGATCCAGCCGGTGAACCCGGGGGCCGGCGAGAACCACAGTCCCAGCGCGAGTGCGTTGAGCAGCGCGCCACTCGCCCACAGCAGCATCGTCCAGACGGGTCCTGGCAGGGCGATCAGTCGCGCTCTCATCGTCGCCTCTCCGGCCGGCAACCTGCTGCGCCGCACCGTCGCTCCCTCAAGTGTAGGAGCGGCGGGGCCGGCACGTCGCGCCGGAGAACGCCTCCCAGTCAATAATTCTTGACATCGCGCGGCACCGACCCTAGGCTCCCTCTGTCAAGAATTCTTAACAGGAGGACGATCCATGCCCGCCGAGGAGAAGAGCGTCATCGCCACCACGACGGCCCTCGTGGTCGTCTACGCGCTGTACTTCGTGACCATCGCCCGGTGGGCGGCGTCCACGCCCGCCGCCGAGATCGTCTACCAGCCGCTCATGATCGTCACGGTCGTCCTGCTCGTCGCGCTCCTGGTCATCGCCCAGGTCGTCATCGCCGTCACGAATCCCCGGACCGCCGAGCTGGCGGATGAGCGGGATCGGTCCATCAGCCTGCACGGCACCCGCGTCGGCGCCTACGTGCTGGCGACCGGGGTGTTCGTCGCCCTGTGCCTGGCCATGGTGAGGGCAGACCCCTTCTACATCGCGAACATGCTCCTGCTGTGGTGGGTCCTGGCGGAGGTGCTGGCGGGCGTCTTCAAGATCGTGCTCTACCGGCGTGGCGCATGAGCGGGCCCAAGCCCACGCGCGTCACCAACCGGATTCGGGCGCTGCGCGAGGGTGCCGACGGCATGACGCAGGGACGCCTGGCGGAGCAGGTTGGGGTCACGCGGCAGACGATCAACGCCATCGAGCAGGGCAAGTACTCGCCCTCGCTCGAGGTGGCCTTCCGGATCGCGCAGGCCTTGGACGTGCGACTCGACGAGGTGTTCGCGTACGGGTCCGACTGACAGGGCAGACTCGCACTGTGACGACCAGCAGCGAGCGCATCGACGACCTGGGCTTCCGGCTCGATCCTGCGGCGCCGGCGTCGCGGGTGGTCAGCCTGGTCCCCTCCCTCACCGAGTCGATCGCGGAGACCCGCCCCGAGGCGCTCGTGGCCGCGACGCAGTGGTGCACCTACCCCGAGGGCCTCGACGTGCCGCGCATCCGCGGAACGAAGAACCCCGACTGCGCCGCCATCATCGCTCTCGCTCCCGACCTGGTGATCGCCAATCAGGAGGAGAACCGTGAGATCGACGTGCGGCGTCTGCGCGACGCCGGCATCCCCGTCTGGGTGACGCGCATCGAGACGGTCGCCGAGGCGCTCACGTCGATGGAGCGGATGTTCGAGGTCGGCCTCGGGTGGCCCGTGCCCGAGTGGCTGCGTGCGGCCCGCATCGCGTGGGACACCCCGAGCGAGCCGATCAACGCGACCGTCGCCGTCGTCATCTGGCGCAACCCCTGGATGGTCGTCGGCCCTCGGACGTTCGCCCATGACCTGCTCGGCCGGCTGGGCCTCACGAACGCGTTCGGCGACAGCGCCGACCGCTACCCGAAGGTGGAGATCGCGGATATGGACCGGGCCGGCATCGACCTCGTCCTGCTGCCGGACGAGCCCTACGTGTTCAACGCGCACGACGGGCCCGACGCCTTCTCCCAGGCGCGGACAGCGCTGGTGAACGGCAGGCTGCTCACCTGGTACGGCCCGTCGCTCGTGACGTCACGAGCCGAGCTCACATCGATCATCCAGGACGCGCTCGCGCAGGGTCACTCCTGACCGATCGCCGGGACTAGCCCTTCGGCAGGTGCGCGACCCGCGGTCCCATTGCCTCCGCGAGTGCGATCACTCCGGACATGGGCCGGATCATCACGGTGAACTCGGCGACGAGCCCGTCCGCGTCGAAGCGCAGGTGGTCGAGGCCCTGCAGCGCCCGCCCACCAACGTTGGCGGAGAAGACGAGGGCATGGGTGCCCTCGCCGACGAGCTCGTCGGTGTAGACGAAGTCCTCGAACACCTGCATGACGTTGTCGAGCAGCTCGGTCACCACCGCGCGACCGGAGTACGACGCGAAGGCCACCGGGCTGCGGAAGACCACGTCGGGGGCGAGGAGGGCGGACAGCGCCGGCAGGTCGCGGTTCTCGACGGCAGCGCGCACGGGATGGCTCACGTGGGCAGGGTAGACCCGGGGCTGGCGCCTCGTGGCATACTTACGGTACCGTAACCTACGGTCGCGTAAGTTACGGGAGGATCCGCATGGCACAGGCACAGGCACCGCACCTCAGGGGCGTCCTGCACCTGTTCACCGTGCCGATCGCCGTCATCGGCGGCCTCGCCCTCGTCCTGGCCGCAGGCACCGCGTCGATCCGGTGGGCGGTGGCGATCTTCGTCGTCACCAGCGTGGCGCTGTTCACGACGAGCGCGGTCTACCACATGGGCTGGTGGCTCCCCCGGACGAAGGCCGCCCTGCGACGGGCCGACCACTCCAACATCTTCCTCATCATCGCCGGCACCTACACGCCGCTGGCGCTCATGCTGCTGCCGCCTGACGACGCGCGGACCCTGCTCATCGTCGTGTGGTCGGGCGCGGCCGCCGGCGTGCTCATCCGCAACTTCTGGCTCACCGCACCGCGCTGGGTCTATGTGCCGATCTACGTCTCACTCGGCTGGGCTGCGGTCTTCTACATCCCCGAGTTCGCCTCGGCCGGCTGGCTCATCCTGACGCTCATCGTCGCCGGTGGGCTGCTCTACACGATCGGTGCCGTCGTCTACGCCACCAAGTGGCCGCAGATCAGCCACACGTGGTTCGGCTTCCACGAGATGTTCCACTCGTTCACCATCGCCGGGTTCCTCGCGCACTTCAGCGCCATCGCGCTGTCGATCGTTGCTATCGCCTGACGGCGGTCACCCGGCCTGCAGGCCCTGCATCGTGGCGATCTCCGCCGTCTGGCCCTCGATGACCGCCTGAGCGAGGGCTCTCACCTGCGGGTCCGCCGTGGTGGCCAGCACGTCCTGCGCCATCGCGACCGCGCCCTCATGGTGGGCGATCATCATCGTCACCCACATGCGGTCGAACTCCGCACCCTGGGCCGCCGCAAGCGCGGCCATGTCCTCCTCCGTCATCATCCCCGACATCGACAGCCCGCCCATGTCGTGGCCGGAGTGGTCGCCATCCTCCATCGCCAGCGGCGCCCCCCAGGCCTCGAGCCAGCCCCGCATTAGGGCGATCTCGGGATCCTGGGCGCCCTTGATCTGCTGCGCCAGGGCGTTCACCTCGGACGAGGTCGGGCGCTCGAGGGCGAGGTCAGCCATCTCGATCGCCTGCTGATGGTGCGGGATCATCAACTGGGCGAACGCGATGTCGGCCGCGGGGCCGCTCTGGGCCGCGGCGGACGACGTACTGCCCGAGGTGCCGTCCGACGAGTGGGCTCCCGAGCCGCAGCCGGCCACGAGGATCGTCAGCGCGAGTGCGCCAGCCATGAGGGCGACTGGTCGAGTGCGCATGGGTCGGGTCTCCTTGTCGACGTTTGCCTCAGCGGGAGGAACGAGCCTCCCACCCATCGTCGATCACGCAGGCACAGCCCGCATCCTGAGCTCGAAGCAGCAGCCGTCGGCCACGTTCGCCACCGCGACCTCGCCGCCGTGGGCGGTCATCACGCCCTGCACCACCGCCAGTCCGAGGCCGGCGCCATCGCCGGAGGTCGACGGGGTGCGCGCCGACGAGCCCCGCCACCCCGGCTCGAAGATCCGCGCGAGGTCGTCATCCGGGATGCCCCCGCAGCGGTCGGTCACCGACACAACGACGTCGGCTCCGTCACGCCGCGCGGCGATGGCGACCGTGCCGTCAGGGGGCGTGTGCCGCACCGCGTTCACCACGAGGTTCGACAGGGCCCGCGCCAGTTCGCGCTCGTCGGCGAGCACGGGAAGCGGCCGTGCGGCCGAGCCCTCCAGATGCACGCTGTGCGACAGGGCCAGCGGCTCGGCGGCGGCCAGCGTGTCGGACACGATGTCGCTCACGTCGATGGTCTCCAGCGCGAGCCTCAGCTCGCCGGACTGCAGTCGCGACAGGGCGAGCAGGTCGTCGACCATGCCCGACAGTCGCTCGACCTCGTGCCGCATCTGGCGGTGGTAGCGCGCCGGATCGGGAGCCACGCCGTCCTCGAGCGCCTCGGTCATGGCGCGAAGTCCAGCCAGCGGTGTGCGGAGGTCGTGACTGATCCACGCGGCCATCTCGCGACGCTGCTGCTCAAGCTCATGGCTCGCGGCCAGCTCGGCGGTAGCTGTGGCGGCCGCCTGGTTCGCCTGGTCGAGGCGGCGTGCCGCGATGATGCCGAACGCCAGCGCCGTCGGCACGGCCGCGACGATCACCCAGGCGACGATGGCGAGGTCGTGCGTGGAAAGGAACATGGCCTGCGAGCACACGAGCAGCGCCAGCCCGACGGCGACGACGGGGACGAGAGGCGCGATGACGGCAGCGGCACGCGGTGCCCGACGACCGAGGCGACTCACGGCCTGCAGGCCGATGAGACCCGTGACGGCAGCAGTGCCCGCCGCGATGAGGACGACCTCGACCTCGGACCTCATGACGGGTCCCATCGATAGCCGACGCCCCACACGGTGACCAGGCGCACGGGCTGGCTCGGCTCGAGCTCGACCTTCTCGCGCAGGCGGCGCACGTGGACGGTGACGGTGGTCAGGTCGCCGAACTCCCAGCCCCACACCTCGGACAGCAGCTGCTCGCGCGAGAACGGCTCGTCCGGGTGGGCGAGCAGGAACGCGAGCAGGTCGAACTCGCGCGCCGTCAGCGTCAGTGCCGTGCCGGCCCGGGTGACGCTGCGCGCGGAGCGGTCGAGCACGAGGTCGCCGTCCGTCAGGACGGTCTGCGTGCCGACGCTGGCAGGCTGCGACCGTCGCAGCAGCGAGGCCACGCGCAGGACGAGCTCGCGGGGCGAGAAGGGCTTCCCGAGATAGTCGTCGGCCCCGAATCCCAGCCCCGCGATGCGGTCTTCCTCCTCGCCGAGGGCGCTGAGCATCACGATCGGCACGTCGGGCTGGGTGGCACGCAGGCGCCGGCACACCTCGAGGCCGTCGAACCCGGGCAGCATGACGTCGAGCACGACGAGGTCGGGAGAGGACTCCGCGGCGGCCATCGCGCCCGGTCCGTCCACCGCCTCCGTCGTCTCGTGACCGGCCTGCTGCAGGTACGCGACGACGACCTCGCGCACTGTCGGGTCGTCATCGACGACGAGGATCTCGGCCACGCTACGAGGGTATGCGGGATCTGGGCTCCCGACGAGTCGCAGAGCGATCCGTAAGGACTACGTAAGGCGGATCCGCTGGCTTTTCGGCGGCCTGATCGGGTGTCATGGATGCATGAACCCCACCCGAGCAGTCACCCGCATCCT
>CALGTB010000073.1 GCA_937902285.1 uncultured Actinomycetes bacterium | reverse complement strand
TCGAAGACCTCCTCGCCCAGGCGCACCAGCTCCTCGACGCGGCGGCCCTCGACGAAGGACAGCGCGGCCTCGGTGGCGGAGGCCACATCCTCGAGGTCCTCCGAACCGCTGAGGACGAACTTCAGCTGCTTCACGCCGAAGCCCAGGAGCTCGCTGCCGCTGAAGTACTTGCGTCGCGCCAGCCCGACGGCGAAGTGGAACATGCTGGCGCCGCGCATCATGGTGTTGTCGACGTCGAAGAAGGCGGCCGCGGTGGGGTCGGAGCCCGGCTCGTGCGAGGCGTCGGCGCCCCCGGCCCTGGCGGACGCCTCTCCGGCCTGGCGGTAGCGCGACAGCACGTCGCGCCGCTCGGGGGCGTCGACCGGCTGGGCTTCTGAGGGGGAGACGTTCACAGGGTGAGAGTACCCAGCGGTGGACGCGGGTGTGCCAGACTCGGATGGTGAGCGCGAACATCGCGGGTTTCCTGCACGACTCGGCCCTGCGGCATCCCGATGCGCCGTGCATCGTGGCGGGCGACCGCCGCTACACGTGGGCCCAGGTCGATCGCGACGTGTCGGCCTACGGTGCCGGGCTGCTGGCCCGCGGCCTGCATCCCGGCGACCGCGTCGCCATGCTGCTGGGCAACACCTACGAGTTCGTCGTGGCCTACTACGCGGCGGCCCGGGCCGGGCTCGTCGCCGTGCCGCTCAACCCCGCGTACACCAGCGCCGAGGTGGCCGTCCTCCTGGCCGACTCCGGCGCCCGCGTGCTGCTCGTCCAGCCGGCCACGCGCACGGTCGGCGAGGAGTCCGCCGCCGCGCTGCCGGGCTGCGAGGTCATCAGCGTCGTGGGCTCGGAGTGGTCGCGGATCGGCCGGTCGGGCGAGGGCGTCGTGCTGCCCGACGACACGACGCCCGACACGCTGGCCCTCCTGCTGTTCACGGCCGGCACGAGCGGCCGGCCCAAGGGGGCGATGCTCACCCACGGTGCCCTGCGGGCCAACATCGAGATGCTGCTGTCGCTGTCCGACCCGCCGGCCGTCGTGGATGCCGACATCGTCCTGGTCGTCCTCCCCATGTTCCACGTCTACGGCCTCAACACCGTGCTCGGACTGGCGATGGCGGTCGGGGCAACGTGCGTCCTGGTCGACCGGTTCGATCCCGTCGAGTCACTGCAGGTCATCGCGAGCGAGGGCGTCACGACGGTGGCGGGTGCCCCGGGCATGTACCAGGCGTGGTGCGCGACGCCCGGCCTGCGCGAGGCGATGTCGACCGTGCGCGTGCTGTCCAGCGGAGGCTCCCCGCTTCCCGCCCGCGTCTACACCGAGTTCGCCGCGCTCACGGGCCTGGAGATCTTCGAGGGCTACGGCATGACCGAGACGGCTCCCGTGGTCGCCACGACCCTCGTGTCCGGGACGCCGAAGGCCGGGTCGGTCGGTCGTCCGCTGCCCGGCCTGGAGATCCGCCTGGTCGACGAGTCCGGCGTCGAGGTGGACGACGGAGACCCGGGCGAGGTGTGGGTGCGCGGGCCGTCCGTGTTCCTCGGCTACTGGCCCGAGGCGGCCGGCGGACCCGATGCCGAGGGCTGGTTCAGGTCCGGTGATGTCGCGTACGCCGACGAGGACGGCGACCTCCACGTGGTCGACCGGCGCCGCGAGGTGATCCTCGTCAACGGCTTCAACGTCTACCCGCGGGAGATCGAGCTCGTCATCGACGACATGGACGGTGTCGCCGAGGCGGCCGTCGTCGGGGTGCCCGACGACACCACCGGCGAGGCGGTGAGCGCCCTCGTCGTGGCGCGCTCCGGCCACGACCTGACGCCCGAGCAGATCGCCGCGCACTGCGCCACCCGGCTTGCGCGCTTCAAGTGCCCCACGACCATCCGGGTCGTCGACGAGCTGCCGCACTCGGCCACCGGCAAGGTGGCCAAGGGCCGGCTGCGCGACGTCTACGGCGACACCGGCTACGGCACGTGACGACGAGCCAGGCGCGCATCACGCTGATCGGCAAGCCCGGCTGCCACCTCTGCGACGATGCGAGGGCGGTCATCGCCTCCGTCTGCTCCGAGACCGGAGACACGTGGCGGGAGCGGTCGATCGAGGACGATCCGGTGCTCTTCGACGAGTACTGGGAGCGGATCCCGGTCATCCTGGTGGACGAGCGGCCGCATGACTTCTGGCGGGTCGATCCGCAGCGACTGCGCGCCGCGCTGGCCGCGAGCCCCTGAGCAATCCCCTCGCGGACTCCGATAGTCGGTCGCGGACGTCCGGTCAACTTTGTGCCTTCGTGCGCAAGTGCCTAACCTATGAGGGTCGATAACGGTCCGCGGAGCTCAGGTCGGCCCCGGATGCGCGTTCGACCAGCGTCCTCGCCCCTTATCTTCCCCTGGAGCACCGTGTCCCTGCCCGTCCGGCCCGCCGGCTCGCCCGCCGACCGCCGACGCCCGCGCGACCAGCACCGGGAGATCCCCGACGCGACCGTGGCCCGCCTTCCGGTCTACCACCGCGTCCTGGGCCAGCTGGCCGACTCCGGGGTCACGACCGTCTCGTCCGAGGAGCTCGCCGGCGCCTGCGGGGTGTCCTCCGCCAAGCTGCGCAAGGACCTCTCGCACCTGGGCTCCTACGGCACCCGCGGCGTCGGGTACGACGTGCGCTTCCTGGCCTACCAGATCTCCCGCGAGCTCGGCCTGACCCAGCCGTGGGGCGTCGTCATCGTCGGGGCGGGCAACCTCGGCCACGCCCTGGTGGCCTATCGCGGCTTCGCGTCGCGCGGGTTCGAGATCGTCGGCCTCCTCGACTCCCATCCTGATGTCGTCGGCCAGCGGCTCGGCACTCCCGGCCGCGAGGTGGCCGTGTGCCCCATGGCCGAGCTCGAGTCCGTCGTCGCCACCGGACGCGCGCACATCGGCGTCATCGCGACGCCGGCCGAGGCAGCGCAGGGCGTGTGCGACCGCCTGGTCGCCGCCGGCGTGCGCAGCATCCTGAACTTCGCGCCCGTCGTCCTGGCCGTTCCCGAGGACGTCGAGGTGCGCAAGGTCGACCTCGCGGTCGAACTGCAGATCCTCGCGTTCCATGAGCAGCGCCGCAGCGAGGAGCACGAGCCGAGGTTTGCACATCCGTCGAGCGACGCCGAGACGTCGTTCGATCCCGAGTCGCTGGGAGAGGCGATCAACGCATGACAACGAGAGTCGCCACCACGAAGGCGGGCGCAGCGAAGGCTGCCCCCGCCAAGGCAAAGCCCGCCCCCAAGAAGGCCGCCCCGGCCAAGAAGCCTGCGGCTGCCGCCAAGCCCGCTGCCGTGACGCCGGCCCCGGCCGCCTCGGCCAAGAAGGCCCCGGCGGCACGGAAGGCGTCGTCCAAGCCGTCACCGGTTGCCGTCGTCCCGGCCGAGCCGCAGCATGGAGTGGTGAGCGAGACGCCGGCCAAGGTCGTGCAGCGCAAGAAGACGACCCTGGGATCGGTGGCCCTCGTGGCGTCCGGTCCCGGCGACCCCGAGCTGCTGACGCTGCGCGCGGCGAGCCTGCTCGCCGGCGCCGAGGTCATCGTCGTCGATGCGGACGCCGTGGCGGTCGCCGAGGCCCATGCCGGTCCCGACACGGTCATCACGGTGGCCGTCGACGCTGCAGGGATGCCGCTCGACCAGGCGGCGCGAAGCGCCCTCGTCATCGAGTCCGCCCGCGAGGGCCGCACCACCGTCCGCCTCATCGCCGGCGACCCGGTCATCGACGGAACCCTCCTGCACGAGGCCGGTGCGCTCCGCAAGGCGCGCATCGACTTCGAGGTGGCGCCCGGCGTCAGCGAGGTCACCGGGGTCCCGGCCTACGCCGGCTTCGGGCTCACCGGTGGCCGCACCCGGCAGGTGCGCATCGTCGACGCCAACGACACCGAGCTGGTCTGGGCCGATCTCGTGTCGCCCCGCACCACGGTCACCTTCCTCAACGGGGCCGATCGGGCCACCGACATCGCCGCCCGCCTGGTCGCTGCGGGCGCCGACGAGCGCACGCCGATCGCCGTGACGCGTCGTGGCACGACGGTCGACCAGCGCACGCTCGTGTCCACGCTGGGCGAGGTCGCCGCGGCGTCGAAGGCGGCCAAGCAGGCCGGTCCCGGGCTCGTCGTCGTCGGCGAGGTCGTCGCGCAGCGCGAGAAGCTCGACTGGTTCGAGGTCAAGGCGCTGTTCGGCTGGCGCATCCTCATCCCGCGCACCCAGGACCACGCCGGCTCGATCGTCGGGCTCCTGCGCGGCCACGGCGCCGTGCCGATCGAGGTGCCGACCATCTCCGTCGAGCCGCCGCGCACCCCGCAGCAGATCGATCGCGCCGTCCACGGCCTGGTGTCCGGTCGCTACGAGTGGATCGGCTTCACGTCGGTCAACGCCGTCCGCGCCATCCGCGAGAAGCTGCAGGAGTACGGCCTCGACGCCCGCTCGTTCGCGGGGCTGAAGGTGGCTGCCGTGGGCGAGCCCACCGCTGCCGCGCTCATCGAGTTCGGCGTGCGGCCCGACATCATGCCGACCCAGGAGCAGACCACCAGCGCGCTGCTCGATGAGTGGCCGCCCTACGACTCGCTCACCGACCCCATCAACCGGGTCTTCCTGCCGCGCGCCGACATCGCGACCGACACCCTGGTGGCGGGCCTCGGCGAGCTCGGCTGGGAGGTCGAGGACGTCACGGCCTACCGCACCGTCCGGGCCGCCCCGCCGCCCGCGGAGACGCGCGAGGCCATCAAGACCGGTGGCTTCGACGCTGTCCTGTTCACGTCGAGCAGCACCGTGCGGAACCTCGTCGGCATCGCGGGCAAGCCGCACCACAGCACGGTCGTGGCCTGCATCGGGCCGCAGACCGCCAAGGCCGCGGAGGAGCACGGGCTCCGCGTCGACGTGCTGGCCGAGACGAGCACCGTCGGCGGACTGGTCGAGGCCCTGGCCGCCCACGGCGAGGCGCTGCGCAAGGTCGCGCAGGAGACCGGCGAGGGCACCTGGCGCCCGAGCCGCCGTCGAGCGACGGCCCGGCGCAAGGCGACCTGACATGCGCACCGTCGTCCATCTCCTCAGGCACGGCGAGGTCTTCAACCCGGACGGTGTCCTCTACGGCCGGCTGCCGGGCTTCTACCTGTCCGACCTCGGGCAGGAGATGGCGGTCCGGGCCGCCGATGCCCTGGCCGGTCACGACATCACCCATGTCGTGTCCTCGCCGATGGAGCGGGCGCAGCAGACCGCTGCCCCTGTGGCGGAGCGTCACGGTCTGGGCGTGGAGATCGATCCCCGCCTGATCGAGGCGGACAACGTCTTCGAGGGCAAGCGAGTCAGCGTCGGCGACGGCGTGCTGCGCCAGCCGAGGGCCTGGCGGTACCTCTACAACCCGTTCACGCCGTCGTGGGGCGAGCCGTACGTCGAGGTCGCCGACCGCATGCATGCGGCCGTCCTCGACGCCCGGGACAGCGCGCAGGGCCACGAGGCCGTGCTGGTGAGCCACCAGCTGCCGATCTGGATCGCCCGACTCCGCGCCGAGGACCGGCGGCTGTGGCATGACCCGCGCAGCCGCCAGTGCACGCTGGCCTCGCTGACGTCGCTCACCTACGACGACGACCGGCTCGCCGCCATCACGTACACGGAGCCGTCTCGCGACCTGCTCCCCGGAGCCAGCCCGATCGCCGGAGCCTGAGCGCCACCATGTCCTCCCGGACCACGGCGCGGCGCGGCCGTCGCGTCGCCGTGACCGCCCTCGTCGCCGCCGTGGCGATGGTCGTGCTTGCGGCCTGCGGATCCTCCGACAGCTCCGCACCTGCCGCCGGCAGCGGCTTCGTCGCCGGCGACGGCTCGCTGGTGGTCCTGCCCGCAGACCAGCGCGCCCCCGCACCCGACCTCGTCGGCACCACCCTCGACGGCGAGGAGTTCCGGCTGTCGGACCACCTCGGCGAGGTGGTCGTCCTCAACGTCTGGGCATCGTGGTGCGCCCCCTGCCGCGCCGAGGCACCGTCGCTCGTCGCAGCCGCGGAGGAGCTCGGGCCGCTGGGCGTGCAGTTCGTCGGCCTCGACACCCGCGACTCGGACACGTCGGCACGCGGGTTCGTCGAGCGCTTCGGCATCCCCTACCCGAACGTCATCGACCGGGACGGCCGGCTCCAGCTCCTCTTCAGCGACACGCTGCCGCCGCAGGCGATCCCGTCGACCCTCGTGATCGACACGGAGGGACGGGTCGCCGCACGCGCGCTGGGCAAGGTCAGCGAGTCGTCCCTGCGGGGCATCGTCGAGCCGCTGCTGGCCGAGCCGCTGCTCGGCTCCGACGGCGAGACCGAGCAGGCCGGGTAGTGGACGGGCTCGTCGAGGTCGTCACCAGCGGCGCGATCTGGGCAGCCGTCCCCATCGCCTTCGCCGCCGGGGTCGTGGCGTTCCTCAGCCCGTGCGTGCTGCCGCTCGCCCCGGGGTACGTGTCGTACATCACCGGGCTGACGGGCGCCGAGCTCGCCGACCCCCGGGGGCGGCGTGGCCAGGTGCTGGCCGGCAGCCTCCTGTTCGTCCTGGGCTTCAGCATCGTCTTCGTGTCCTACGGCGTGCTGTTCGGAGGTGCCGGGGCGCTGCTCCTGGAGTA
>CALGTB010000072.1 GCA_937902285.1 uncultured Actinomycetes bacterium | reverse complement strand
GCACGTCGCTGACGAGATGGGCCTGCACGGAGTCGTCGACGGCGTCCTCGACAGACAGGACGGGCCACGGGTCGAGTGACAGGGGTGCGTCCGATCGCGTCCAGCCGCCGCCCGCCCGGCGCCACGTGGTGACGACCCCCTCGGGGCACTTCTCGATGCCGACGAAGGGCGAGGCTCCCGCCGGGAAGAACCCGGTGGCCAGGAAGCCCGCGAGCTGAACCGGATCAGGGTCGTGCCCGCCGTCGAGGGCGACGAGGGCGGACGCCACCGAGGCGAAGGCGAGGGATCCGTCGGCCCCGGGGGCGACGTAGAGGGGCTTGACACCGAAGAAGTCACGCGCGGTGATGACGGTGACCTCATCTCCGCTGCGGCGCCAGTAGGCGAACGCGAACATCCCGCGCAGCTCCGACAGCCGGTCGTCGAGCCCCATCCGGAGCATCGCGTGGAGCACGCGCGTGTCGGACTCGGCCGGGATGCCGTACCGCTCCCCGAGCTCGCGGTAGTTGTAGATCTCGCCGTTGAAGACGAGGAGGTCGGTGTCGGCGTCGTCGGTGCACGGCTGGCGACCGGCCTCGCCGAGGCCGATGATCGCCAGGCGACGGTGTCCGGCGGACACGCCAGTCGCGTGCACCTCGCCGAGTGCGTCGGGACCACGGCACTCGAGGATCTGCAGGGCCCGCCTCCAGCGCGGGTCGGCCGGATCGCGCGGCCGTGTGCTGAGCAGCAGTCCGCACATCAGCGGCGCGTGCTCCGGGCGCGGATCAGGGCGCGCTCACTGGCGGCCTCGAGGATCTCCTGCCGCGCGACCTCCTTGTTGGCTGCGCGCTGCCGTCGCCAGAGCACGAATCCGAGCGCCGCCAGGGGTGCCATGAGGACGATGCCCTGGCCGCGCAGGCGGATGATCAGGCCGAAGTTGGCCGAGTTCGCGGCGAGGGCCACGATGAGGGCGAATGCGGGGATCATGAACAGCAGGCCCTCGGCCCGGGGGCGCAGCGTGCGGGTCGCGTAGATGGCCAGGCCCCACACCGCGATCCACAGGGCGGCGTCGAACGCGGCGATCGCCAGGGACAGGTTGGTGACCTGCCAGGGGAACGGCCCCAAGGCGGTGATGGGCACCCGGAGGGCATGTCCGAGGAGGCTCTGGTCGACGGCCCCGGCGCCCAGGCCCGCCTGCGCGAACGACGACGTCCCGGCGTTCTGCTCCGCGCTCACCTCGACGCGGTACTGGAAGTACTGGCCGCCGGCGAAGTAGTCGCTGAGCCAGCTCAGGGCAAGGATCGCGATGCCCGAGGCCATGAGGGCGACGATCCACCGGGACGGACTGGTCTTGTGCTTGAGGTTGGTGACGAGGGCAGCCGTCAGCGGCATGCCGATGAGGATGAGGAACGAGAGTCCTCCTCTCATGAAGATCATCGCGACGCCCGCTCCGAGGATGGCGGCCGCGCCCGACGCGATCTGCAGCTTGTAGAGCCGCACGCTGCCCCACACGCCGACGGCCAGGAGCAGGCCCACGATGGCCTCACGCAGCAGCATGCCTCCCCAGACGATGCCCACCGGCCAGACGGCCACGAGCCACGCAGATGGCTTGATCGCGTCGAACCAGCCCATCTGGGCCGTGGTGGCGCCGACCACCAGGACGGCGAGGCCGCCGGCGAGGGCGTTGATGAGGTAGCCGGTGGACGGCGAGTAGCCGATGGTCGAGTAGATGGTGGCCAGCAGGGCGGGGAAGCCGTCCTTGCCCAGCCAGGTGCCGGGATCGGCCCCCTGGTCGCGCCAGTAGCGCACGAGGTCGACCGCGAACCTGTCGTACCAGAGGCCGTCACTGGTGTCGCCCTCGATCTGCACCTGCAGCCCCCGGATGGCACGCACCGAGTAGGCCGTGAACGCGGCGAGGGCGAGGCCGTTCTTGCGGCTGAGAATGAAGAGGACAGCCAGCGACACCAGCACCAGGAGGATGTTGGCAAGGAGTCCTGCGGACGGGTTCGACTCCACGCGCACCCGCCTTCCCGGACGTCCTGCGAGTCGCGCGACGTGAGGATCGAGCCGCGCGTGCCCCTCGCGCCCGATGATAGGTCATCGCCTCGCGGCCGTAGGGTTGCGCTGTGGACAGCGACGAGGTCGTGGCGGGGCCGCTCCTGGCCGTCATCGGCATCGGCTACGTCGGGCTCCCACTGGTCGCCGCGTTCGGCCGGATCCGTCCGTCCATCGGGTTCGACACCGATCCGGTGCGCATCGGCGAGCTGCGAGACGGCGTGGATCGCACGGGCGAGATCGACGGTTCCGAGCTCGCTGCCTCGACGATGCTGACCTTCACCTCCGATCCCGAGGCCATCCGCGCCGCCTCGATCTACATCGTCACGGTGCCGACCCCCATCGATGCCGACAAGCGGCCCGACCTCGCACCGCTCCTGGAGGCGACCGAGCTGGTCGGCGGCCTCCTCGCCCCCGGCGACCTGGTCGTCTACGAGTCCACCGTCTACCCCGGGGCCACCGAGGACGTGTGCGTGCCCATCCTCGAGGAGCGCTCTGGACTGCGATGCAATGCCGACTTCACGGTGGGCTACAGCCCCGAGCGCATCAATCCCGGCGACCCGGTGCACCGTCTCGGCAGCATCCTCAAGGTGACGTCCGGGTCGACTGCCGAGGCCGCCGAGCGGGTCGACGAGCTCTACCGTTCCGTCATCCCGGCCGGCACCCACCGGGCGCCCTCGATCAGGGTGGCCGAGGCGGCCAAGGTCATCGAGAACACCCAGCGCGACGTCAACATCGCGCTGATCAACGAGCTCGCCGTGCTCTTCGCCCGGCTCGGCCTCGACACGCACGACGTCCTCGCCGCCGCGGGTACGAAGTGGAACTTCCTGCCGTTCACCCCGGGCCTCGTCGGGGGTCACTGCATCGGCGTCGACCCGTACTACCTCACGCACAAGGCGACCGAGGTGGGCCATCACCCCGAGGTGATCCTCGCCGGCCGCCGCATCAACGACGCCATGGGACAGCATGTCGCCGAGCGGGTGGCCCTCGAGCTCGCGCGAGCCGGCAGGCCGGTCGGCGGTGCCCGCTGCCTCGTGCTCGGCCTGGCGTTCAAGGAGAACTGCCGCGATCTGCGCAACACGGGCGTAGTGAACGTCATCGCGACCCTGCGCGACCTCGGGATGCTCGTCGACGTCTGCGATCCGCAGGTCGACCCCGTGGAGGCGCGATCCCGATACGGGCTCGACCTCGTGCCGCTCGACGTGGCGCTGGCCCGCTCCTACGACGCTGCGGTGCTGGCCGTCGCGCACCGCGACTTCGACGGGATCGCCGACGCCCTGCGCGAGGCCGTGGGGGAGGGCGTCATCTTCGACGTCAAGGGCGTGCTCCCGCGGGAGATCGTCGATGGCCGGCTCTGACCGATCGGGGCCTGCGACCCCCCGGCTCTTCGTGGCCGTCACCGGTCACCTGGCCGTGAACGTGCTCCTCCGCCCGCAGCTGGCGAGCCTCACCGCGGCCGGGTGGGAGGTGCACGTGGTCTGCGCGCCCGGGCCCCTCGACGCGGCCGCGGTCGACTCGGTGCACGCAGTGCACGGGCTTCCCATGAGCCGGTCGGTGTCGCCGTGGCGCGACGTGCGGAGCATGCTCCAGCTGGCACGGCTGCTGCGGGCCGAGAGGCCCGTCGTCGTCGTCGGGAGCACGCCCAAGGCGGCCCTGGTGAGCATGGTGGGAGCACGACTGGCCCGCGTCCCCGTGCGGGTGTTCCAGGTGCGGGGGGCACCCTGGGAGGGGGCGACGGGCCGCCGCGCGACGCTGACCCGCCTCGCCGACCGGGTCGCCGCACGCTCCGCGACCGACGTCCTCGCCGTCTCGTCGTCGCTCGCCGACGTGCTCGTCGCAGCGGGCGTGGTGCGCCGTCGCCCGAGGGTTCTCCTCAACGGCGGGAGCAAGGGAGTCGACACCTCGGTGTTCACGCCGGATCCCCAGCGCGCGTACGACCCCGCGGCGCCGGTGGTGGGCTTCGCCGGGCGCCTCAGCATCGACAAGGGGATCGGGGAGATCCTCGACGTGGTCGAGACAGTGCGGCGCACCGTCCCGGGGCTGGTCGTCCAGCTCGTGGGCGATGTCGATGCCGCCCAGCCGATCCCGGCCGACCTCGTCGATCGGCTGGTGCGCAGCCCCGCGGTCGACTGGCGGCCGGCGGTGCCGCTGGACGAGATGCCCGCGCTCGTGAGCGGATGGGACCTCCTCCTGCTCCCGAGCCAGCGCGAGGGCCTGCCCAATGTCGTCCTCGAGGCGGCGGCGTGCGGGGTGCCGACAGTGGCGTGGGACGTGACGGGGGTGCGGGACTGCGTCGAGGACGGGCGCACCGGCCGCCTGGTGCCCCGCGGCGACCTCGGCGCGATGACCGCCGCCGTGCTCGAGTGCCTCGAGCCGGATCGTCATGCGCGGATGGCTGCGTTCGCCGTGCCGTGGGTGCGCGAGCACTTCGACGCGGCCCTCGTGAGCCGTGCCTTCACGGACTACCTCGCCGACGTGTGCCGGGAGCACGGGCAGGTGCCACCGGCCCCTACGGTGCGCTCATGACCGTCGACGCGAGCGCCTGGGACGACCATGAGCCCGATGTCGCCCGGGCCATCCTCATCCGCGAGTTCGAGACGCGTCTCCTCGAACTGTTCTCCGAGGGCGAGCTGAACGGGACGGTGCACACGTGCATCGGGCAGGAGATGGCGGCGGTCGCCGTGGCCAGGGCCCTCGGGCCCGACGACATGGTCTTCTCGAACCATCGCGGCCACGGGCACTACCTCGCGCTCGAGGACGACGTGGCCGGACTGCTCGCCGAGGTGATGGGCCGTTCGACCGGTGTCTGCGGGGGCGTCGGCGGATCGCAGCACCTGGCGGGTCCGCGCTTCCTGTCGAACGGGGTGCAGGCCGGCATGACCCCCATCGCGGTCGGCCATGCGATCGCCCGACGCCGTCAGCGACCGGATGCCATCTCCGTGGTCTTCATCGGCGACGGCACGCTCGGCGAGGGGCTGCTCTACGAGAGCCTCAACCTCGCGTCGGTGATGGGCGCGCCCGTGCTCTTCGTGCTGGAGGACAACGGTGTCGCCCAGTCCACTGACACCTCGACGACCACCGGCGGCTCGATCGAGGGCCGGGCGGAGGCCTTCGGGCTCGCGTTCCACCAGGGCAGCACGGCGCAGTGGCCGCAGCTCTTCACGACGGCGAGCGGGGCCGTCGATGCGGTTCGCCGCCAGGGTCGGCCGGCCCTGCTGGCCATCTCGACCTATCGGCTCATGGCGCACTCCAAGGGCGACGACAACCGTGATCCGGACGTGGTCGCCGGCCATCGACAGCGTGATCCGCTGGAGCTCCTCCGGACCGAGGATGCCGCTCGCTACGAGCGGGAGTCCGCCGTCGCACGTGCCGTCATCGACGAGGCCCTCGCGGCGGCGCGGCTGGCGCCGGCCAGCACCTACGACCCGGCCCGCCCGGTGGCGGCCACGGCCGATCCGGTCACGTGGCGCCCCGCGACGCGGTTCCCTGGACGGCACGTCGATCGCCTGCATCAAGCCCTCGCCGCAGCGCTGTCGGACGATCCCCGGGTGCTCCTCCTGGGGGAGGACGTCGAAGGCCCCTACGGCGGAGCCTTCAAGGTGACGCGCGACCTCAGTGCGTCCTTCCCCGGTCGTGTGCTCAACATGCCCATCAGCGAGGCGGCCATCGTCGGGTGCGGCACCGGGCTGGCCATGGCCGGCTACCGGCCGGTCGTCGAGATCATGTTCGGCGACTTCCTCACCCTCACGATGGACCAGGTGCTGCAGCATGCGGCCAAGTTCGAGGACATGTTCGGCGGGACCGTGCAGGTGCCCCTCATGATCCGCGCTCCCATGGGGGCACGGCGCGGCTACGGACCGACGCACAGCCAGTCGGTCGAGAAGTTCTTCCTCGGGATCCCGGGCCTGACAGTGGTCGCGCCCAACCTCCGGGTCGATCCGGGTCCGCTGTATGCGGGGATGATCGCGCGACTCGACTCGCCGGTGCTCGTGGTCGAGAACAAGACGCTCTACACGCGCTTCGCACCCGACGACGACGCCACCGGCTTCCGAGCCCTCGTCTCGTCGGACGACCTCCCCACCGTCCGCATCGATCCGGTCGGAGCCGACGCGGTGGCCACGGTGGTCTGCTACGGCGGCATGCTCGAGGAGGCGGAGGAAGCCCAGCGGCGGCTCTTCGACCTGCACGAGATCGCTGTCGAGATCGTCTGCCCCACCTCCCTGTACCCCGTCGACCTGACGCCCATCGTCGAGTCGGTGCGACGCACCGCGCGCCTCGTCGTGGTCGAGGAGGGCCCGTCGTTCGCCGCGTTCGGGGCCGAGGTGATGGCGCAGGTCGCCGAGGCCGGCATCCCCTTCGCAGGCCGCCGGCGTGGGTACTCTGGCGTCATTCCCGCGTCGGCGGCGCGTGAGGGCGATCTGCTCGTCGATGCCGCGGACATCGTTCGATTGGTGCGTGATCTGGTTGGCCGCTGACCCGTCCGAGCCGTGGCTCCTCGTCCTCCCGCAGGAGACGGTGAGCGACGACGAGTTCCTCA
>CALGTB010000071.1 GCA_937902285.1 uncultured Actinomycetes bacterium | reverse complement strand
GCGGCTGCAACGTCGGCACCACCATCGGCGTCACCACCGGCGGCGTCACCGTCGGGCCCACCTGCGGAGTGACCTGCGGAGTCAGCGGCGGCACCAGCATCGGCTCCTGCACAGGCGGCGTCACCGTCGGCACCGCCTGCGGCACCGCCTGCGGCGCGACCTGCGGAGTCAGCGGCGGCACCAGCATCGGCTCCTGCACAGGCGGCGTCACCGTCGGCACCGCCTGCGGCACGGCCTGCGTGACCGGCGGAGTCACCGTCGGCTGCAACGGAGGGGCGATGAGCGGCGTGCTCTGCGTCGTCGACGTCACGCCCGACGGCCCCTGCACCGGCGGAAGCGTCGGGTTCACCGTCGGATCCACTTCCTGCGTCTGCCCGTGGACGACGACCGGTTCCTGCATCGGTGGGGCGATGAGCGGCGTGCTCTGCGTCGTCGACGTCACGCCCGACGGCCCCTGCACCGGCGGAAGCGTCGGGTTCACCGTCGGATCCACTTCCTGCGTCTGCCCGTGAATCACCACCGGGTCAGGTGTCACGAGGGAAGGCAGGACGGCGGGGCCGTTCGTGACGGAACCACCTCCACCCGGCGTCTGCAGGTTGGCGCCTGTCCCGTGCCCCTCATTGTGGCCATGGTTGCCGTGCTCCCCGTGCTCCCAGCCGAGGTGCAGCCCGTTCCCGCCCTTCCCGCCATGATCGCTGTCGCGATACTGCTGCGACACGGACACCGAAGCGCCGCCGCCGCCGTGCGACTCCGCCGCGGAGGCCGGCGTCGCCAGCACCGTCCCCACGCCGGCGATGCCCACCACGCCGAGCGCGACGCCCGCCGCAACCTTCGCGGCCTGCCCCTCGCCGTGCAGCAGCTGCACGCCGTCGAACACCGCGACGACATCACCGGGGAACGCCTCGATCAGGCGGACGACGGCCGCGGGGTTCCCGGAGGCCACGCTCTTGGCCGGCAGGTCACCTGGGCGGAGCAGCGATCGACCACCCGGGGCATCGAGCACGGGGTGGACCACGAGGCAGTAGTCGTCGCGCAGAACGCGCTCGACCGGCGACGGATCGGACAGCTCGCGCATGGCGATCCCGAAGACATCGGCCACCCGGTGGGCCTCGGCCAGGGCCTCCGGGGTCCGCGGCTCCTGCATGCGCTCGTCCGGCTCGATGATGTCGACGTCGCAGCCGTGCAGCTGGGCGTAGCCGACGGCGAAGAGAACCCCGTAGCCCGAGAGGGTCCCCGTGTCGGTGAGCCAGGCCACCGGTCCCGGCCTCGACCCTGAGCGCATCACGTGCACAGCCACCGCCGGGACGTCGAACTCCGTCGCGGCGGCGGCCCCCTGAAGCGCGGACGCGACGAAGCGCTTCGGAGACCACGGCTCCCCCGTCGCGAGCACGAGGATCTGCAGCTTGGCGCACTCGACCATGGCCTCACGGATCCCCTCGACATGGCCCCCGTCGGTGATCCGCACATCAGGGGCGAGGGAGGTCCACCGCCGGATCAGCGCGCCGTTGTCGGGCGTGACCGACGTGAACGCGGTGATCGAGGTCGCACCCACGGCGAGGCGGAGGAGGGTCTCGTCGTCGAGCTGCTCGCCGTTGAGCAGGCCCACGGGCAAGGCAGATGCGGTGACGGTGGCGGTGGCCATGGCGCTCCTCAGGGGAATCGGACGACGGGGGCAGGCTACCTAGGGAACGGAATTGTTGCCCGCGAGAGCGTCGACGGTGACGTCGCCGAACGGCAGCACCTGCTCGAGCCAGGGGAACACGAAGAGGAAGAGCACGGCCACGACGACGGCCACGAGCAGGACGGCGACGAGGACGCGCACGGCCGTCGGCCCCGGGAGGTGGCTCCAGATCCAGGCGTACATGTCAGGCCTCCCCCCGCTCGGCGAGCTCGGCGGGCGGGCCCTGGGTGCGATCGCGCGTCTCGACGAGGGTTCCCCACCAGATCCAGCGCTCGTAGGACGCCCAGCGCGGATTGCAGGTGGTCAGGGTGATCAGCGCCTCCGTGGGGATGGCGCCTGGATCGCCCGGCACGGGGTCGATGACCCAGGTGTCTGACGGGAGGACGATCTTGTCCTTCTCCAGCTCGTAGACGAACCATCCGTCCTGCGTCTCGACCACGACGCGATCGCCCTTCTTGAGCCGATCGAAGTCCTTGAAGGGCTCGCCGTTGGTCGCGCGGTGCGCCGCGGTGGCGAAGTTGCCGATCTGGCCCGGCAGGGCCGTGTCGGGGTAGTGGCCGATTCCCTTGGCCAGCTCGTCGGCGCTCACGCCCTGGATCACGGGCATCTCCCACACCGAGTCCGCCAGGCGGGGGATCGACATGAGCGCGAAACCCTTCCCGATCGGCGGCACCGCCTGCGTCTCCGGGGTGTCCGGGACCGGCGCTTCAGAGGACCCCGACTCGGAGCCGGACGCCGACCCGGCGTCCGCGGGCGGCGACACGGTGACCACCGGCGAGGTCGCGGCCTCCCACGAGGCGACGATGTCGGTGCGCGCGGACGCCGTGGCACGCGCGGCCTGGACGTTCGTCCACCACAGCTGGTAGACGGCGAAGAGGAGGACGAGTGCACCGACGGTGATGAGCACGTCGGCGGCGACACGGGCGATCGACCGCGTCCGCCTGCTGACGCTCACGACGTCCCCTCGGCAGCGGCCACGGGCAAACCCTACGCAACCGTCACGCCGTGCGAGTGGCTTCCCAGTCACGGGCCTGTCGGATGCGACCATGGGGAGCATGAACAGTCGATGGACCGTGCGGCGCAGGAGCGTCGCGGTCGGCGTCGGGGTCCTGGCGCTCGCGCTGGTCGTTGCCGGGTGCTCGTCCCAGGCTGAGCCGAACACGTCCTCCGATGACCTGAGCGTCGCGGCGTCGAGCATCACGCCGAGCGAGACAGCAGCAGAGTCGGAGAGCCCGACGCCCGAGGCCTCCATCCCCTTCCGCGTCGGCGTCGAGCTGCCGGCCAGGTGGGCCACCCCCTCCCTCGCCAGCACCGGAGACGGCTATGGGATGCGGCTCACGGCCACGTCGGACCCCGACCTGTTCGACGGCCAGTTCTACCGGCAGGAGCCGGACGGCGCCGTCACCGATCAGCACGTGATCACGATTCGCGTCGTGAGCCGCACCGAGCTCGACGTCACCTGGCCCGACGGCGCGGCCCAGGCCGGCAGCCTCGCGCTCGAGGAGGACGGCGCCGCCGTCACCCAGATCGGGCTCGACCCCGGATGCCTCGCCTACCTCGCGCCCGGTGGCACCCTCGACGACTGCCTGCTGTCCCCGGTCACGGAGGACATCCCGCTCTCCACCGAGGAGCCGCAGGCCGTCCCCACCGAGGACGAGGCCATGAGCTACCTCTGCTCGGTCGGCGTGGACGAGCTGGAGGACGTCACGTCGAAGGCGTCCGACCCGTTCTCGACAGCCGTCCTCCAGGTGGCCCTCACCCTGCTGGGCTACGACCCGGGGCCGGTCGACGGGGTGTACGGCAAGGCATCGAAGGCTGCGGTCCGCGAGTTCCAGTCCGCGACCGGACTGACCGCCGACGCGTTGGTCGGTCCGCAGACCTGGACCGCCGTGCAGGCGGCCGCGTGCCTGCCGCCCGAGGATCCCGCGCAGCCGAACGACTGATCAGCCGAAGCGGCCCTCGATGTAGTCGCGGGTGATGGGGTCGGCGGGGGCGTTGAACAGCTGCTCGGTCGACGCATACTCGACAAGTCGGCCGTGTCGCGTGCCGTCCTCGGCGTAGTCCGCCGTGAAGAACGCCGTCATGTCGGACACCCGCACGGCCTGCTGGAGGTTGTGGGTCACGATGACGATGCTGTAGTCGGCCGCCAGGTCGATCATCAACTCCTCGATGCGCTCCGTGGCGATGGGGTCGAGCGACGCGCACGGCTCGTCCATGAGGATGACGTCCGGGTCGACGGCAAGACACCGTGCGATCACCAGGCGCTGCTGCTGGCCGCCGGAGAGCCGGTGCGCGTCCTGGTGCAGGTCGGTGCGCACCTCATCCCAGAGCGCCGCCTTCATGAGCGCGGCCTCGACCCGGTCGTCGAGGCTCCCCTTCAGGCGGTGGAGGCGGGGGCCGTACGCGACGTTGTCGTAGATCGACGACGGGAACACGTTGGGCTTCTGGAACACCATCCCGACACGGCGGCGCAGGTCATTCGCGTCGACCCCGTCTGCGTAGACATCCGTCCCCCGATACGAGACCAGGCCCTCCACCCGGGCTCCCGGCACGAGGTCGTTCAGACGATTGAGGCTGCGCAGGATGCTCGTCTTGCCGCAGCCGCTGGGCCCGATGAAGGCGGTGATCTGCCGTGCATGGACGGCGAGATCGACCTTTGAGACCGCCGCGTGCGTTCCATAGACGACGCTCACGTCGTCGAGCTGGAACACGTGCTCATGGGCATCGGTGCTCATGCGCTCACCGGGCTGATCGTGCGGGTGGTGATCAGTGCGGTGATGGTCTGCGCGAGCATCAGTCCGATGAGCACGAGCAGCTGGATCTGGGCGGCCAGCAGGGGCGACGCGCCTCCGAGGAGCATCCCCACGAAGGCCCCCGGCAGCGTCACGAGGCCCGCGCTCTTCGTCTGGTCGAGTGTGGGGAACAGCGACCTCTCCGCCGCCCGCTGGGCGAACTCCCGGCCCGCCTGCCGCGCGGTGGCGCCAAGGGCCACGTAGCCCTCGAACACGGTGAACTGGTCCTTCACGTCGTCGCGCAGGCGCACCCCGGCGAGGGAGGCCGCCGTCATCGCGCCTCCGATCATCTGGGCGGCGAAGGGCAGCAGCGTCTGCGCGCTGAACTCGAGGGCGCCGGTCACGGAGACGATCGCCACCGTGGCCGATGCCCCCAGCAGGATCGCCAGCAGGATCGCCATCCGATCACGGGCATCGCCGCCGATCCGCCTGTTGGACGTGTAGGCCGCGACGACGAGCATGAGTGCGAGGTAGGCGAACGCCCACTGCGGATGCGAGAAGATCCAGGCGATCACGAGTGCGACCGCGACGAGCTGGACGAGAGCGCGCAGCGCGGCGACGGCCATTTCGCGCCGGTAGCCGAGTCCCCCGTAGGTCATCACCCCGAGCGCGACCCCCAGCAGAAGGAGCAGCGCGATGCCCGTGCGCACGGCCTGCTCGTTCATGCCGCCATTGTGCCGGTCCTCAGGTCAGGCCATACGCGAACGGAGTCCCTCAGAGCAGGCGACCGGCGACCCAGGCGATCTCGTCAGCCGTGGCGGCAGGCGACCCGGAGGGCTGCATCACGTTGCTGAGCACGAGTCTGACCACCGCGTCGATCGCAGTGTCGAGATCGGCACTGTCACGTTCGTCGACGAGGTGCCGGAGCCGCCCGCGCAGCACCTCCCGTGAGGCCGCGAGGAGCGAGCCGGCCTGCGTTGTGAGCAGCGGCAGCAGTTCGGTGTCGCCTCCCTGCGACGCCGACGCGATGGCCCTCAGGAGCGGGCTGCGCTCCGCCCTCTCCAGGACGCCGCGCACGGCCGCGCGCACCGACTCGACGGCATCGCCGG
>CALGTB010000070.1 GCA_937902285.1 uncultured Actinomycetes bacterium | reverse complement strand
CGCCTCGAACAGCTGCACAGGCAGGGACCCCTTGCGGATGACCCCCGGGCCGTCCTTGACCTTCGCGAACTCGCGCCCGGGTTGCCAGCAGTCGCAGCGTGGGTCCCGCCAGGGGTTCTGGACGGGGTTGATGTCGACCGCGCGACCGTTCGCGTGCGGAGAGTCGTTTACCGGTGCGTTGATCTGGCCGGGCTTGCGGCAATTGAACGCGGACGTGTTGTTCGCCTCCAGACTGCGGAGGACCTCGCCTCCGTACCGCTCCACGGGTTCCATCCGCTCGATCGGGAAACCCGCCTCGAACAGTGCCGAGAAGATCTCCACCAGGTCGTCGACGCTGTCCTTGTTGGCGACCAGCTGGCCGCGCCCCACCCCACCGTCGAACGTGCGGTAGTTCAACTCGATCCTTCGCAAGTCCGAGCGCCCGACCGGGCACTCAGGGCGCCAGGTGCCGGTGGACAGGATGCGACGCCATTGCTGGTCGGGGATCCTGCGCACCACGGCATCGACCCCGGTCACGACCTCCGGCGCGTCGCCGTCCGGAGCCGCGCTCTCCGTGGGCTCCGTCGGGGTCGCCGGTGGGGACGGCTGGCCCTCTGAAGGGCCGGTCGACGACGAGGCACTCGGCGCGGGAGGCTCCGGAGCGCGAGTGGCAGTGCGCCATCCGAGGATGGCGATCACGATCAGCACGATCACGACACCGATGCCGATCGCGGTCTTGACTGACGGTCTCATTCCTTGGTGCCGCCCAGTGACAGGGCCAACCTGACCACGGGTCGGCCGTCGCGCGTCACGCTCTCGGACACTACCTGCCATCCCCGGTGGGCGTAGAACTCATGGGCAGCGGTGTTGTCCCGCTCGCTCACCAGGTGCAGGCCGGCTGCATGGGCCCGTTGGGCCTCTTCCACGTAGGAGCGCAGCAGTGCCGCCCCGATGCCGCGGCGTCGATTCCCCTGCGTGGTGCAGATGTAGAGCAGTTCGCCCTGGCGCGGCTGCCCCGACGGGCGGCGGGTCCTGACGATCCCTGACCCGAAGCGCCGGGCGTACCAGAGTGCTCGTCGCCGCATGAAATCGCTCCACAGAGCGGGCTTGGCGGCGAGAGCCGAGCCACCGGCAGCCGCCAGCGCAGGCGCGGCGGACCGGTACATGAACCGCTCGTGAGCGTCGTCGTCCACCGTCCCGATGAGGTAGCCCACCAGACCCGAACCATCACGCTGCTCGGCGACGAGGCCGATCGCACCCGGGGACCGGACGTACTGCCGAAAGTAGCGCGTCTTGAACGCCGAACCGAGCTGGGCGTAGAAGCCGTGAGGGAACTGCCGCAGGTGCACCTCCACCAGGAAGGGTAGGTCCCGTTCCTCGATGCCGCGGACGTCGAATGCGCCGAGAGCGGCCGAGTCGGTCCGTCCCGGTGCGGGGAAAGGGGCAAGCTCGGTCGGCGGGGTCATGAGACCAACGTGGGTCCGGTCCGGTGCAGGTTCATTCTGGATTTCCTCAAGGAATGGTCAAGGTGCACCGTGACGGGCATTCGTGCCGCACTCGGTTGGCGCCACGAATGCAAGCAGAACCTTCACGATCACCACAGCACGACCTCAAAAGTGCGCGGCTGATGGTCTGGTCAAATCGCCGGCCCCGCACGAGCCAGCCGGCAAGCGTCGTGGCGCCTTGACCGAACCTTGACTAATTGTGAGCGCTAATGCCATTCGGCGCCGACCAGACTCATGCATGTCGGGAGTTGCCGGGAACAACCACATCGGAGGGAGGGCACCGTCCGTGCCGGTGCGCACCGAGACAATCACGAGGGCTGCAGGACCCGGCTTGCTGGACCATGGCCGCCGGCGACGGGGCGCGTCCGCGTCGCGTGCGGTGGGTGCCGCGCTCGCGGGGCTCCTGGTGGGATCGGCAGGCGCCGGTCCGGTGGGCTGGTGGACGACCGTGGCCGGACTGACGCTGCTGGCGTTGAGCACGCTCAATGCACGGCCCCTGTCGGCGATGATCGCCGGAACCCTAGGCGGAGTGGCGGCACTGGGCGCCTGGCAGGTCACGAGCGCGATGGAGTCGACCGTGACGGCGACGGCCGTGGCAATGGCCGTCACAGCACTTGTAGGGGCGGCGTACGGAGTGATCGTCCGCCTGGTGCAGACCTGGGCCGGCTGGCCGCTCATCCTCCCCGTGGTCTGGCTCGCCATCGAGACCTCCATCTCGGGAGCCGCGACGCTGCCTCGGGTCGACCCGGTCGCGATAGCGCAGATCCCCGCTGAGCAGGCATCAAGCGTCGTGGCACTTGCGGCGGGCCCCGCCGTCGCATTCATTCTCGGACTCGCTTCGTGCTTCCTCGCCGTCGCCGTCACCGGGGTGCGCCAATGGGCACCGGCACGCAAGGTCGTCGCATGCCTTGCGGCAGCATTCGCGAGCCTGGGGCTTCTGGTCGTCCTGGAGACAGCCGTCCACCCGCATGACATCCCACAAAGCAGCACGCTCTCGGCCCCAAGCTCGGCACCCGGATGGCTGGACAAGGGCAGCTCCGACTCATGACGAACCCCTCACGGCGTTGGGTCGGCGTCATCCTCGGTGCGATGGCCGCGCTCGTACTCCTGATCGCAGGTGCCTACGTCGCGGGCGCCTGGTGGGTCAGCACCCGTGTGCCGCCGGGCACCATCGTGGCGGGCATCGATGTCGGCGGCATGGAGGCGGGGCGTGCGTCGGCAGCAGTTGCCACCTGGGCTTCCGCGCGAGAGAAGGAGCCGATCGAACTGGCCACACCGGGCCTTCTCGATCCACTTGTGCCGCAGGCGGCCGGTCTGGGCATCGATGTCGACGCCACGATGGGACAAGTGCCGAGGTTCGGCTGGGCGCCTCCCGACCTCGCTGCCTGGCTCAGGGCACAGATCGACGTCGAACCCGTGGTGACCGTGGACGAAGCGCGCCTGGACGCATGGGCGCAGGAGGTCGCCGACGCCGTGGCGGTGCCCCCTGTGGAGCCGGTGATCCGATTTGAGGGAATCGGCGCGGTCTTGGTCCCGGGTCGCGACGGCCAGGCATTGGACACTGGACTTCTGCGTGAGGACGTACTCGCTGCCTTTCCGACAACGGACGTGCCCGTCGAGCTGTCATTGCGCCCCGAGCCGCCGTCGGTCCCCGCCGACGAGGCCAGGCGCGCGTGGCAGGACGCCAACACCCTCATCACTGAACGGCTCACGGTCACGGCCGGTGACGCGCAGG
>CALGTB010000069.1 GCA_937902285.1 uncultured Actinomycetes bacterium | reverse complement strand
TGTACCTGGTCGCCTTCATCCTCATGGCGGCAGCGGCAAACGCCCCCGGCGCCACCTCACCGGAGGCAGACGACCCGCCCGACCACACCTCGCGTCCCGTGCGTACCACTGCGCTCGCCCTGGGCGCGCTCACCCTGCCCGTCCTGCTCGCGGTGCACGCTGCGAATGTGGGCGAGGGAGAGCGAAGGCTGCTCGCGGCGGCGCTCCTCACCATCCTCATCGTGCTGCTCATCCTGTGGCGAGTCCGCCTGCTGCTCGGCGTCGTGCAGCGCCAGGCCCAGCAGCTGTCGTCCCTGGCGCGGACGGATGCACTGACCGGCCTGCCGAACCGAGGCACCCTGGACTACCAGCTCGAACGGGCGCAGCAGGCGGCGGATGAGGACGGAAGCACCCTGACCATCGCCATGCTGGATCTCGACCACTTCAAGCCGTACAACGACACGTTCGGACATCAGGCCGGCGACTCCGCACTGGTGGACTGCGCGAGCGCCTGGGGCTCTGTCCTGCGCGACCACGACGGCGGGGTGCCTCCCTTCCTGGCGCGCTACGGCGGGGAGGAGTTCGCCATCCTGCTGACCGGCATGACCCTGCCCGACGCCGAGCGCCTCCTTGAGGACGTGCGGCGCGCCACCCCGCAGGGTCTGACCGTCTCGATCGGCCTGGCCGAGCGGCGACCGGGTGAGTCCGGCTTCGAGACGATGAGCCGCGCCGATCGCGCGCTCTACCGCGCCAAGGACCTCGGGCGCGACCGGGTCGTCGCCGAACGGCCGCGCGACGTCAGTGCGGCAGCCGGATGACCTGCTGCTCGATGCGCACCTCCGCGTCGACCAGCGTCACCTGATCCTGCTCGTCGGGGAGGTGGACGACCAGACCGCTCACCACCGCCACATCGACGGGCTCGCTGCCCCGAGCCAGGTCGACGAACCGCCGGGCGTCGGCCACGGCCGTGCGACGCACCAGCTCGGTCAGCTCGAGCAGTGAGGGCACGCCGTCAGCGGGAAGCAGCCGGGCCAGCCGCATGCGCAGCAGTGACTGCTCGACGTCGTCCGTGTCGAGGCCGAAGTCGCCCTCGCCCGCCACGAGCTGGTCGCGGAACCCCGCCAGCGCGCCGCAGGCCGTGGACGCCCGCGACAGGCCTCGCCTCTGCACCCGTCCGATGACGCCCTCGTCGATCCCGATGTGGGGGAACACGAAGACGACGAAGCGGTGACGGCCGTCCTCGCCGGGCACGTGGCTGAGGGCTGCCCGCAGGCCGGTCGTGCCGACCAGGACCATCGCGGCGAGGGACCCGATCTCGAAGGGGCGTCCCCATACGCGCGCGACCGACTCCTGGAAGCCGGACATGAGCTCGTCCCGGCACACGTCCACGAGCGCGAGGCAGTTGCTCGGCCGGAACCCGACCCGGGCCAGCGCCCACTCGCTCCACGTGACGAAGTCATCCACTCCCACCGCCTCGCCGAGCAGGCGTGAGACGTCGTCCATGGGCCCACCCTGCCATCCGCGCCGGGCGGACGCCGCACTCAGCCGCCGACCGACGCCCCGCTCACGTGCTCGAGAACGAGATCGGCGAATCGGTCGGGGTCATGCACGTGCGGCTCGTGAGCAGCTCCAGGGAACACGACGAACCGGCTGCCGGGGAGCAGGGCGTGGGCGTTCTCACCGTGCTTCATCGGGATCATCGGATCGCGGTCTCCCCAGATGATGAGGATGCGCCGACCCGACATCAGGTGCAGCTTGTCGAGCGCTGACACGCTCTGGCCACGCGGGCTGACGACGCTGCGGAGCGTGGCGAGGAACGCGGCCCGGCGATCGTCCTCGCCGAGCCAGCTGACCGTCTCGAGGGCGCGCGGGCTGAGCGCATGGGGATGGAGCCCGATGCGTCCGAGCTTGTCCCCGACCCACGAGGCGCCCTTCAGCGTCCTGGCGTTGATCGCCCACTTGAGGGCGAGCTCCGAGCCCGGCAGGCTCGCCGCCCGGAGTCCCGTGAACGTCTCCTCTCCGAGGCCGCCGCTCGACACGAGCGTCATCGTGTCGACGCGCTCGGGGAACTGGTAGGCGAACTGCATCGACACCCCTCCTCCGAGCGAGTGGCCCACCAGGTGCACCCGCTCGATCCCCAGATGGTCGAGCAGGTCGCGCAGGGTGCTCGCGGTGGATCCGAGGCTGTAGTCGCCCGGACCCCGGGACGACTCCCCGTGACCGGGGAGGTCGACGGCCACCACCGCCACGCCTTGGGCGCTGAGCCGCTCGGGGATGTCGCCCCACGTGTCGCCGCTGGATCCGATGCCGTGGATGAGGAGGACCGGCGTGCCGGTTCCGGGGAGCTCCCGGTAGGCGAGCACTCGGCCGTTGAGGGCCACGAACTGCCGCGCTGCGGTGGTTCGGGTGTCGGACTCGGACATGGCGTCACCTTTCTACCGGTCAGTAACCTACTCTAGCGTAACTTACGCAGCCGTAGGTTGACCAGCGGCGCGCCGTGGCGCCCGGGTCGCGGGCCGGGTCAGCGGGCGATGATCGCGATCACGACGATCGCCACGGCCACCACGACGCCGATGGCGATCCACGGGGTCGACTTGCGCAGCCTCGAGTAGCGGGGCTTGCCGCTGCCGTCGGCGATCTCCCCTGCCGCGCGCAGCCGGTCGTTGTCGCGGGCGATCCGCTGGGCCTGCGCGATCCGCTGCTCGGCGGTCATCTCCTTGGGGCCGCCGGAGATGAAGTCCTCGTCGAGGACGATCTCCTCGAAGGGATCGACGGGCTCGGGCGTGGTGCTCATGGTGCTCCTCGAGGCGGTCGCGGGCTCGGTCCCCGACAGCCTACGTGCCGTCGCGGAGGGCTGCGCGCGGCGATGCTCAGCCGGCATAGCCGGCCCTCAGCTCGGCCATGGCCTCGGCGACGACGGCCGCGTCCGAGGCCGGTCGGCGGGCGGCCGCCGACCCGCCGCAGAAGCCGACGAGGCTCGGGACTCCTGCGACGTCGGAGATGTCGTACCACTCCGTCCAGCGGCCGCCCACCAGCCCGATGAGCCGCACGTCGTCGCCGAAATCGCGGCGCCACCAGTCGCGATCGAAGCGCAGGGCCACCTTCTCGAGCAGCCCGGTCGTCAGGCCGCCGAGCGCCGTCGCCACGGCTGCGGGCATCGGCGTCACCGTCGGCAGTCCCGCCTGGACGAGTGCGAGAGGGACCGCCACGACCGCCGCGTCGGCCCGGACGGACTGTCCCCCGACCCCGGTGATCCGTACTCCCGCTCGCTCGACCGCGACCGAGGCGGCCG
>CALGTB010000068.1 GCA_937902285.1 uncultured Actinomycetes bacterium | reverse complement strand
GGGACAACGGCGCACTTTCGCCCGCATTTCCGCCGAAAGTGCACAGTTGTCCCGGTCATGCGGTGCGGAAGGACCGTCGCGCCGCCGCCTGGACGACCCGCTGCGCCACGTCTGCGGGATCGGCCATGATCTCGCGCCACGTCCATCGGACAACGCTGTAGCCGGCCGCGCGAATGCGATCCTCCCGTCGCTTCTCGTTGACGAGGTCCTCTCGCGTGGCGTACTTGATCAGTCCGTCCGCCTCGCCGACCACGCCCAGGGATTCCCACAGCATGTCCACGTAGCCGATCAGCCCATCGCGATCGTGGACGGGCGACTGGAGTTCGGGTTCGGGTACCCCACACTGGATGAGCCGGATGCGTGAGAGGCTCTCGAGGGGCGTCTGGGCGCCGCAGCGTACGAGCGGCAGGACCGATCGAACGGTCCCGATGCCCCGCAGATGCGACCACTGCGCCGCCATCGCTGCGAGCTCGTCGGGCACCGATGGCTGCTGCCACGCGGCCGCGTCGAGGGTGGCTACCGCCCACTCGCGCCCGCTCATGGCCGCGGTCGACAGTGCAGCCAGGGCGCGGCGCACTGTCGGGATCCCGTTGACGACGACCACGTCCTCGGGGGTGAGGTGATGCGCGCGGATTCTTGCTGGTTCTAGGTGGTCTGGTGCGGTGATGCGACGTCGAAGCGCCCGCCCGTCCCGGTCGATCGGCCGGATGAGGTGGACGTCACTCAGGATCCCGCGCTGCTGGGGGAGGCCGTGTACGAGTGCGGCTGTGGGGCCGAACGCATAGGCGGGTCCGGGCAGGGCCTTCAGGCTTGCCGCGCACTGGAGCAGATGCCCTGCCGGGGATTCGGCGTCGTCGTCAAGGAGGCGGGAATCGGCGTAGACCCCGTGGTGCAGCCTCGTCCACCAGCCGCGTCGGAGCATGGACGGCACAACACCGTCGGGGACGCGCCACCCATCGAGGTCGCTTCGACGGAAGGCGCCGCCATGTTCGTTGGCTCGCAGGCGAACCAATTCACGAATCTCCGCAAGGTCGGCTGTGGATCGCTGGCGTGAACCCATGGACACACGCTCGCGCCCGGAAGTGCCCCTGCCAACTGCTCATCCACAGGGACAAGCGCGCACTTTCGGCGCCGTTGGACGGGAAAGTGCGCGCTTGTCCCGGAGAACGGGAGAAACGGGCTAGTGGGGGGCGTGCAGGGCGGCGTTGAGGCCTGACCAGGTGCCTGAGGTCGGGACGACCTCGATGGCGCCCGTCACCGAGTTCCGCCGGAACAGCAGCCCGGAGGCCCCCGAGAGCTCGCGTGCCTTGACGACTGCACCGTCGGGCAGCGTCACCTTCGAGCCGGCGGTGACGTAGAGGCCGGCCTCGACGACGCACTCATCGCCCAGCGAGAGGCCGACGCCGGCGTTGGCCCCGATGAGGCAGCCGCGCCCGATGCTGATCACCTGGGTGCCGCCCCCGGACAGGGTCCCCATGATGGACGCGCCTCCGCCGACGTCGGAGCCGTCCCCGACCACGACCCCGGACGAGATCCGGCCCTCGACCATCGAGGTGCCCAGCGTGCCCGCATTGAAGTTGACGAAGCCCTCGTGCATGACGACCGTGCCGGGGGCGAGGTGCGCTCCGAGTCGCACGCGGTCGGCGTCGGCGATGCGCACGCCCGAGGGCACCACGTAGTCGACCATGCGCGGGAAGCGATCGACCCCGTGGATCGTCAGGTGCTGGCCCTTGCGCCGCAGGTGGAGGCGTGCCGCCGTCACGCCGTCGACAGGCACCGCCCCCGCATCGGTCCAGGCGACGATCGGCAGGATCCCGAAGATGCCCTCAAGGTTGATGCTGCGCGGCCGGACCAGGCGGTGCGACAGCAGGTGCAGGCGCAGGTAGGCGTCCGCGGTGCTGACGGGCGGGGCCTGGAGGTCCTCGATGATCGTCACGACCGATCGCACGGTCACGCCCCGCGACGGGTCGGCGTCGATCCCGGAGTCCAGGCTCGGCACGTCGGGGGGAGTGGTGCCGAGGGCGGGAGCCGGGTACCAGGTGTCGAGCATGACGTCGCCGGCGAAGGTCGCCAGCCCCAGCCCCGACGCCCCGCCGGTGACGGGCAGCGTCGCGGCAGCGTCGGCCGGGTCCTCAGTGGTGTCAGCGCTCATGCGGCTACCGTAGCGATGTGCGCGCATCCGACCACCTCGACCTCGCTGCCGGAGTGGTGGCCTTGACGGCCCAGCTGGTCGACGTGCCCAGCGTCTCCCACGACGAGGTGGCCCTCGCTGATGCGGTGCAGGCGGCCCTCGCGCCTGCTGCCCACCTGACGGTGGAACGCCATGGCAACACGGTGGTGGCCCGCACCGACCTCGGGCGACCGGAGCGGGTCCTCATCGGCGGCCACCTCGACACGGTGCCGGTCAACGCCAATCTGCCGCACCGGCTCGACGACGGGCTGCTCTTCGGCCTCGGCGCCTGCGACATGAAGGGCGGCGTCGCCGTCGCCCTGCTGCTGGCCGCCACCGTCAGCGCGCCCACCCGCGACGTGACGTACGTGTTCTACGACTGCGAGGAGGTCGAGGCGCGCTTCAACGGGCTGCAGCGCCTCGCGGACGAGCGTCCCGACCTTCTGGAGGCCGATCTGGCGATCCTCATGGAACCGTCCGATGCGGGCATCGAGGCAGGCTGCCAGGGAACGCTCCGCGTCGAGGTCTCGACCCGGGGGGAGCGGGCGCACAGTGCCCGGTCCTGGCTGGGCTCCAACGCGATCCACTCCTCGGGGGAGGTCCTCGCGCGCCTGACCGCCTACGTGCCCCGACGTCCGGTCATCGACGGCCTCGAGTACCGCGAGGGCCTCAACGCGGTCGGGATCCGCGGCGGCGTCGCGGGCAACGTCATCCCGGACGAGTGCGTCGTCACGGTGAACTACCGGTTCGCGCCCGACATGGATGTCGACCAGGCGGTGGCGCACGTGTCGGAGGTGTTCGCCGGCTTCGACGTCGTCGTCGTGGACGCGGCCCCGGGCGCACGTCCCGGCCTCGACCGGCCCGCCGCCGCGGCGTTCATCGCGGCGGTGGGCGAGCAGCCGCGCCCCAAGTTCGGCTGGACCGACGTGGCCCGCTTCTCGGCGCTCGGGATCCCGGCGCTGAACTTCGGCCCGGGTGACCCCGCCCTGGCCCACACACGGGGCGAGTACGTGCCCGTGAGCCAGCTGGAGTCGTGCCTGTCACGGCTCAGGGACTGGCTCCAGCCCTCCGGACAGCACTGACCCCCTGCATCGCCGGGGGCGACGCAGGGGGTCAGTGGGTGGTGCGTCAGGCCTTCTTGTCGGCCTCGACGTCGAGGTTCAGCTTGATCTCGTCGCCGACGAGGATCCCGCCCGACTCGAGCGCCACGTTCCAGACCAGCCCGAAGTCCTTTCGGCTGATCTTCGTGGAGCCCTCGAAGCCGATCTTGGTGTTGCCCCACGGATCCTGGCTGATGCCCACGAAGTCGTAGTCGACGTCGACGGACTTGGTCACGCCGTGGATGGTGAGGTCACCGGTCACGACCACGCCGGCGCCCTTGGGGGCGACGCTGGTCGAGACGAACGTGATGGTCGGGTAGACCTCGACGTCGAGGAAGTCGGCCGACTTCAGGTGCCCGTCGCGGTCGGCGGACTTGGTGTCGATGCTGGCGGCCTGGATGGTGAGCTCGGCCGAGGAGGCGGCGAGGTTGTCGCCGTCGATGGTGAACGAGCCGGAGAACTCCCCGAAGTTGCCGCGGACCTTGGCGACCATGGCGTGGCGGGCCGAGAAGCCGAGGTTCGTGTGCGAGGCGTCGATGACCCAGGTGCCGGTGGCGTTGGCCAGGGTGAGGTCGGTGGTTGCGGTGCTCATGACTGCTCCTTCGTATCTGTGGGACGTTCGACTGTTGATGATTCAAGCTCTTGTAGTTGAATTTACAACTAGTCTCGCGGTCTGTCAACACGGGGGCTCGGCGCCGCGGGACGGCGGACTCTAGGGTGGCCACCGTGCCCGCCGTCTGCGTCTTCTGCTCGTCGAGCCTGCTCATCGATGAGCGCTACTCCGCGCTCGCCCACGACGTCGGGGCGGCGATCGCCAGGCGGGGCTGGACGCTGGTGTCGGGTGCCGGGTCGATCTCGATGATGGGCGCCGTGGCGCGCGCCGCACGGGCCGGCGGGGGGCACACGATCGGCGTGATCCCCGACGCCCTCGTCGCGATGGAGGTCGCCGACCACGACTCCGACGAGTTCGTCGTCACCCGCGACATGCGCCAGCGCAAGGGCATCATGGACGAGCGCTCAGATGCCTTCCTCGCACTGCCGGGAGGCATCGGCACCCTGGAGGAGCTGGTCGAGGCCTGGACCGCCCGTTCGCTGAACATGCACCACAAGCCCGTGGTCGTGCTGGATCCCTGGGGCGACTTCGACCTGCTCCGCGCTCAGGTCGCAGCGTGGCAGGAGCGCGGCTTCGTGTCCGACCACGCCGCCGAGCGCGTGCACTGGGCCACCGACGTGGACAGCGCGCTCGACCAGATCGCCGAGGCGCTGTCCACGGTGCGGGCGACGGCCGAGGCCGACCCGCTCGGCTAGCCGGCCAGCGTGGTGCCCGACACGTCGGATCCGGACGACGTCGAGCCGGTCGCGCTCCCGCTGCGGTCCGCGTGCTCCTGCTCGTGCGCGAGCCGGTCGGCCTCCGCCTGCTCGGCCTCGGCCGCGGTCATCGAGTGCACCCGGGTCGCGGTGGCCGACGACCCGCTGACGGTGCCGTGCACGTCGGCCACGTCGCCGACTGCCACGTCGCTGATGGACCCGGCCGTGTCCACGGCCGCGTCGCCGGGCTTGCCATGAGGCCTCAGACCGCTGTGCACGGTCGTGCTGGCATCGACGGCGAACGTCGTGCTGTAGCCGTCCTCGGCCTTGACGGTGATCGACGTCGAGCTGACCGCCGTGACGGTTCCGCGAATCATCCGGACCGTCGAGACGGTGCCGTCCTCAGCCTGGACGACGATCTCACCGTGCAGGGGCTCCGTGCCGGGCGCCCCGAGCATGCCGCCCCGGCCGGGACCGCCGTCGCGCGGTCCGCCGCGCTGCCCGTCGCCGGCCGGTCCGGCTGCCGGATCGGTGGCACCGGACTCACCGGATGAGCTCGACGACGATGAGCTGGGGCTGGGCGATGAGTCCGCGGCCATGGCGATGCCGGTGATGCTGGTCGCCAGGACGGCGCCGGCAGCGAGCGAGCCGAGGGTGATGGTGAGGTTCTTCGAGCGGGACATGTGCGTCTCCTTCGTGTGGGCGAGGCACCCCGGTGGGGGTGCTGCTGTCATGCCTCGACACTGCCGGAGCCACGTTGGAGGGCGGTGGTGTCACCGTCAGCGGCACGTAAGGAATAGCGGGCAGGGGTGGCGAGCGGCGCAGGCGGCTCGCCCGTGGTCCAATATGCGCGTGACCTGGCTCTTCGTCGTCGTGGGCGTCCTCGTGGTGGCCGGCGTCTTCCTCGCCACCCTCGGGCTGCTCGGCGAGCTCCCGCCCGTCGACCCGGACCTGCGGCCGGACCGCATCGACGGCGAGGTCGAGTTCGACGTCGTGGTGCGCGGCTACCGGATGGATGAGGTCGACCAGGAGCTTGCCCGCATGCAGGCGGAGATCGACCGCCTGACGCCGCCAGAGCAGGGCCAGACGTGACCGGGCGGCGACGCTGACGACGCGGTCCCCGGTCGCGGCGATGCCGCGCCGAGCATGGCCCCCGCCGGTCCCCGTCACCGGCCGATCCGCGATAATAGGTGGATGCCCGCGCAGGACGCGGACTTCTGCTCGACCGAGTCAGGGACGGAAGGGGACCCACATGGCCGCGATGAAGCCGCGAACGGGCGATGGCCCGCTCGAGGTGACCAAGGAGGGACGTGGCTACGTCATGCGAGTCCCTCTCGAGGGCGGCGGGCGACTGGTCGTCGAGCTCAATGCCGACGAGGCCAAGGACCTCGGCGAGAAGCTTCTGGTGCTGTTCGCCTGAGCCACGAATGTCGAAGCGCCCCGAACCGCGAGGTTCGGGGCGCTTCCGCGTTCCGGGCTAGCTG
>CALGTB010000067.1 GCA_937902285.1 uncultured Actinomycetes bacterium | reverse complement strand
TGCCCGGAACGCTGCACATGGCGCTGGTGCGCAGCCCCATGGCCCACGCACGGCTCACGAAGGTCGACGTCTCCGGGGCGCTCGCCCAGCCGAACGTGGTGGCCGCCTACAGCGCCGCCGAGCTCGGGGACCTCAACGCCAACGTCCTGTGCGTGTGGCCGGTCACCGACGACACCGTGATGCCCCCGTTCCCGGCCCTGGCCACCGACAAGGTGCGCCACGTCGGCGATGTCGTCGCCTGCGTCCTGGCCACCGACGCCGCCTCGGCCGTCGATGCGCTCGACGCGGTCGAGGTCGAGTACGAGCCGATCCCCGCCGTCGTCAGCATGGAGGCGGCGATCGCCGACGGCTCGCCCCTCGTGCACGACGAGGCCGCCCGCAACACGTCGTACGTGTACGACCTGGGCGGCGGCTTCGACGAGGCTGCCGCAAAGGCCGACGTCGTGGTCAAGCGCCGCTTCGTCAACCAGCGCCTTATGCCCTCCTTCATGGAGCCCCGCGCAGTCGTGGCGGCACCGATGGGGATGAGCGACGAGATCACGCTGTGGTCGTCTACCCAGATCCCGCACGTGCTGCGCGTCGTGCTCGCCCTCAGCACGGGGATCTCCGAGCAGAACCTCCGCGTGGTGGCCCCGGACGTCGGCGGCGGCTTCGGAGGGAAGCTGCAGATGTACCGCGAGGAGATCCTCGTCCTGCAGCTCGCCCGCAAGCTCGGCCGTCCCGTGAAGTGGACGGAGACCCGCAGCGAGAACATGGTCGCCACGCACCACGGGCGCGACCAGATCCAGGACATCGAGATCGCCGCCGCGAAGGACGGCACGTTCCTCGGACTGAAGGTGACGCTGCTGGCGGACATGGGCGCCTACCTCGGCATCATCACGACGGGCACTCCCCTGCTGGGCATGTTCATGTACCCGGGCATCTACAAGATGGACGCCTACGAGTTCCGGTGCACGGGCGTTTTCACCAACAAGACGCAGACGGACGCCTACCGGGGTGCAGGCCGTCCCGAGGCGACGTTCGCCATCGAGCGCATCGTCGACGAGCTCGCCGCCGAGCTGGGCATGGAGCCCATGGAGCTGCGCAAGAAGAACTGGATCCGCAACGACGAGTTCCCGTACACCACCATCGCCGGACTGACGTACGACACCGGCAACTACGAGGCGGCCACCGAGAAGGCCCTGGCGATGTTCGACTACGACGGGCTCCGCGCCGAGCAGAAGGCCCGCCGTGAGTCCGGGGATCCTGTGCAGCTCGGCATCGGCATCTCGACGTTCACGGAGATGTGCGGCCTCGCCCCCTCGCGAACACTCGGTGCGCTCAAGTACGCCGCGGGCGGCTGGGAGCACTGCACGATCCGACTGCTCCCCACCGGCAAGGTCGAGCTCGTCACGGGCACCTCGCCGCACGGACAGGGGCACGAGACGGCATGGAGCCAGATCGCCAGCAGCATCCTCGGCATCCCCGTCGAGGACATCGAGGTGATCCACGGCGACACCGGCCGTGCGCCGTACGGCATGGACACCTACGGCTCGCGCTCGCTGGCCGTCGGCGGCCAGGCGATCAAGATGGCCGCCGACCGGCTCGTCGAGAACGCGCGCGTGATCGCCGCCCACCAGCTCGAGTGCGCGCCCGCGGACCTCGAGTTCGTCGAGGGGACGTTCCACGTCAAGGGGGACGCCGAGAAGGCCATGCCGCTGGCCGCCCTCGCCTGGCAGGCGTTCAGCTCGCACAACCTGCCTCCGGGCGTCGAGCCGATGCTGTCGGGGGAGGCCACCGTCGATCCCGAGGACTTCTCGTACCCGCACGGAACCCACCTCGCCGCCATGGAGGTCGACACCGAGACCGGCAAGGTTCGCCTGCGCAAGTACGTGTGCGTCGATGACGTCGGCGTGCAGGTCAACCCGATGATCGTCGAGGGCCAGGTGCACGGCGGGCTCGCGCAGGGCATCGGTCAGGCGCTCTACGAGGGCGTCGAGTACGACGAGGACGGCAACCTGCTCACCGCCAGCCTCGCCGACTACCTGATCCCGAGCGCAGCGGACCTGCCGTCCTTCGACACCAGCACGACGATGACCCCGTCGTCGACCCACCCGCTGGGCACGAAGGGCGTTGGAGAGGCCGGTGCCATCGCCTCAACGCCGGCGATCATCAACGGCATCGTCGATGCACTGCGCCCCTTGGGCGTCACCGACGTCCTCATGCCTGCGAGCCCGCAGAACGTGTGGAGAGCCATCCAGTCGGCCAGAGGAGAGAGCGCATGATCCCCGTCGCATTCGACTACGTCCGTCCCGGCTCCGTCGACGAGGCCGTGGCCGCGCTGACCGCCGGCGGCGAGGATGCCAAGGTGCTGGCCGGAGGGCAGTCGCTTCTGCCGGTGCTCCGACTGCGACTCGGGGCGCCGTCCGTGGTCGTCGACTGCAGTCGCATCGACGAGATGAGCGGCATCTCCGAGACGGACGACGCCGTCACCATCGGAGCGTCCACCACGCACCACGCCGTCATGACGGACGCGAGGGTGAAGGCGGGAGTGCCGCTGCTGGCCCTGGCCACGGCGACGGTCGCCGACCCGGCCATCCGTCATCGCGGGACGCTGGGCGGAGCCCTGGCCCACGCCGACCCGGCGGGCGACCTCCCGGCCGTGGCGCTCGCCCTGGACGCCTCCTTCACGATCGCGGGCCCGGGCGGACGGCGCACCGTGTCGGCGGGGGACTTCTTCGAGGACTACTTCACGACGGCCGTGCGTCCCGACGAGGTCCTCGTGAGCGTCACCTTCCCCAAGCTCGGGGACGGCTGGGGCTACCACTACGAGAAGTTCAACCGCACCGCCCAGGCTTGGGCGATCGTGGGAGTGGCGGCCGCGGCGAAGGTCGTGGACGGGCGCATCGTCGAGGCCCGGGTCGGGCTCACCAACATGGGCCCCACGCCCGTCCGCGCCTCGAGCACCGAGGCGGCCCTCGTCGGCGCGTCATCGATCGCGGACATCGCGGCGGCGACCGAGAACGCCGCCGACGGAACGAGCCCGACCAGCGACCTGCATGCCGACTCGGCCTACCGGGCGCACCTCGCCCGGGTTCTCACCCGGCGGGCCGTCGCGGCAGCGTCGGGTATCGGCTAGCCCGCAGACGTCCTCATCGTCGCCGTCACTCCGTCGGGGTGACGGCGACGATCGGCAAGCGCAGGGCGCCGGAGGCATGGCTGGGCACCACCGGGTTCTTCGGCTCGACGGGCTGCAGGCGCACGTACCCGGAGCCCAGTTCGGGGCGCTCGTCGGCCTCGCCCTTGTTCGGCCACAGGGCCATGGCCCGCTCGGCCTGGGCCGTGATGGTCAGCGACGGGTTCACGCCGAGGTTGGCGGTGATCGCCGAGCCGTCGACCACGTGGAGTCCCGGGTGCCCGTAGGCCCGGTGGTAGCCGTCGATCACGCCCGACGTCTCGTCGGCGCCGATGGTGCAGCCGCCGACGAAATGCGCCGTCATGGCAGCGTCGAAGTTCTCGAAGACGTTGCCGCCGGCGACGCCGTCGATGCGCGCCGCCACCCGCTTCACGACGTCGTGGGCCGCCGGGATGTACGTCGGGGCCGGTGAGGACGCGTCCTTGCGGGTCGCCAGGTGCCAGCCGCGCAGCCGGGTGCGCCGGCCGGCCAGCGTGAGCGAGTTGTCGACCGGCTGCATCACCAGGGCGATCACGGCGCGCTCGCTCCAGCGCCGGACATCGAGCAGTCGCGCCGCGTCGGCACGCTGCCGGACCATCTCCGACGCCCACGTCCGCCAGCGCTTCTGCCCCGGTCGGGGCGTCGTGAGGATCGACTGCAGCAGGCCCATGGAGTTCGAGCCCTTGCCGTAGCGCACGGGCTCCACGTGCGTCTGCGGCTCGGGGTAGAAGCTGGACGTGATGGCGACGCCACGGGTGAAGTCCGCCGCCGAGGTGCGCGCCACCGCCCCGAGGATGGACTCCGAGTTGGTGCGCGACAGCCGGCCGAGGGTGCCCGACAGTCGGGGAAGGCGACCCTCGTCCTTCATGCGGTGCAGGAGCTTCTGGGAGTTGTAGGTGCCGGCGGCCATGATCACGTGCTCGGCGCTGAGCCGGCGCGTGCGGCGCGACCACGACCCCGTGCGGACCGTGTCGATCGTGAAGCCGCCGCCGGGGCGCTCCTCCAGCCCCGTGACGGTCGTCAGCGGGTACACCATGGCGCCTGCGGACTCGGCGAGCGCGAGGTAGTTCTTGGGCAGGGTGTTCTTGGCGTTGTAGCGGCAGCCGGTCATGCACTCGCCGCACTCGATGCAGCCGGTGCGCTCGGGGCCCGCGCCGCCGAAGAAGGGGTCGGCGCTGCGCACCCCGGGCCCGTCGCCGAAGAAGACGCCGACCGGCGTCAGCGAGAACGTGTGCCCGACGCCCATCTCGTCGGCGACCGCCTTCATCACCACGTCGCTCGGGGTCATGGTGGGGTTGCGGGCCACGCCCAGCATGCGGGCGGCCTGGTCGTAGTACGGGGCGAGCTCGTCAGCCCAGTCGGTGATGCCGCTCCACTGGGGATCGTCGAAGAAGGTCCTGCCCGGCACGTAGAGGGTGTTCGCGTAGACCAGCGAGCCGCCGCCGACCCCGGCGCCCGCGAGCACGACGACGTCCTTGAGCACGTGGATGCGCTGGATGCCGGTGAGCCCCAGGGCGGGCGCCCACAGGAAGTCCTTCAGATGCCATGAGGTGCGGGCGAAGTCCTGGTCCGCGAACCTGCGACCGGCCTCGAGCACGCCGACGCGATAGCCCTTCTCGACCAGCCGAAGGGCGGCGACGGAGCCCCCGAACCCGGAGCCGATGATGAGGACGTCGAAGTCGTAGGCAGCCACGGAGGCAACCTACTTCAGACCGAGCCGCTTCATCAGCCCGAGCGAGGAGGCCAGCGCCCCGAGCCACTGCTCGTCCGACAGGCCGAACTGCGGCCCGAAGCCGAGGGCGCGCTGCGTCGCCACCGTCTGCGACTCCGTGTACTTCAGCAGGCCCTCGTCCCCGTGCCGGCGCCCGAGGCCCGAGTCGCCCATGCCCCCCATGGGCGAGCGCGTCGTCGCCCACGACGGCCCGTACGCCTCGTTGACGTTGACCGTGCCGGCCTTGAGCTGGAGCGCGATGGTGCGGCCGGCCGCGCCGTCGCGCGTGATGACGGCGGCGTTCAGCCCGTAGCGCGTGCCGTTCGCCAGTCGGACGGCCTCCTCGTCGGAGCCGACCGGGTAGACGGCGACCACCGGGCCGAACGTCTCCTCGTCGCACAGCGCCATGTCGGACGTGACTCCCGTGAGGACGGTCGGCTCGAGGAAGAAGGGTCCGACGTCGGGACGGGCACGGCCGCCGGCGCGGACGGTGGCGCCGTGCGCGACGGCATCCTGCACATGGGCGAGCACCCGGTCGAGCTGCCGGCCCGAGATGAGCGACCCCATGTCGGCTGCCCAGCCGATCCCGGCCGACAGGACCATGCCCTCGACCCGCGTGACGAACGCCGCGACGAAGGCCTCGAAGACGTCCTCGTGCACGTAGAGGCGCTCCATCGAGATGCACAGCTGGCCCGAGTTGGCGAAGCACGCCCGGGTGGCGATCTCCGCCGCGCGCTCGATGTCGGCGTCGGCCCGGATGATCATGGCGTTCTTCCCGCCGAGCTCGAGGGAGCAGCCGATGAGCCGCTGGCCGCATCGGGCGGCGACCTCTCGGCCCACGCGCGTGGATCCGGTGAACATGACGTAGTCGACGCGCTCGATGACCATGGGGCCCACGACCGGGCCGTCGCCGGGCACGACGCGCACCACGCTCTCCGGAACCCCGGCCTGCACCATGAGGTCGATGACCCACAGCGCCGTCAGCGTGGTCTGGACGTCGGGCTTGATGATGACGGCGTTGCCCGCGATCAGGGCGGGGATGGCATCGCTGGCGGCCATCATCAGCGGGTAGTTCCACGGCGCCAGCACTCCCACGACGCCCTTCGGGTGCTGCACCTGCACGGCGCCCACCACCAGGGGAAGTCCGCCGCGGTGCCGGCGCGGCCGCAGGAGCCGCCGGGCGTCGCGGGCGTAGTGCCGGGCGTTCAGGGCGACGTCGAGGAGCTCCTCCATGGCGTCGCGCCGGGCCTTGCCCGTCTCCCACTGCACGATGTCGAGGCCCTCCTCGCGACGTGCGAGCACGAGGTCGTGGAAGCGCAGCATGATCCGCGTGCGCTCGGCCAGCGGGCGCGCGGCCCACGACCTCTGGCCGGCACGCAGCGAGTCCACGGCGGCGTCGACGTCCGACTCGGCAGCCAGGGGGAGCTCGTACAGGGGACGGCCGTCGAAGGGCGCGACCACCGTGACCGACGCTGCGCCCGGGCTCACGCTCGCGGTGGCGAGGAGCCGCTCGACGAGGCCGTCGGGCAGCGGCGAGGTGCGCGCCTCCGCAGTCGGAGCGGTCACGCGGTGACCACCATCTCGACGCGCTGGAACTCCTTGACGTCGCTGTAGCCCGTGATGGCCATGGCCTTGCGCAGCGCGCCGATGATGTTCATCGTGCCGTCGGCGCTGGCGGACGGACCGTTCAGCACCGTGTCGAACGGCCCCACCGTCGGCGTCAGGTGGCGCTCGCCGCGGGGCAGGTGGGGATGCCAGGCCTCGGCGCCCCAGTGCGCCCCACGGCCGGGAGCGTCCGAGGCCCGTGACAGGGCGGTGCCCAGCATGGCCGCGTCGGCCCCGCAGGCGAAGGCCTTGACGATGTCGCCGCTGCGGCCCATCGAGCCGTCGGCGATGACGTGCACATAGCGGCCCCCCGACTCGTCGAGGTAGTCGCGTCGGGCTGCCGCCACGTCGGCCACCGCGCTCGCCATCGGCACACGGACGCCGATCACGTCGGCCGTCGTGTGCGAGGCTCCGCCGCCGAAGCCGACGAGCACGCCCGCCGCGCCCGTGCGCATGAGGTGCAGGGCCGCCTGGTACGTGGCGCAGCCGCCGACGATCACGGGCACGTCGAGCTCGTGGATGAACTGCTTGAGGTTCAGCGGGACGCCGTCCGTGGAGACGTGCTCGGCGGAGACCGTCGTGCCGCGGATCACCACGATGTCAGCCCCCGCCTGCGCGGCGAGCGGCGCGAGCGACGTCGTGCCCTGCGGCGACGCAGCGACGGCGACGGTGATGCCGGCCGCCTTCATCTCCGCGATGCGCGCGGTGACGAGACCGGCATCGACGGGACGCGCGGAGTAGAGCTCCTGCATGCGCGGGGTGACGACGTCGGGCGCCAGCCCGGCGATCTCCTCCAGCAGCGGCTCGGGGTCCTCGTAGCGCCCCCACAGTCCCTCGAGGTTGAGCACCGCCAGCAGGCCGAGGCGGGACAGCGCGACGGCACTCGCCGGCGAGACGACGGAGTCCATCGGAGCGGCCAGCAGCGGCGTGTCGAAGCGGTAGGCGTCGATCGTCCAGGTCGTGGAGACGGCCTGCGGATCGCGAGTTCGCCGGCTGGGGGCGATGGCCACCTCGTCGAACGAGTAGCCGCGGCGGGCGCGCTTGGCGCCACCGATCTGGATGTCGGTCACGGACCTACCGTCCTGAGTAGTTGGGGGCTTCGATGGTCATCTGGATGTCGTGCGGGTGGCTCTCGCGCAGGCCCGCGGCCGTGATGCGCACGAACGAGCCCTTGGCGTGCAGGTCGGCGATGGTCGCCGCGCCGGAGTAGCCCATTGCCGCGCGCAGCCCGCCGACGAGCTGATGGGCGACCGCGCCGAGCGGACCTCGGTAGGCCACCATGCCCTCGATGCCCTCGGGAACGAGCTTGTCGTCGCTCAGCACGTCATCCTGGAAGTAGCGGTCCTTGCTGTACGAGCGGGCCTGGCCGCGCGACTGCATGGCCCCAAGCGATCCCATGCCGCGGTAGGACTTGAACTGCTTGCCGTTGACGAAGACGACGTCACCGGGCGCCTCCTCGCAGCCCGCGAGCAGCGAGCCGAGCATCACGGTGTCGGCTCCGGCCACGAGCGCCTTCGCGATGTCACCGGAGTACTGCACGCCGCCATCGCCGATGACCGGGATCCCGGCCGGGCCAGCGGCCAGCGTGGCCTCGTAGATCGCGGAGATCTGCGGCACGCCGACCCCGGCGACCACCCGCGTGGTGCAGATGGATCCCGGCCCGACGCCGACCTTGATGCCGTCGGCACCAGCGTCGACGAGCGCCTGCGCGCCGGCACGGGTCGCCACGTTTCCGCCGACGATGTCGATGGTCGACCGCATCTTCAGCAGCCGGACCATCTCGACGACGGCACGGGAGTGCCCGTGGGCCGTGTCGACGATGAGGAAGTCGACCCCGGCCTCGATCAGGGCGCGCGCCCGCTTCTCGGCATCGTCGCCCACGCCGACGGCCGCACCGACGACGAGCCGCCCGGTGGCGTCCTTCGTGGCGTGCGGGTAGCGGTCGGACTTCACGAAGTCCTTGACGGTGAACAATCCCTGGAGCCGGCCCTCGGAGTCGGTCAGGGGCAGCTTCTCGACCTTGTGCCGAGCCAGGAGGGCGAGGGCGTCGTCGGGGCTGATGCCCACGGGCGCGGTCACGAGCGGCATCGGCGTCATGACCTCGCGGGCGCTGCGGCTCATGTCCTCCTCGAACCGCATGTCGCGGTTGGTGACGATGCCGAGCAGGACGCCTGCCTCGTCGACGACGGGAACGCCCGAGATGCGGTAGCGCCCGCAGAGCCGGTCGACGTCCGACAGCGTGTCGTCGGGCAGGCAGGTCACGGGGTTGTTGACCATCCCGGCCTCGGAGCGCTTCACGAGGTCGACCTGTGTCGCCTGCTCCTCGATCGGCAGGTTGCGGTGCAGGACGCCCACCCCGCCCTGGCGCGCCATCGCGATGGCCATCCGGGCCTCGGTCACCGTGTCCATGGCGCTGGAGACGAGCGGCATCTGGACGGAGATGTTGCGCGTCACCCGCGAGGCCGTGTTGACCTCGCTCGGCACGACGTCCGACTCGGCCGGCACCAGCAGGACGTCGTCGAACGTGAGCCCCAGGTAGCCGAACTTCTCGGGCACGCCGTCGTACGCCAGTGAGTCGGACAGCGGACGAGGCTCCATGAGGTCTCCGGGGTGCCGTGGGTCGGTGGTGCCTAAGGCTACTCGCCGACCGCGTGCGCGATCCGGGCCACCGTGTCGGGGAGGTCGGTGACGCTCCCGACGCCGGCCGGATCCTCCCCCACCCAGCCGGGCCCGCCCACGAGCACGGTGCGCCTCGGCCGGATCGACGGCAGTGCCGCCAGCATGTCGCGGTCGGCGGTGCCGGGCATCTGGGCCCACACGAAGACGGCCGCCGGGCCGATGCGCTCGACCGCATCGACGAGTGCCTCGGCGGGCAGGCCGATCCCGAGCACGCGGCAGGCGATGCGCCGCTCGGCCAGGGCGGCGGCGAGCGCGAGGAGGGGCAGCGTGTGGACCTCGCCGGGGGCGCACGCGAGCAGCACCGTCCGGCTGTTGACCGGGTTGATGAGCATGCGCGTGGCGGCGAGCAGGGACGTCTGCACCGCGCCGCTCAGGGCGTGCTCGACCTCGATCCCGCGACCGGTGTCCTGCCACCTCTCCCCGATCGCCGACAGCACCGGGACGAGCAGCTGGTCCCACGTCCAGATGACCCCGCGCCGGTTGATCGACTCCGAGATGATCGCCTCGCAGGCCGCGGTGTCGAGGGCCTGGGCGGCGCGGGCGAGGCCACGGGCCGCCGGGGTCGCTCGCGGCTGGGCGATGATGCTGCCGCCCCCGGCCCGGCCGCCGCCCACGATGTCCTCGCCGTCGGAGGCATCGGCCGTCCGGCCGTCCGCGGTCGGGTCGAGCGCACGGGCCGCCCGGGCCGCGTCGGCGGGCGGCACCCCCTCGATGACGAGCCGTCGCATGTGCTCGAGCCGCGCGAGGTCGTCCGGCGAGTAGCGGCGGTGCGTGCCCGCCTCGTGCTCGCCCGGACCGACGCCGTAGCGGCGATCCCAGGTGCGCAGCGTCGCCGGTGCCACGCCCATCCGGCGCGCGACGGCGGCCACCGTGAGCCCGGCGACGGGCTCCTGTTCGATGACCATGCCGACATTGTGCGACCCCTCGGCGTCCAGCGCCTGTTGGGACGCGAGATCGCGACGCACATTGTTCATTTTTGCATCTTGACCAACTCTTGAAACGTTTGTAGAGTCATGTCTGCGAGGCTGCCCCAGACCGGAGCTCCCCTCGCCGAAGCGGAGGACAGCACGATGGCTGACGTATCCCGACTCCCCGGCCCCAACGCGGACCTGTGGGACTGGCAGATGCACGGCGCCTGCCGAGGCGAGGACCCGAGCCTGTTCTTCCACCCCGAGGGCGAGCGCGGGCCGGCCCGCGCGGCCCG
>CALGTB010000066.1 GCA_937902285.1 uncultured Actinomycetes bacterium | reverse complement strand
TCACGCCGATCGGCCGCTGCTACGTGCAGAGCTTCACGACGGCCCGGCCCATGTCCGTCCAGGAACTGGTGCTGTGGATGGACGCACGTCGAGTCGACCAGGACGCCTGACCGGCGTGCAGCGGGGCAGGCGGGGGTTCCTCAGTTCGCGACGAAGCGGATGAGGTCCTTCGGCGCGTAGATACGCAGGGTCTCGGCCTTGGCACGGTAGGAGACGGCGGCCTGGAGCCGCACGAGGAAGGTCTGCTCGGCGTCCATCACCGGCTGCTCGCAGGCCATGAGGGTCGTGGCGAGGGGGCCGATCGTGATGCTGCCACCGTCGGTCGTGTAGGCACCCGTGAACCGATTGCAGCCGGCGTCGCCGAACACCGTGCCGTCGGAGGTGAACGTGATCGTCTGCGTCACGCCGTTCGTCCGCGTGCGCCAGTCTCCGACCGGGCTCTTCGTACCGGCGGACGACACGTCCCCGGCCGTGGCGGGTGCCGCAACCGCGATCAGCAGGGCCGAGGCGGCGAGGGCCGCTGCTCCGATGCGACGTCGTGCGCGGGTCATGGTCGGCTCCTTGGTCTTCGGGCGTCGGGGGAAATGTACGGCACTGTCATGGACGTTCGGCAGCCATCGAGGGTTCCCGTTCATCGCACTCGCGGCTGGTTCCGCGGCGAGAGGGGCGCGGGCCTTCGGACGTGTCGCTAAGCGGAGTGCCGGCCGTGCTCGTCAGCGCCTACCTTTGCGGCATGTCGACACCACGCCAGCGCGTTGCGGCCGCCTGCGACGCCATGTCACGGGCGGGCGGCCCGCTTCCGGCCGCAACGCTGGCCGGCGAGCTGCACTGCAGCGCACGCCAGCTGCAGCGGGACTTCGCCGAGGTGCTGGGGGTGACCCCGCGCCAGTTCGGGCAGGCTGTCCGCACCGACCGCACACGCACCATGCTGAAGTCGTCCGGCACGGTGCTCGACGCCGCCTTCTCGTCGGGCTACGGGTCGGTGCGGGGGTTCTACGACGAGGCTGCGCGACGGCTCGGCATGACGCCGTCGGAGTACCTCGCTGGCGCACCGGAGGCGCTGCTGCTGTGGTCCGTGGCAACGACCGACCTCGGCGACGTGATCGCGGTGGCGACACCGCGTGGCCTGGCGGCGGTGCGGATCGGCCGGGCAGCAGACCTCGAGCGCGATGTCCGGGCCGAGTTCCCGCACGCGATCCTCGAGCGGGACGATGCGGCCATGGCTGACGTGATGACCGCACTGCGCGCTCTCTGTGCGGGCCAGCCGGCCGCCGACATCCCCGTCGATGTGCACGGCACGGCCTTCCAGGCCCGGGTGTGGAGTGCCCTGCGCGAGATCCCGGCCGGCCAGACGCGCACCTACGGCGAGGTGGCTGCGGCCGTCGGCCGCCCGTCGGCCGTGCGTGCCGTCGCTCGTGCCTGCGCGACCAACCCCGTGGCCCTGGCGGTTCCCTGCCATCGGGTCATCCGCGCGGACGGGAGCCTGGCGGGCTACCGCTGGGGCCTCGCG
>CALGTB010000065.1 GCA_937902285.1 uncultured Actinomycetes bacterium | reverse complement strand
GTCCTCGCAGGGAGCGAAGACCCGCCTTGTCCCGTGCCGACGGGAGGGCGAACGGGTCTTCGCGATGGAGCACATCGGCTCGGGCATGCTGAGGGGGCTCGCTGGCGCAGACGGCTTCGCTGTTGTGACGGCCGGTGAGGGGGAACCCGGATCGTCCGCCGAGTGGCTGGAACTGCCCTGACATTGCTCGCAAGGGGGTTCGAGCCCCCGGCGACCCACAAACCCGCTGTGTCGTTCCGACTGATGGACGACGCGGTCTCGCCCCAGGTGAAAGGCTCGGCGCATGAGTCGACTGCTGGGCATCGCGCGCTTCAGATTCCACGAGGGCAGGGTCGAGGACTTCAAGCGCCTCTCGGGCCTCTGCATGCAGATCGTCCGGGCGAGGGACACGGGCACCCTCCGCTACGACATCTTCCTGAACTCCGACGAGTCGGAGGCGCTCGTGGTCGAGGAGTACGCCAACACTGCCGCGCTGATGGAGCACCTCGCACACATCGGTGATGACCTGTCGGCGGCGATCCTGGCGACGGCATCAGTGCATGGCGAACTCCTCGGTGACCTGAGCGAGGAGCTCATCGAGCAGTTGCGGGGCGGGCCCGTGCAGCCGTTCGCCCCGTTCATGCGCAAGGACTAGGCGTCGGGAGTGGGCTCGCCAGTTCGAGTCACGAGTGCGGCACGAGCTCCTGGGCGATGAGGTACGCAAGGGTGAGGCCGCGGCCGAGCGCGAAGCCGCTGTTGTAGCCGCTGCCCATGGTCGTGAGGGCCGCGACCGAGCCTACGGCGAACAGTCCGGGGATCACGGTGCCGCCCTCGCCGAGGACATGGCCGTCAGCGTCGGCATGCAGCCCGCTCGATCCGATCCCCGTGCCGACGAACTTCAGGCGCGTGCCGTAGTAAGGCGGCTCCGACAGGGGGCCCAGCACCGGGCTGGGGGAGTGCGCGGGGTCGCCGGCGAACCGGAGGATGAACGGGACGCTGCCTCGCCCAAACTCGGGGTCCTCACCGCGCTCGGCATGCTCGTTGAAGGCCGCGACGGTCCGCGCGAGCGCGACCCCGTCGATGCCGAGCCTCTCGCCGAGGCCGGCCACGTCGTCAGCGGACTTCACGAACTCCGGGGGGTACTCCCCACCGGGCGGCGTCAGGCCGAGTCCGTACTTGCGGTGATGCTGCTCGTCCCAGATGAGGAAGAACGGAAGGTGACGATCATCGGGGTTCAGTGCGCCGCGCACGATGGTGACCCAGTAGGAGTCGTCGCAGAACCGGCGGCCGCTGCTGTCGACCATGAGGCAGTGCGGCAGCGCGTACTCGGGACCGTTGGAGACGCCGGTGTCCGACCGGGAGCTCCAGCCCGGCACGATCGGAATACGCGTGGGCGGCACGTAAGCGACCGCTGCGCCGATCCTGCGGGCCATCGTGATGCCGTCGCCGGTGAGGCTCGTGGGAGCCAGGCTGCTGAAGTCCTCCGGCCCGAGCCCGAGGAACTCCTCGACGAGCTCGGGGTTCCAGTCGTAGGTGCTGGTCGCGAGGACCACGGGACCGTGCAGCTCCACGGGTCCGGCGGGGGAGTCTGCTCGCACGCCGATCACGGTCCCGGCCTCGTCGGTGAGGAGGCCGGTGACCGGGGTGGACAGCCGGATCTCCACCCCGGGCTCGCGGAGCACGCGGGCGAGGAAGCTCGCCACGACGCCGGTGCCGAACGTCAGCGGGTCGGACTCGGCGGCGTGCGTGGGTGCGGTGACATCCGTCCTGCCGAAAGCCGGCACACCGGCGTGCTGGGCGATCTCGTCCTCCTCCTCGCGTCGGTCGACGTGGGAGGAGCGGCGGCCCTTCACGTGCATATCGGCGTAGGTCATGCCGACGGGGAAGTTGGGACTGACACGCAGCCGGTCGCGCCACTCGCCCAGCACGGACCCGTCGATGACCGCGTTGGTGAGGTAGCGGCCCACGTCCAGCGCGCCCGCCGCCTCGGAGTGGTAGTCGGCGAGATCGGGGATGATCTCCCAGCGGATCGCGCCGGTGTCCTCCCAGTAGCGCATGGCGTCCGGCGCCGTCTCCAGCCAGCGGGTCATGGCCGCTTCATCCAGCAGGTCGGGGTGGTCCTTGGTCAGGTCGCGGACGTACGCCTCGGCGAGATGGAGGTCGTCGTGGATTCCTTCGCGCTCGGCCACGTGATTAGCCCCGACCCACACCATGCCCCCGGAATAGGCGGCCGCTCCCCCGACCATGTCGCTCGACTCCAGGACGACGACGCGTCCACCGCGCAACGCGACCCCGAGGGTCGTCGCCAGCCCGGACAGTCCCGCCCCCACCACGATCACGGTCTGCTCGTCACTCATCTGCGTCACTGTAGCCATGCGCTGGAGGAGCGACGATGGGCGCCGACGAGCCGTTTGCGTCGTCAGCGACGCATCAGTCGATCGGCACCTGGATGGCGGTGATGAAGGCCATGGACGGCTGGTGGGTCTGCAGGAAGTCGCGGTGCAGCGGGCTCACCAGGTAGGCCTCGAAGTCGGCCATCGAGGCGAAGTCCATGGAGACCATCCAGGTGGCCGATACGGATGCGTTCGGCCTGCGGTCAAGGTCGCGATGAAGCGAGGCGCGCAGGGCATGCGGATGCGCGTCCGCGAGCTGCCGCAGGTCGTTCTCCAGGAGCACGCGCACGTCGGGGTCGAGTGCTGGGTCCAGCCTGATGTGGACGACGTGGCGGATGGTGGCGGCCTCAGCGGGGTCAGCGATGGTCACCGGCGCATTCTTGCGTCCTTGGGGTGTGGAGTCGAACGCTGGTCGGGCCATCACACGAGCGGGGCAACCTCCGTCGCCGCGAAGCGCAGGTAGTCCGCGGGGTCGGCCTCGGTCGAGGAGGGCATGAGCACGAGGGTCTCCACGCCTGCCAAGGCCA
>CALGTB010000064.1 GCA_937902285.1 uncultured Actinomycetes bacterium | reverse complement strand
GGTCCGTGGACGACGAGCGCCGGGTGGCCACGCGGGCCCGGGCCATCGCCGACGGGGCCGACCTGCTGGTGATCGGCCGGCCCATCACCGGGGCGACCGACCCAGGCGCCGCAGCGCGGGCGATCGCCCGGGAGCTGGCATGAGCGTCCCGCCCCGCTCCGACGAGCAGCGGTCGGCCGCCCTCGCGTCGGCCCTGGCGGCGCGGCTCGAGCGCGCCCGGCTGCGCACCGACCTCAAGTCACGGCACCTCACCGGAGCCGACGTGGTCGAGGGCGCCTCCGACAACCGGGTGTGGGCAGGGCTGCGCGTGGCCTGGCTGCTCGAGAGCCTCCCCGGCATCGGGGCGGTCCGCGCCGAGCGGATGATGAGCGCTCTGCAGATCGCACCCACCCGCCGGATCCAGGGACTCGGCCACCGCCAGCGGGTCGCCCTCATCGCCGAGCTCCGCCGGGAGGGGAGATGACCGCACCGCTCGTGGTCGTGTCCGGACCTTCCGGGGTCGGCAAGAGCACCGTGGTCGCCGAGGCCCTGCGCCGCAATCCGGCCATCTGGCTGTCGGTGAGCGCCACCACCCGGGCGCCGCGCCCGGGGGAGCAGGAGGGCCGGGAGTACTTCTTCACCAGCCCCGAGCGGTTCGACGAGCTCGTGAGCACCGGGGGACTGCTGGAGTGGGCGCAGTTCGCCGGCAACCGATACGGCACCCCGCGCGCGGCGGTCGAGGAGCGACGACGTGCCGGGCACCCGGTCCTCCTCGAGATCGAGGTGCAGGGTGCGCGTCAGGTGCGCACCGCCGTCCCGGGCGCCCTCCTCGTCTTCCTGGCGCCGCCGTCGTGGGAGACCCTGACCGCCCGCCTGGTCGGCCGGGGGACCGAATCGGACGATGCGGTGGCCCGGCGCCTGCAGGCAGCGCGTGAGGAGCTCGCCGCCGCGGACGAGTTCGATGTGGTCCTCGTGAACGCCGATGTGGGGGAGTGCGCCCAGGCCTTGCTAGCATGGGTAGCCGATCCGACCGGTGGCACCGTCGACCTCGACCCACGTGCACCGGGCAATCCCGACGAATGAGGCTTTGACGTGAGCAGTTCCACCCAGCCCCTGGGCATCACCCATCCCTCGATCGACGCGCTGCTGGAGAAGACCGACTCCAAGTACTCGCTGGTGATCTACGCCTCGAAGCGTGCCCGCCAGATCAACGCGTACTACTCGCAGCTCGGCGAGGGGCTGCTCGAGTACGTCGGCCCGCTGGTCGAGACCCACGTCCAGGAGAAGCCGCTGTCCATCGCCCTGCGCGAGATCGATGCGGGCCTGCTCGTGTCCGTGCCGATCGACGAGGACCTCGTGGTCGAGGAATCGTCCGACGACAACGCCTGACCGGCGACTCCCGGGTGCGCCGCGTGGATGCTGAGGCCTCCATCCCGCGCGCTCGGCACCGCGTCGTCCTCGGGGTCTCCGGAGGGGTCGCGGCCTACAAGGCGGCCGAGGTCCTGCGCGGACTCGCGGAGTCCGGCTGCGACGTCACCGTCGTTCCCACCGCTGCATCCCTCAACTTCGTCGGCGCGGCCACGTGGTCTGCCCTCTCGGGCAGGCCGGTTGCCACCAGCGTCTGGGAGTCCGTCGAGCGGGTGCCGCACGTGCGGCTGGGCCAGGAGGCCGACTGCATCGTCGTCGCTCCGGCGACCGCCGACCTGATCGCCCGGGCCACGCACGGCATCGCCGACGACCTGCTCACCAACGTCCTGCTCACCGCGCGGTGCCCGGTCGTCCTCTGCCCCGCGATGCACACCGAGATGTGGGAGCACCCGGCCACCCGGCACAACGTGGCGCAGCTGCGCGCGCGGGGCGTCATCGTCCTGGATCCGGCCGTGGGCCGGCTGACCGGTGCCGACTCGGGGGCCGGCCGCCTGCCCGATCCGCCGGCCATCGTGGCCGCCGTCCACGACGTGCTCAGGCGCGGCGGAGGCGACCACCACGACCTCGCCGGCCGGCGCATCGTCGTCAGCGCCGGGGGCACCCGCGAGCCCTGGGACCCTGTCCGGTTCATCGGGAACGTGAGCAGCGGACGGCAGGGCGTCGAGCTGGCGCGCACGGCGCTGTCCCGCGGCGCCGAGGTCACGCTCGTCGCCGCCCACATGGACGTGCCGCCGCCAGCGGGTGCCCGGGTCGTCCGCGTGGCGACCGCCGACGAGCTTCGCGTCGCCGTGCGCGAGGCGAGCGGGGAGGCCGACATCGTCGTCATGGCCGCGGCGGTCGCCGACTTCCGCCCCGATGCCGTGGGCGAGCACAAGATCAAGCGCTCCGACGCGGCAGCCGACGTCAGCATCCCGCTGGCCCAGAACGCGGACGTGCTGCGCGAGCTCGTTGAGGCGCGAGGTGACCGGCCGAGCCCCGTCATCGTCGGCTTCGCGGCCGAGACCGGCGACGCCGGCCACGACGTCCTGGAGCTCGCACGGCAGAAGCTCGAGCGCAAGGGCTGCGACCTGCTGGTGGTCAACGACGTGAGCGACGGCCGGACGTTCGGGCGACCCGACAACGAGGTCGTGATCCTCGGGCGGGACGGCTCGCGCGTCGACGTCGCGCTCACGGACAAGGCCGAGGTGGCCGACGCCGTGTGGGACGCGGTGGGTCGCCTGCTCGTCTGAGAGTGCCGATAGGATGGGCGCTCACCTTCACCTAGGGGAGTCACGTGTCGCATCGCCTGTTCACGTCCGAGTCCGTCACCGAAGGCCACCCCGACAAGATGGCCGACCAGATCAGCGACGCGATCCTCGACGACCTTCTCCGGCAGGACCCGCGCAGCCGGGTCGCCGTCGAGACCATGCTCACGACCGGCCAGGTCCACGTCGCCGGCGAGGTGACGACGAGCGGCTACGCCGACGTCATGACGCTGGTCCGCGAGACGGTGCTCGGCATCGGGTACGACTCCTCGGTCAAGGGCTTCGACGGCGCGTCGTGCGGCATCTCGGTGTCCATCGGCAAGCAGTCCCCGGACATCGCCCAGGGCGTCGACGACGCCTTCGAGGAGCGCGCCGAGGGCAGTGCCGACCCGCTCGACCGGCAGGGCGCCGGCGACCAGGGCCTGATGTTCGGGTATGCCTGCGACGACACGCCTGAGCTGATGCCGCTGCCGATCTCGCTCGCGCATCGGCTCGCCGAGCGCCTCACCGAGGTCCGCAAGGACGGCACCGTGCCCTACCTCCTTCCCGACGGGAAGACGCAGGTCACCATCGCCTATGACGAGAACGACCGGCCCGTGAAGATCGACACGGTCGTGCTGTCGACGCAGCACAAGGCCCACGTCAGCCTCGACAACATGCTGACCCCGGACATCCGCCGCCACGTCATCGACCCGGTCCTCGACACCATCGACCTCGACTCCCGCGACTACCGGCTGCTCGTCAACCCGACGGGCCTGTTCGAGGTCGGCGGCCCGATGGGCGACGCCGGGCTCACGGGCCGCAAGATCATCGTCGACACCTACGGCGGCATGGCCCGGCACGGTGGCGGGGCGTTCTCCGGCAAGGACCCGTCGAAGGTCGACCGCTCGGCGGCGTACGCCATGCGGTGGGTGGCCAAGAACGTCGTGGCTGCTGGCCTGGCGACGCGCTGCGAGGTCCAGGTCGCCTACGCGATCGGCAAGGCTCACCCGGTCGGCGTCTTCGTCGAGACGTTCGGCACGGGCGTCATCCCCGACGAGCAGATCCAGCAGGCGGTGCTGAGCGTGTTCGACCTCCGTCCGGCGGCGATCATCCGCGACCTCGACCTGCTGCGCCCGATCTACCGGGTCACGAGCGCCTACGGGCACTTCGGCCGCCCGCAGGGCAGCAACTGGCTGCTCGACGCGGAGGATCCCGGCAAGCGCACCGCGGTCGGGCCGACGTTCACGTGGGAGAGCATCGACCGCGCCGACGACCTCAAGGCCGCGGCGGGCGTCTGATCCCGCCACGCGACAGCCGGCCGTGAGCGCGACGGGCGGGGCCGACGGCCCCGACCAGCTCGAGCTCGTGCCGAGGCCAGCACCCCGCCCCTCGAGGGCACGGGCGGCTGCGGCCGTGCCCGCTGCGCCGACGCGGCCGGTGGCACAGGTCGTGATCGACTCGTCGCTCCCGCACCTCGACCGGGTCTTCGACTACGCGGTGCCGCTGAGCGCCGACGCCGCTGTGGTCGGCTCCCGCGTCCGCGTCCGCTTCGCCGGCCGGCTCACCGACGCGATCGTCGTGGGTCGTGTCGACGAGGGCGACCACGCCGGCGAGCTGAAGCCCCTCGAGCGCGTCATCGGGGTCGAGCCGGTCCTCACGCCCGAGACCATCGTG
>CALGTB010000063.1 GCA_937902285.1 uncultured Actinomycetes bacterium | reverse complement strand
GCGTCGTCGTCGCGCCCCCTACACTCACGAACCGTGCCCTCCGCCGATGTGCTCCACGTGTGCTTCGGCGGTCTCGGCGGCCACCTGTCGGTCGTCAACACCCTCACCCGCGAGCTCGGGGCGGTCGGCGTCACGAGCGGGGTGGTCGCCGTGGCACCGGCCGAGGCGATCGCCAGCACCGCCGGCTCGTGGACCGGCGTGGAGTTCGTCGAGCCGGTGGCGATCCGCCGTCGCGCCGATCTCGCATCCATGTGGACGGCCCTTCAGGCCGGGCGCCGGATCAGGTCCCGCGTCGTCGTCATGCACACCCTTCGGCACACCACGCCCATCGCGCTCGGCCGACTGGCGACCCGGCAGCCCCTGCACCTGGTCACGCGCGAGAGCCACTCGCTGCCCTCGCGGTCGTGGATCGTCAACGTCCAGTCGGCGTCGTCGGTCATGTGGGGACAGGCCGTCGTCTTCCTGACGGCCGAGAACATGGCGGGCTACCCCCTGCGGCACCTTCCCCTGCGCGGCCTGCGCCGCCGCCGGGTCATCCCCAACGGCGTCGACGTCGAGCGGTTCCGCTTCCGGCCCCGCGGAGACGGGATGTGGGGTGACCCGATCACGATCGGCATGGCCGCCCGGTTCGTCCCGGGCAAGGACTTCGCGTCGCTCGTCCGGGTCATCGCCGCACTGCGCGAGGAGTGGGGCGATCGCTGCCCGCGCCTGATCCTCGCCGGCGACGGGCCGACGCACGCGTCGGTGCGCGCCCTGGTCGACGAGCTCGGCGTCAACGACCGGGTCGAGCTGCTCGGCCATGTCCCCGAGTCGCAGATCCCGGAGTTCCTCGACCGACTCGACATCTACGCGCAGCTCACGGACGGCGAGGCGTTCAGCATGTCGCTCATCCAGGCGTGCGCGGCGGGACTGCCGATCATCGCGAGCAACGTGCCGGGAGTCCGGGACGTGTTCACCGACCACGAGGACGCGCTCCTGGTGGAGCCGCGACTCACCGAGCCCGTCGTCGCGGCCATCCGATCGCTGGTCGAGCCCGGCACGGGGCTCGCCGCTCGGCTCGGCGCTGCGGCTCACCGCCTCGGTGTCGAGCGGTACAGCTCGCGTCGCATGGCGGCGTCGTACCTTGAGCTGTTCGCCGAGCTCGACAGCGAGGGACCGTGGCTCGAGGCCAGAGGACGGCTCGCCGACCGAGCCTGACCGCGTGCGTCAGGGCCGGCGACGTCCCTTGGCGACCAGGACGAGGCCCACGAGGCGTACGGACACGTCGAGCAGGCCCAGTCGCTCGAACAGGCTGCGCAGCTGGCCGGCCGACCGGCGGTGCTTGTAGAAGTCGGTCAGGCTGTCGTGCGTGTCGAGCAGGCCCCATTCCTGCTTCTGCTCGGCATCGAGCTGTGGCCAGGCCTCGTCGTAGTAGACGATCGGTGACAGCAGCACGAGGGCCTTGCGCGCGGTGTACGAGCGGGCGCGACGGTGAACGGGGCTCCACCGTCGGTAGAGGCGGTCGGTCGCCTCCATGGCCCGGTCGGCATCCATGCGACGCAGGACGGCCCGGTACGCCCGCGCGGCACGCAGGTGATGCACGATCCCCGTCCCGTAGTGGTCGATCACCAGCCAGCCGCCCGGCGCCGCATGACGGCTCAGGTGCGCCATGGTGACGTCCGGGTCGGGCGTGTGCTGGATGACGCCCAGGGCGAGCACGAGGTCGAACTGCCGGTCGGCCAGCGGCAGGTTGGTGGCGTCGGCCTGGGCCGCCACATGCTGCTCGGACGCCGGGCAGTTCGCGACGTTGGCATCGATGGCCACCGACATGTCCACGGAGCACACGAAGGCTCCCTCGGCCAGCAGCACCTCGGTGAAGCGGCCCGGACCGCATCCGACCTCGAGGACCCGCATCCCGGCAAGCCCGTCGAACAGCGCGGGCCCCAGCGTCGCCCGCAGCCGGTCACGCGTGACCGTGGTGCCGGTGTGGCTGTCGAGCTGGGTCTTGGGCCACTTGCTCCACTGCACCCCGAAGCTCAGCGAGTACGAGTCCTCGCCGAGGAACCGCGCCACCGAATTCGACACGGGGAATCCGCACCCGTGCGGGCATCTCCATCCACCGTCGAACGTCAGGGGGGCGCCGTGATCGGGGCACACCCACGCCAGTTCCGTCATGCCCGCGACGACGGGCGGGTCGACGTCGGCGGTCTGCTCGGTCGGCCGCTTCCGGCACTCGTCGATCGTCGTGACGATGCGGAGGAACTCGTCGCGGATGTGCTCGACGGTGTCGGTCTGCCAGCTGAAGACCTGGGCCGGCTGCGCGAAGTCGAAGCGCTCCTGGCCGACCTTCAGCCCGAACTGCTCGATGGCCTCGGTGCTCGCGTGCAGGCTGGCCTCGTTGACGGGGGTGAAGAACACGTAGTTCACGTCGCGGTTGAGCCAGGCGAGGGCCCCGGGGCCGTTCGAGAAGAAGAGGTTGACGTAGGCCGCCTGGTAGAGCGCCATGCGCAGTCGCAGGTTCCACGGTGCCTCGTGCATGACGACGTAGTCGTCGAGCCCGTCGATGTGGCCCCAGGCCGCATCGGTGTCGGTGACGAACACGGGTGCGTAGCCCTGCGTCCGGACCCAGTCGGCGAAGGCCAGCCACTGCGGCACGTCGCTGTTGCGCAGCGGGTCGTAGGTGCGCTGCCGCAGTGTGATGACGACCATCGGGTCGGTGATGCCCACGTGCTTGCGCCACTCATCGACGTAGCGCACGGCCTGGGCCGGAGCGCGCAGTCCGGTGAAATCCGTGGCGCGCATCGTCGGCAGCACGTCCTCGTCGGGGCCGAGGGGGCTGAAGGTGCTGCTGAGCCGCGGCGGGTAGACCAGGGCGCCGTCGAGGAACGCATCGATCCCGCGGGCGTCCGGCACGATGGCGTACCCGACCGTCGCGGGGTGCAGCTGCATGAGGGGGATGAGGATGTTCGTCAGGCGCCACTCCTGGCTGTCGACGGTGTAGGCCGCCTGCAGTTCGGGGTTGGGGAAGCGAGGCTCGTCGCGCGGCGCGAGGACGACGAACACCGTCCGCTTGCCCTGGCGTCGGGCGAAGGCCTCGGCGAAGACGAGAAACGACGCGAAGTCGAAGCTGATGTTGCCCGCCGTGTACTCGTAGACAGCGACGACGTCGGCTCCCGTCGGCGATGCACGGTGGTCCGACGATGCCCTGCGCACCAGCCGACGCACCTTCTCGACCTGCCACCCGGCGGCCTCGGACAGGGGGTAGGTGGGCCGGCGGAGCTCCTCCGACACGCGCGTGAACCCCCAGCCCACGCCCCGCTGGCGGACGCGGCGGGCCGTGGTGCGCGGATCGGGATAGCGACTCACTGTGGCCGGCTCGCTTCCGCGCTCGTCATTGGCGTGATCCTACGTCAGTGAACCACGGACGGGTGAGCGACGTCGTCGAGCCACACGCCGATCAGGCCGAGCCGGAACGCGAGCACCGGGTTCAGCTCGGCCCGGGCGGTGAGCAGGGTGCCTGACCGTCGGCCCTCGACCAGCAGCGGCGACCGGGGATCGTGGAGGGCCAGCTCGACATAGTCGCCGAGGCCACTCGAGGTGACCAGTGCCCGGGCATCGACGCTCAGGCCCATCTTGCGGTCGGGAAGGCGCACGGTGGGGACGAGCTGCTCGAGTGCCCGACGCAGGGGCAGCTTGCCGGTGCCGCGCTGGCGCACCGTCATGGAGGACCTCGCGACGACGGGATCGAGGAAGGGGACGCGCACCTCGACGCTGTGCAGCATGGACGCGCGGTCGCTCTTCTCCAGGAACACGTTCGGCAGCCACTGGGTGAGGTCGTAGGCACGGTGCGGGGGAAGCCCGAGGCCCCGGGGGCTCGCCGGGAGGAGCGACCAGTCGAACTGCCGCTGGGCGAGGGCCTCGGACGTGCACGCGGGAAGCAGGTCGGACGCCGCCTGCCACTCGGCCGACAGCAGCCACGAGTGGGCGAGAAGGTCGTCGGGCTCGGCCCAGGATGCCCAGGTGCGGGTGCGCTGGGACGGCGCCGAGGTGAGGTACTGACGGGTGCCTCCGCGCGCCCGCCCTGCCCCGCGAAGCACGGTCCGCAGCACGGCGCGCTCGCGGAAGCGCTCGACCTCGTAGCGCCGGTACCCGCCGAACAGCTCGTCGGCGCCCTCACCGGCCAGGACGACCTTCAGGTCGTCGGCCACCCGTGCGCACAGCGTGGCCAGGGGGATGAAGGCCGGGTCGCCGAACGGCTCGCCGGACGAACGCACGAGTGCGCGGATGGTGTCGAGGGACTCGGCAGGGTTGAACGGGACCTCGGTGTGCACGGCCCCGATGGCGGCGGCGTTCCACCGGGCGAACTCGGACTCGTCGATCGCGGCATTGCCGGGGTTCGTCAGGCTGTAGGTGCGCAGGCCCTCAACGCGGCGGGCGGCGCTCGCGGCGATGAGCGTGGAGTCGATCCCCCCGCTCAGCAGCACCCCGACCGGCACGTCGCTGACGAGATGGGCCTGCACGGAGTCGTCGACGGCGTCCTCGACGGACAGGACGGGCCACGGGTAGAGTGACAGGGGTACGTCCGATCGCGTACAGCCGCCTCTCGCCCAGCGCCACGTGGTTACAAACCACTTGAGGCACTTCTC
>CALGTB010000062.1 GCA_937902285.1 uncultured Actinomycetes bacterium | reverse complement strand
GAGGCGTACCAGATCTGGAACGAGGCCAACCTCGCCACGTTCTGGCAGGGCACGTCGCGCCAACTGGCGCGCCTCACCCTGGAGGCGCAGCGGATCATCCGCCGGCTCGACCCGACGGCGGAGGTGGTGGCGGCGAGCAGCACGGTGCGGCTGAGGAGCGCGTTCGACCGCTTCTTCCCGGCCTACCTTCGTGAGCTTCGGCGCGTGGGCTGGCCGGTCGATGTGTTCGCGATCCACACGTACGGGCCCAGCACCGCGACGCCGGCCCTCCGGGCGACGTACGTGAGGCTGGCCAGAGCGGAACTGCGCGATGCGCGGGCCCCGATCCGGCCGCTGTGGGACACCGAGGTCAACTACGGGATCAAGGGTCCGGGCTCGCGATACCCCGACAAGGACATCGGCGGGACGAAGGCCGCGATCTACGTGTCGCAGACCTACCTCGACAGCGTGCGGCTCGGCCTCGCGCGCACCTACTGGTACTCGTGGTCGCCGCGGAAGAACCTGCTGGGCATCACGATGAACACCGGCTACCCGGGTGCTACCGCCTACCAGGCGACGCACGGCTGGCTGGCGAACGCCCTCGTCGACTGCCGCAGCAGGCATGTGCGGATCTGCCGGATCGACCGGGGTGGCGTCGCGTCGATGGTGGCGTGGACGAGCACGGGGCACACCGGCGCGTTCACGGTGCCCTACTACGCCACGCGGACCTGCGATGCGCGCAACCGGTGCCAGGCGGTCGTGCCGGGGACCCGCATGCACATCGGCCGGATGCCCCGCTGGTTCGGGTAGCGCTGGACGACCGGACTCCGGGGTCGGGCGGTGCCCATGGCGGGCTGTTGCCTGACCTAGTGACACGACGTCCCACTGGCCTGGACTTCCGCTCGGCCGCCGTCCGGGCGATCCCGCGACTACCGTTGAGAGGGACGACAACCTGGGAGGCGCTCGATGATCGAGTTGATGACAGGTCTGCCTGCCGACGTCGTGGGCTTCGTCGCGAAGGGTGAGGTGACGGCTGCGGACTACCGCGACATCCTCGACCCGGCGGTGCGCGCGGCGCTGGCACGCCACGAGCGCATCCGCGTCCTGTATGTGCTGGGAGACGAGTTCACTGGCTACAGCGGCGGCGCCCTGTGGGATGACGCCGTGGTCGGAACGGAGCACTTTGGTCGATTCGAACGAATGGCCGTCGTGAGTGACAAGGATTGGGTGCGCCACTCCGTCAACGCGTTCGCATGGATCATGCCGACCCGTATCAGGGTGTTCGACGACAGCGAGCAGGCCGAAGCGCTGGTGTGGGTCACTGGGGCGGACTCGAACCACTAGAGCGCGTGCAGCCACGGCTACCGGCGGTCGCGCCGGATCAGGGGTGCCGCACGACCGCACTCTGTCGATCTGCCCACCCCATGCAGCCGTCCTTGACACAATCGCGGTCGTCGGTGGACGGGCAGGGCTGGAGGGTGCATGGCGAAGGCAGGCCGAGTGATCGGACGGACGCTGATCGTCCTTGCGATCGTCGTGGTGGTGCTCATCGGGGCTGCGTTCGGCTACCTCCTGTACGTCCAGATCCCGCAGAACGCCGCCGGCATGGCGGCCAAGACGGTCTGCTCGTCGGCGTTCGTGGGCGGACGACCGGCCGATGCGACGGAGCTCATGGCGAAGGACGTGCTTCCGGCAAGCGGTGCCCTGAGCATCATCGGGACGAGCATCGACGCCGAGGCGCACACCGTGACATCGCGCTTCCTCTACTTCATCTCACGCCAGGCGTCGCTGCTGCCCGACCGCGGGTGCGTGCTCGACGAGCAGACGGACTCGGCCGCCCAGCCGTACGTGCCCGGCGACCCGCTCCCGGGGGAGTGGCCCGTCGGCGACGCGCTCAGCACCGATGGGATCGACATCGCCCCGCTCAACGCGGTGGTCGAGGCGGCGTTCGTCGGCCAGGGGGACCCCACGGCCGCCAACGCCCGTGGCGTCGCCGTGGTGCAGGGCGGACGCCTGCTGGCGCTTCGCGAGTCCGACGACATCCCAGCCGAGGCCGCACTGCACGGCTGGTCGGCCACCAAGACGGTGGCGGCGATGCTGGCCTACAAGCGGTTCTCCGAGGTGGGCCTCGACATCCAGACCCCGGTGGTCGACGCCTTCCCAGCCGGGCGTGCCCCCGCCTGGGTGGAGCAGTGGCGTGCGGACTCGCGGGCCGAGATCACCGTGGCGGACCTCATGTTCATGCTGTCGGGGCTGGAGGACGACGAGTCCTACGCCACGACGGGCGACGTCGTGCAGATGCTGTACGGCGAGCCGGACATGGCGGCCTTCGCGGCCTCGAAGCCGGCCGAGTTCCCCGCCGGCACCCACTGGGAGTACCTGAGCGCCACATCCAACATCCTGGCGGCGGTCGTCCGCGGGCAGTTCGAGACCGACGAGGAGTACTGGGCCTACCCCCGCACGGCGCTCTTCGAGCCGATCGGCCTCACGTCGGCGACGCTTGAGACCGACACGAGCGGCACCTGGGTGGGGTCGTCGTACCAGTGGGCAAGCACCGCGGACTGGGCCCGACTCGGCCAGCTCATGCTGGACGACGGCCAGTGGAACGGCACACCGGTGCTCCCTGCGGGCTGGCTCGACCTGGCGACGACGCGGGCGCTGGCCGAGGGCGAGGGAGCCGGCTACGGAGCCCAGACGTGGCTGCTCGGCGACCCCGTCGGAGGCTCGTGCCGCACCTACCCGGGGGTCCCCGAGGACACCATCGCCATGGAGGGGCACTGGGGCCAGATCATCGCGGCCGTTCCCTCGCGCGATGCCGTCATCGTGCGGCTGGGCTGGACGTTCAACTCAGGCCAGTTCGACGGCTGCCAGCTCGTCAGCGACGTCCTCGCGGCGCTGCCCCGCTGAGGTCAGTCGACGGGGCAGCGGCGGTCACGCCGTGATCGGTGCGGCCTGAGCGGGAACCACCCGGCCGAGCATGAGCTGCCCGGCGACGATCAGGCTGGCGAAGGCGAAGAGCAGGGCCGACGCCGCCCAGGCGAGGGCATCGCCGGTCTGGCCGTAGAGCTCGGGAATGAAGCCGATCGCGAGCCCGTCGAAGGTCATCGCGCCTGCCGCCGCCCAGGTGAACACCAGCCGCTGGTCGAGACGTCCGGCCCGGGCCACGCCCTGGAGGAACCAGACCGTGGGCGGCGCAGCGAGCGCGCACAGGACGTAGACGACCACGCGCCACGGGGTCTCGAGGAAGAGGAAGGCGGGGACGAGCCGGATGACGATGGCGAAGACCAGCGCGACGAGCGCGCCCACCACGAATCCAACCGTTGCGGCACGGGCGCTCTTCTGAGCCATTCACGACCTCCTGAATATGTAGTGCTGACTACAGATAGAGAGTAGACGACGGCACGAATACGATCAAGGGGTGGGATACAAGCACTCGCGTGAGGACCTGCTGGCCGCGGCCACCGGGCTCGCAGCCGAGTCGGGGATCGGTGCTCTGACCTTCGGATCGGTCGGACAGCGTCTCGGCATCAGCGACCGGACGGTCGTCTACTACTTCCCCACCAAGGACGACCTGGTGACCTCGGTGATCGAGGCACTGGGCCTGCGCCTGCAGGAGACGCTTGCGGACGCGTTCGGCGACGCCCCTCTCCCCGTGCTGGACCTGCAGCGGCGTGCCTGGCCGCACCTCGCCTCACCTGCCGCCGATCCGGTCTTCGCGGTCTTCTTCGAGATCGTCGGGCTCGCCAGTGCGCGTATCGAGCCCTATGCGTCGCTCGCCCCTCGGCTGATGGAGGGGTGGGTTGCCTGGCTGGAGCCGAGGGTGGCAGCGTCCACTCGCGCGCAGCGCCGCCAGCAGGCGCTGGCAGCCGTGGCGACCCTCGACGGGCTGCTGCTCCTGCGACGCATGTCGGGTGCTCGAGCGGCGAACGCCGCCGCCCGCGAGCTCGGCCTCAGCTGACCATCACGTCACCGGGCGCGCATCTGCTTCGCCATCCGGGTGATCGATGTCTCGAATCCGCGGCGCGCTGCAGCCGCAACGGGGGCAGCGAGGAACTGGGGCACCACAGGGACAGTGATGTCCTCGACCCAGACGAGCCGACATGAACGCGCACCCGTCGACGTGACCGACAGCCGCACGACCCCGGTGAGCACCGGGCCGATCTTCGTGATGCCGACGGTCATGGCCACCGGGTCCAGCGTGTCGACGCGCATGCGGTCCGGAAGGGCGAGGGGACCGACCCCGGAGGTCGCGATGAACTCGGTGCCCGGGCCACCGTCGCCGGTGAGGATCTTCACGCGGGTGAGGGGGACCCAGTCGGCGTGGCCCCTCCAGTCGATCAGCTCGCCGAAGACGGCATCGGCGGGGAGCGGCAGGTCGCGCGTGACGGTGAAGACAACGTGTGCCATGGCAGTGATCCCTTGCAGATGCGGTGTCGAGCCTGAGTGGTCCTAGTCGTCGACGACGACCACGCCGTCCAGGACGGTTGTGGCGAGGACAGTCAACGGTGCGGGTGACTTCCCCATGGCGATGAGGCGTCGCGACCACGAGGGCGCCGTGATGCCGGCGAAGCCGGGAGTCCAGTCGAGGTTCGCGCCCGAGCAGACGTCGAAGCTCGAGTTGTGCCACGGACAAGTGATGACCCCGTCGGCGTAGCCGCCACGCGGACCGCGACTGAGGCTCAGGCCGGCATGGGGGCAGCGGTCGCGGACGACGCACACCTCGTCGGGTGACTGCGACCGTCGGATGACGAGGTAGCCCTCGCCGCCGATGGAGACCTGGGTGGGCTTGTCGAGGGCGAAATCCGCCAGTGGTCCGATCGAGGTGGGCACGCTGCCACAGTACGCCGTCGCTCTGGCGGGTGACCGCCTCCTCGGCTGGGCAGCCGTCAGCCCGCAGCGCTAGCGTTCGCAGCAGTCGTCTACAGAGTGGGGGCCTCGATGACGTACAACGCAGGCTGGTACCCGGACACGTCCCATGCAGGGATGGACCGCTACTACGACGGTCAGGCATGGACCTCGCACTGGCAGCCGTCCGCCACCGCTGCACCGGGCGCCGTGGTTCCGACGTATGCGGCGCCGGTCCCGGCGTACACGGGGGCGAACACGCGCACCGTCGCGGTGTCGACGTCGCGAGGGCCGAACACTGCGGTCATCGTCATCGCCTGGATCATCGCCGTGCTGTCGCTCGGCTACATGCTGCCGTGGGCGATCGCCGCGACCCGCAACTCCAGCACCCAATGGGCGGTGTTCGCGGTCAACCTGCTGCTCGGCTGGACCTTCCTCGGCTGGATCGCCGCCCTGGTCATGGCGGTCGTCGGCGGGAGCGGGACCACCAACGTCGTCGTCATGCAGACCGCCAACCCCGTCGTCTACGTGCAGACCCCACCTACGGCACCCGTGCCCTCACCACCGCCGACACCCCCCATGCCACGGGCACCCGACGCGCCCACCCAGCCGCTCGAGGGCCGCATCGTTCAGCCGGCGATCGACCCACCGCCACCGCTGAACTGGCGTCCACCGGCCAACGGCTGACACTCCCGGCGCGTGAGTCGATCAGCGGGCCGGAGCCTTCCCGCCCGCGCTCGTCTTCAGGGATAGCGAGAGGTCCCCTACGGTGGGCCGATGACGTGGGATCCGAGCGCGCCGGGGGTTCTCACGCTGCCATCGGGCCGGCGTGTCCGCGGACGAGCGCTGAGGCACACGCTGCCAGAGGGCATGCAGCCCGACTACGGGCTCTACCTACTGGGCCACGTCCCCAACCCGACGCCCTGGCCATCGGACTGGATCCGGTGGAAGGACTTCCGGGTGCCGAGGTTCCTCCCCGACGCAGCACGACTCATCAGGCTCACGTGGGAACGCTGCGCCGACGAGCGGGTGGAGGTCGCCTGCGGTGGCGGCCGCGGACGCACGGGGACCGTGATGGCCTGCTTGGCCGCGCTCGATGGGGTGCCGGGTGATGAGGCGGTGGCATTCGTGCGCGCGAACTACCACCGACGTGCTGTCGAGACTCCCGGTCAGCGCAGGTTCGTCCGCTCCTTCGCGGTCTAGTGCCCGAACCGTCTCCCGGGAACCATCTCGATTCGCAACGGATGCCTGCCGCGACCGGCCCTGACGCCCGTGGGCAGCGGAAGGCTGAGACATCCGATTGACTGGGCTCGTGACCATGCGCTGGCTCTTTGGTGACCAGCTAGGCCCGCACTTCCTGGACGCTCCGGATCAGCCGGTGCTCATGATCGAGGCGCGGAGCGTGTTCGCCCGACGCCGCTTCCATCGTGCCAAGGCGCATCTCGTCCTCTCGGCGATGCGCCATCGCGCAGCCGAGCTCGGCGGGCAGTGCACCTACGTGAGCACGGATACCTACGCGCAGGCCCTGGACGACGTGGCTGAGCCCCTCAGCGTCTGCCACCCCACGTCGTCGGCGGCACTGCGGTTTGCAGTCGGGCGCCGCGACATCGACGTGCTGCCCGCGCGCGGCTTCGCGACGTCGATGGAGGTCTTCGACGCGTGGGTGAAGTCGCGCGGTCGCCGCCGCCTTCTCATGGAGGACTTCTACCGCGACGCCCGACGCCGCCTGCACGTCCTGATGGAGGATGACGAGCCTGTCGGCGGACGGTGGAACTTCGACGCCGACAACCGAGAGCCACCGCCTCGGACGCCCACGCTCGGCGTCGCCGAGCCTGAATGGCCGATCGAGGACGAGATCGACCTGAAGGTGCGGGACGACCTCGATCGGTGGGAGCGGGACGGACACGTGTCGTTCCTCGGCAGCGATGGCCCGCGACGCTTCGCCGCCACCCGCGGGGAGGCGCTGGCCCTGCTCGACGGCTTCATCGCCCATCGCCTTGCTTCGTTCGGCCCCCACGAGGACGCAATGCTGTCGGCGGATCCGTGGATGGCCCACTCGCTGCTGTCGGCACCGATGAACCTGGGACTGCTCGACCCGAGGGAGGTGGTCGCGCGAGCCGAGGAGGCGTACCACAGGGGCGACGCCCCGCTCGCCTCGGTGGAGGGCTTCGTCCGCCAGGTGATCGGATGGCGCGATTTCGTCTGGCACCTGTACTGGCATCTCGCGGATTCGTACCGTGACCTGAACGCGCTGGATGCCACGGAGCCGCTTCCTGACTGGTTCTCCGAGCTCGACGCGGAGAGCGTCGACGCGGCCTGCCTGTCCGGCATCCTCGCCGATGTTCGCGACCACGGGTGGGTCCACCACATCCCACGCCTCATGGTGCTGGGCAACTATGCGATGCAGCGGGGATGGGAGCCTGCCCAGGTCACCGACTGGTTCCACCGCGCCTTCGTCGACGGCTACGACTGGGTCATGGTGCCCAACGTGGTGGGCATGTCCCAGTACGCCGATGGCGGCATCCTCGCGACGAAGCCCTATGCCGCCGGTGGTGCCTACATCAAGAAGATGAGCGACTACTGCCGCGGCTGCCGCTACGACCCGGGCACGCGAGTCGGCCCCGACGCCTGTCCCTTCACTGCGGGGTACTGGGCCTTTCTGCACCGCAATCGCGAGCGACTGTCGGGCAATCCCCGCATCGCGCAGCCCCTGAGCGGGCTGGATCGCCTCAGCGACCTCGAGCCCCTCCTGGCCCAGGAGTCGGCGCGCGGATCGTCCGCCCCCTAGGGCTTCGGGTCGAGCGCCCCGTCGAGGACGGTCCGGAAGTCGACGGTCGCCGAGATGCTCGTCAGCAGGGCGAGCATTCCCGTGACGGCTCGGTGCTCGAGGAGCAGGCCGGGAGGGAAGGTCAGCTTCCCCACGTTCTGAAGTGACGCGGCTGGGTCGGACCATCCGTCGGCGCGTCCGGTCATCCACTCCGAGGTGAACTGGAACTCGTCCTGCTCATAGGGGGTCAGGTCGATCGCCAGGAGCG
>CALGTB010000061.1 GCA_937902285.1 uncultured Actinomycetes bacterium | reverse complement strand
TTGAACTTGACCAGCGAGAAGTCCGGCTCGATGCCGGTGGTGTCGCAGTCCATCATGAAGCCGATGGTCCCGGTGGGGGCGAGGACGGACGCCTGGGCGTTGCGCCAGCCGTTCTTCTCGCCGATCTTCAGCCCCTTCTCCCACGCCTTGTTGGCGAACTTGAGCACGTCGCCGTCGAGGCTGGTGATGGTGCGCACGTTGTCGTTGGCGGCCGCGTGCTTGCGCATCACGCGCTTGTGGCCGTCGATGTTGCGCGCGTAGCCCTCGTACGGACCGACGATCCCGGCCAGCTCGGCGCTGCGCTTGTAGGCGGTGCCGGTCATGAGGCTGGTGATCGCCGCGGCGAACGCCCGGCCGCCGTCCGAGTCGTAGGGCAGCCCGGTGGCCATGAGCAGTGCGCCCAGGTTGGCGTAGCCGATGCCCAGCTGGCGGTAGCGACGGGTGGTGTCGCCGATCGCCTCGGTCGGGAAGTCCGCGAAGCAGATGGAGATGTCCATCGCGGTGATGACGAACTCGACGGCGCGGGCGAACCGCTCGGCGTCGAACGTGTCGTCATCCTTGAGGAAGGTGAGCAGGTTCAGCGACGCCAGGTTGCACGAGGAGTTGTCGAGGCTCATGTACTCCGAGCACGGGTTCGAGGCGTTGATGCGGCCGGTCTCGGGGTTGGTGTGCCAGTCGTTGATGGTGTCGTCGTACTGGATGCCGGGATCGGCGCAGGCCCAGGCGGCCTCGGCCATGGTGCGGAAGAGCTTCTTGGCGTCGATCGTCTCGATGACCGAGCCGTCCATCCGCGCCGTGAGGCCGAAGGGCTCGCCGTTCTCCACCGCATGCATGAACAGGTCGGACACCCGGACCGAGTTGTTCGCGTTCTGGTACTGGACCGAGGTGATGTCCTTGCCCCCGAGGTCCATGTCGTAGCCCGCATCACGCAGGACGCGGATCTTGTCCTCCTCGCGGACCTTGGTCTCGATGAACTCCTCGATGTCGGGGTGATCGACGTCGAGCACGACCATCTTCGCCGCGCGACGCGTCGCGCCACCGGACTTGATGGTGCCCGCCGACGCGTCTGCGCCGCGCATGAAGGACACCGGGCCCGAGGCGGTGCCGCCCGAGGACTTCAGGAGCTCCTTGCTCGATCGGATGCGCGACAGGTTCAGCCCGGCCCCGGAGCCGCCCTTGAAGATCAGCCCCTCCTCCTTGTACCAGTTGAGGATGGAGTCCATGGTGTCGTCGACGGCGAGGATGAAGCACGCGCTGACCTGCTGCGGCGACACGGTGCCGACGTTGAACCACACCGGCGAGTTGAAGCTGAACACCTGGTTGAGCAGCATGTAGGTCAGCTCGTGCTCGAAGATCTCGGCGTCCTGCTCGGTGCGGAAGTAGCCGTACTCACGGCCGGCCTTCACGTAGGTGAGGACGACCCGGTCGAGCAGCTGGCGAAGGCTCCACTCGCGCTGCTCGGTTCCCACCGCTCCCCGGAAGTACTTCGTCGTGACGATGGTGGAGGCGTTGACGCTCCAGAAGTCGGGGAACTCCACGCCACGCTGCTCGAACACCACCTCGCCCGACTTCCAGTTGGTCTGGACGACGTCGCGCCGTTCCCAGGTCACCTCGTCGTAGGGATGGACGCCCTCCGTCGTGTAGAGCCGCTCGATGGTGAGCCCGTCGTTCTTGAGGGTGTTGTGGACGAAGGTCTCGGGTGCGCTGGTGGTGACGGACATGGGTGTTGCCTTTCTTCCTCAGGAGCGGTTACTGGTGGTGGGAAGTCGATGGGTCGAACGGTGATGCGGTGTCGTGCCCGGGCTCGCGCCCGGTCGGCTCGCCCTCGGCACGCAGCAGGGCGATCTCAGCCTCGAAGTCCTCGAGGTTGTCGAAGGAGCGGTAGACGGACGCGAAGCGCAGGTAGGCCACCTCGTCGAGCTCGCGCAGCGGCCCCAGGATGGCCAGTCCGATCTCCATGGCCGGGATCTCGGCGCTGCCCGTGGCGCGCACCGTGTCCTCGACCTGCTGGGCCAGGAGGGCCAGGTCGTCGTCGTTGACCGGGCGTCCCTGGCACGCCTTGCGGACGCCGCTGACCACCTTGGCGCGGGTGAAGGGCTCCGTGGCCCCGGACCTCTTGACCACATAGAGTACGGAGGTCTCAGCGGTGGTGAACCGCCGGCCGCAGCCGGCGCACTCGCGACGGCGCCGGATGGCCAGCCCGTCGTCGATCGTGCGGGAGTCGACCACCCGTGAATCGTCTTCCTTGCAGAACGGACACCGCACCGGTGGCACCTCCCTTCACTCTCGTCACATCGGTGGCCCCACGTCGTCCCCGCTGTGCATCCAGCTGGGGATTTCCTGTGGAGGACCTGTTGAGGCAGTACCACAACCTGTGGATGAATAACACCGGTGTGACTACTACATCTAGGGGTTGAAACGTACTCCCTTGCCCAGTGCTTGGCAAGGGCGCAACCCCGGCGAGTCGCGTGTCAGCGCGAGAGGGGAACGACGATGGACTGCCCGGCCACCAGGGTCGAGTCACCGAGGCCGTTGAGGGTGCGGATGGCCGACACGGTCTCCCTCGGGTCGACCTCGGGGGCGATCGCGCGGGCGATCTGCCACAGGCTCTCGCCGGACTGGACGACGACCACGCCCGTGGCGCGGCCCTGCTCGACGAGGGACGTGCCGGCATCCGCCGTGATCCGCCCGGAGAGCAGGACCGCCAGCAGGAGGAATCCCGTGCTGACCAGGACGAGCACGATCCGTCCCCGGCGCGTCAGGCGCACGGCCCCGCGATCGGCGGACAGCTCACGCCGGCCGGTGGCGGCGGAACGGGTGCCCGGGCGAGCGGCCTGGCGGGCCAACGGGCGGGTGATCGGTCGGGCGGCGGGGAAGGGAGCCGCAAGAGCCATGATCGTGCCTTTCTGCGAGGACCGTTCGAACGGGTGTTCGATCGAACGCATGTACGATTTGTAGCACGACAGGAGCGACACGTCCAGCACCTGTTCGAACATATGTTTGAAATTCCTGCCGCGGCTGGCTACCGTGGCGTCACGAAGATTGGCGAAGGGGTCTGACACCGGCGCGCGCATGTGCCCGCGGTTCACCGGAGGTCGAGCCCCCCGATGAGGGGATGAGCCCGTGGTCGCACGAGTCACCGAACTGCCCGACGGACCGCCGGACGAGTCCGGCTTGACGCCTCGGCAGCGCGCCGTCCTCGCCGTCATCCGCGAGACCGTCGAGCGCCAGGGCTACCCGCCGAGCGTGCGCGAGATCGGCGAGGGCGTCGGGCTCACGTCGCCCAGCAGCGTGGCCCACCAGCTCACGACGCTCGAGCGCCTGGGCTACCTGCGCCGCGACCCCAATCGGCCCCGGGCGCTCGTCGTCGCCGACCCCGCGGAGCTTCCCGGCTCGGCGCCGCAGCCCCTGCCCCCCGTCGACCACTCCCCGGGCCTGCGCGCCGTGCCGGACATCGACGAGGCCACGGGCGAGCCCGAGCATCCCGCCGCCACCTACGTTCCCGTCCTCGGGCGCATCGCGGCGGGCGGCCCGATCCTCGCGGAGCAGGAGGTGGAGGCGGTGTTCCCCCTCCCCCGCGAGCTGGTCGGCGGAGGCGAGCTGTTCATGCTCAAGGTGGTCGGCGACTCGATGATCGACGCCGCCATCTGCGACGGTGACTGGGTGGTCGTGCGCCAGCAGAACGCCGCCGACAACGGCGACATCGTCGCGGCCCTCATCGACGACGAGGCGACCGTCAAGACGTTCAAGCGCCGCGACGGCCACGTCTGGCTCATGCCGCACAACCCCGCGTACGCGCCGATCCTGGGCGACCAGGCGACCATCATGGGCAAGGTCGTCTCAGTGCTGCGCCGCCTCTAGGCACGCTCGTCACGGTGCTGCGGCGCCGCTAGGCAAGCTCGTCGCGCAGCCTCTCCAGAGCCCCGATGACGGTCGTCCGGTCGGTCGTGTACCAGAACGGCGGCAGGCTGTCGCGCAGCGCGCGGGCGTAGCCGGCGGTCGCGAGCCGCGAGTCGAGGACGGCGACCACGCCACGGTCGCCCGTGCCGCGGATGAGTCGACCGGCGCCCTGCGCGAGCAGCAGCCCCGCTCGCGGCACCGAGACCGAGCGGAATCCTGAGCCGCCCGCATCATCGACCGCCTTCTGCCGGGCGGCCAGCAGGGGGTCGTCGGGCCTCGGGAACGGGATCCGGTCGATCACCACGAGGATGCACGACTCCCCCGGCACGTCGACGCCCTGCCACAGCGACACCGTGCCCAGCAGCGTGCTGCCCGGATCGGCGGCGAAGCGCTCGACCAGCGAGCCGACGGCGTCGCCTCGGCGCTGGACGAGGATGGGCAGCGCCGGATCGTCGCCGAGGCGCACGCGCAGGTACTCGGCCGCCCGCTCGACGCCCCGCCAGCTGCTGAACAGCGCGAGCGTGCGTCCGCCCGCGGCGACGATGAGGTCGGCCAGCTCGTCAAGGGCCTCCATGGCGACGCCGTCGCGGCCAGGAGCGGGGACGTCCTTCGCCACGTAGAGGATGCCCTGTCGCGCGTGGTCGAAGGGTGACCCCACGTCGACGGTGGTCGTCTCCTCCGCATCGAGGCCCAGGGACATGAGCAGGGCGTCGAAGCCGCCGCCGACGGTGAGGGTCGCGCTCGTGATCGCGACCGGGGTGCGGTCGAACAGCGCGGTGCGCAGCAGTCCGGCGACCGACAGCGGGGCCACCTTGAGCACCGGGGCGCGGTTCTCGCCCGGGTCGAGCCACACCACGTCGTGGGCGCCCATGGCCAGGAGGGTGCCCGCGACGTCGTGCACCTCCTCCAGCGCTCCCCGCGCCTGCTGGCGGGCCGCCATGGCATCGGGGTCCTTGCCGTCCTTGTCGGCGTTGACCTCCGCCATCGCCTGATGGCACGCATCACGCACCACCGTGAGCGCCAGCACGAGGTCACGACCGAGCTCCTCGAGGCGCGTCGGCCCGCTGAGGGCCGCGGCAGCCAGCCTGAGCGCGTCGTCGAGCGACTCTGCGGCGTCCTGGAGGCGCTCGGCGGTCTCGCCGTCGAGGAGCTTGCGCGAGCGCGTCAGGCCGCGCTCGACCATCGCCACGGTGAGCTCACCGGTGACGGCGGCCGTGGCCCGGTCGACCAGCTCGTGGCCCTCGTCGATGATGACCGCGTCATGCTCGGGCAGCACCGGGATGCCCTCGAGGGCGTCGATGGCGAGCATCGCGTGGTTGGTGACGACGATGTCGGCCTCCTGGGCCTTGACCCTCCGCAGCGCCGTGAAGCACTCCTCGCCGAAGGCGCAGCGGGCCTCCCCCACGCACTCCCGCCGCCCCACCGAGAACCCCCGCCACACACGGGGGTCGATGTCGTCGGGGTACTCGTCGCGGTCGCCGGTCGTCGTGCCCTCGGCCCACGCGCGAACCGCCGTCGCCTGTTGGCCCAGGGCGCTGCGCGGGGCGTCGAACAGCCCCTCGGACTCGTCCTCCGCTGGGGCTCCGTGCAGCTTCTGCAGGCACACGTAGTTGTTGCGGCCCTTGAGCACGGCGAAGCGCAGCGGCCGGCCGATCACCGGGCCCAGCGCCTCGGCGACGCGGGGCAGGTCGCGATCGACGAGCTGCTTCTGCAGGGCGATCGTGGCCGTCGCGATGACGACCGCACCGCCGTCGGCGGCCGTGGCGTGCAGCGCGGCAGGGACGAGGTAACCGACGGACTTGCCGGTGCCGGTGCCCGCCTGGACGACGGCGTGGCCATCGCCGTCGAGGGCGGCGGCGACCGCCTGTGCCATCCGCAGCTGCCCGTCGCGCTCGTCGCCCCCGATGGAGGCGACCACCGCCGCCAGCGCCGTCGTCAGCGCCTCGTCGTCACTCACCGCTCGCGGCCCGCAGTTCGTTCGCCAGCGACTCGGGGACGCGCGCGTGGAGGCGCGTGCCGGCCTCGTCGTGCTCGGCTCCGATCACCTCGCCCTGGCGGTGCGCCCGGGACACGAGGTCGCCCCGGCTGTAGGGCACGAGCACGTCGACCTCCTGCAGGAGGGAGGGCAGGTCGCGCTCGATGGCCGCCAGCAGCTCGTCGAACCCCGCGCCCGTGCGGGCCGACACCACGACGGCTCCGGGCTCGCGTCGCAGGAGGTTCGCGATCGTCTCGGGATCGGCGATGTCGGCCTTGTTGATGACGATCAGCTCGGGCACCTGGCCGGCGTCGATGTCGTTGAGCACCTCGCGCACGGCGCTGATCTGCTCCTCGGGCGCGTCGTCGGAGCCGTCGACGACGTGCACGATGAGGTCCGCGTCGCGCACCTCGTCGAGGGTCGACCGGAAGGCCTCGACCAGCTGGTGGGGCAGGTGGCGGACGAAGCCGACGGTGTCGGCCACCGTGTAGTCGCGTCCGCCCGGCGTCTTGGTGCGGCGCACGGTCGGGTCGAGGGTGGCGAAGAGAGCGTTCTCGACGAGGACGCCGGCACCCGTCATGCGGTTGAGGATGCTCGACTTGCCGGCGTTCGTGTAGCCGGCGATGGCCACCGCAGGGATGCCTGCCCGGTGACGCGCAGCCCGCTGCGTCGTGCGGGACTTCTCCATGTCCTTGAGCTGGCGGCGCAGCTTCGACATCTGCGAGCGGATGCGGCGGCGGTCGGTCTCGATCTTGGTCTCGCCGGGACCGCGCGTGCCCACGCCGCCCGTGGCGCCGCCGGCCCGTCCGCCGGCCTGCCTCGACAGGGACTCGCCCCAGCCGCGCAGTCGCGGCAGGAGGTACTGCATCTGCGCGAGCGACACCTGCGCCTGGCCCTCTCGGCTGCGCGCGTGCTGGGCGAAGATGTCAAGGATCAGCCACGTGCGGTCGACCACCTTGACCTTGACGATCTCCTCGAGCTGGCGCAGCTGCCCCGGCGTGAGCTCACCGTCGCAGATCACGGTGTCGGCACCGGTCTCGACGACGATGCCCCGCAGCTCCTGGGCCTTGCCGGAGCCGAGGTAGGTGGCCGGGTCGGGGGTGTCGCGCCGCTGGATGACGCCCTCGAGCACCAGCGATCCCGCGGTCTCGGCGAGGAGCGCCAGCTCGGCGAGGCTGCGCTCGGCGTCCCGTGCCGTGCCCTCGGTCCAGACCCCGGCGAGGACCACCCGCTCGAGACGCACCTGCCGGTACTCGACCTCGGTGACGTCCTCGAGCTCGGTCGACAGGCCGGCGACGCGGCGCAGTGCCGCCCGCTCCTCGAGCTCGTAGCCGCCCGTGTCGAGGTCGTCGTTGTCTTCGCGCATGAGGGGTCCAGCGTGTCACGAGCGCGGGCGGACGCAAAGCCGACCTCCGCGGCTGGGGATCTCACCTCGTCCGGCGGAGACCGCGAGAAGGGGACGGACGGCGCTCATCTGCGATTAGGGTCAGGAGGCGCCGGTCCCCACCGGGCACTCGAGGACACCGTCCGGCGTGAGCCCGATGCGCGTCGACGAGTCCAGACCCAGCGAGGAGGTGCACCATGCCCTCGGACATCGAGATCGCCCAGGCCGCCGCCATGGACCCGATCGTCTCCGTGGCCGCTCGCCTGGGCATCCCCGAGATGTCGCTCGAGCCCTACGGCCACTACAAGGCCAAGGTCTCCCTCAGCTACCTGGCCGCGCTGCCCGAGAACCCGGCTGCACGGCTCGTCCTGGTCACGGCCATCAGCCCCACCCCTCCGGGCGAGGGGAAGACCACCACCAGCGTCGGCCTTGGCGACGGGCTCATGGCCATCGGCAAGCGCGCGATGGTGTGCCTGCGCGAGCCCTCGCTCGGCCCGGTGTTCGGGATGAAGGGCGGGGCTGCAGGCGGGGGCCGTGCGCAGGTCGTCCCGATGGAGGACATCAACCTGCACTTCACCGGGGACTTCGGTGCGATCGCCCTGGCCAACAACCTCCTCGCCGCACTGATCGACAACCATGTCCATCACGGCAATGCCCTCGACATCGATGTGCGCCGCATCACCTGGAAGCGCGTCATCGACATGAACGACCGGGCGCTGCGCGACATCACCGTCGGCCTGGGCGGCCCATCCAACGGCTTCCCGCGGCAGGACGGGTTCGACATCGTCGTCGCCTCCGAGATCATGGCGATCTTCTGCCTTGCGACATCCCTGGAGGATCTGAGGGAGCGACTGGGCAGCATCGTCGTGGGGTACAGCCGCGCCAAGCAACCGATCCGCGCACGCGACCTCGACGCGCACGGAGCCATGACCGTCCTGCTCAAGGACGCCCTCGCCCCGAATCTGGTCCAGACCCTGGAGCACACCCCTGCGTTCGTGCACGGAGGCCCGTTCGCCAACATCGCCCATGGCTGCAACTCCGTCATCGCCACGACATCCGCCATGAAGCTGGCCGACTACGTCGTGACCGAGGCCGGCTTCGGAGCCGACCTCGGGGCTGAGAAGTTCGTGGACATCAAGTGCCGCACGTCGGGCCTGCGGCCCTCGGCGGTCGTCATCGTGGCGACGGTCCGGGCCCTGAAGTATCACGGCGGTCAGGATCTCGCCACCATCACCGAGGAGTCCCTGCCTGCCCTCGACCGGGGCCTGGTGAACCTCGAGCGGCATGTCGCGAACATCAGGGACATCCATGGCCTTCCCTGCCTCGTGTCGATCAACCGCTTCGACACCGACACGGCGGCCGAGCTGGACCTGCTGCGCGATCGCGTGCAGGGAATGGGCGTCGACGTCGTGCTCGCGACCCACTGGGCGGACGGCGGTGACGGCGCGCGCGATCTCGCCCAGGCCGTGGTGGGCCTGTGCGAGCGCCCCAGCACGATGACCTTCACCTACGAGGATGACGCGACGCTGTGGGAGAAGGTGACAGCGATCGCGACCCGGGTCTACGGCGCCAGCGAGGTCACCGCGGACGCGAGGATCCGCGCCCAGATCGCCGACCTCGAAGCCCAGGGGTACGGCCGATTCCCGGTGTGCGTGGCGAAGACCCAGTACTCGTTCTCGACCGACCCGAGCCTGCGTGGCGCGCCGAGCGGCCATGCGCTCAACGTGCGAGAGGTGCGGCTCGCCGCGGGAGCCGAGTTCGTCGTGATGGTGTGCGGTGACGTCATGACCATGCCGGGGCTGCCCAGGGTGCCCTCGAGCGCGCGGATCGACCTCGTTGACGGACGCGTGGTGGGCCTGTTCTGATCCGCGCGACCTGGTGCGGGTCACCCTTCCCGCGACGAGGACGTCCGACGGCCCAACCCCTCCGATGCCTCGTCACTCGTGGCTGAGAATGACCCTCCAGATCAGCCACACGTGACGAGGCATCGGGGGTTTACAGGGGAAGCAGGACCGTCCCGCGGGCGACGAGGTCGGCAGGCCCGTTCAGGAGCATCGACCCGGAGGCCGTCTCCGTCACCCGCACGGAGCCACCCGGCACGTCGACCTGCCACGTCGACTCGCCGATGAGGTCGGGCTCGACCTGCCGCCGCACGGCCCAGGCGACGGCGCAGGCCCCTGTGCCGCATGACAGGGTCTCGCCCACGCCGCGCTCATGGACCCGCATGGCGACGTGCCGCTCGCCGCGGTCGACGGCGAACTCCACGTTGACCCCGTCGGGAAACACGTCAGAGGGGGCCACCCCCGGCGCCGCGCGCAGGTCGCCGGCCTCGAGGAGGTCGTCGACCATCACCACCGCGTGCGGATTGGGCATGAGCACCCCTGTAGCCGGCCACGAACGGTCGCCCACCGACACGACGGGCGTCGCCGTGCCCCGGGGAACCGTGGCGATGCCCATGTCGATCGTGATCGTGCGGTCGTGATTGATCGTCACGCTGCGCAGTCCCCCGCGGGTCGCGATCACGATGTCGTTGTCGGTCACGAGGCCGGTCGCGTCGAGGTAGCGGACGAAGACGCGAGCCCCGTTGCCGCACATCTCGGCGAGCGTCCCGTCGGCATTGCGGTGATCCATGAAGAACTCCGCCACCGCGGCGAACTCGGCGAACTCGGGGACGTGCTCCGTGCGGACCACGCGGAGCACCCCGTCGGCCCCCAGGCCCACGTGGCGGTCGCAGATCCACCGCACCTGATCACTCGTGAGGTCGAGACGGCCGTCGACATCGGGGATGACGACGAAGTCGTTGCCGGTGCCGTGGCCCTTCACGAAGGGAAGCTCGTTCAGTCTCGCCATTCGTGCAGCGTATCGCCCGGGGCTCAGCCGCCTTCCGCGCCGGCTGCGCGGTACGCCTCGGACACGGTGACGAGCACCTGCGGCCACGCCTGTGCGGGCAGCGTCGAGCGATTGTGCGCGGCCATCCGGGCGAGCAGGTCGCGGTCACGTCCCAGGCGGGCCACGGCTCGGCCCATGCCGATGTCATCGTCGGCGAGCAGACCCTCGACTCCGTCGCGGATGAACTCCGTCGTGCCGGTCTGCGACCGCGCGACGACAGGAAGACCGGCTGTCCTGGCCTCGAGCGCCGCGAGCCCGAAGGACTCCTTGACGGAGGGCTGCACGAAGACGTCGGCCGCGGCGAAGGCCGCACGGATCCCCTCCGGTGGCAGACGGCCCGCGAACCGGATGCTCGTGTCAAGGCCATGGCGGGACACGTACCGCTCAGCGCCGGCGCGCTCGGGACCGTCGCCGACCAGCACGGCCGACACCTGGGCAGTTCCCAGCAGGTGCTCCGAGGCCGCCTCGATCATCCGGACGAGCGGCTGAGTGCGCTTGCGCGGCGCCATGCGCATGACGCTCACGATCCGCAGGAGTCCGGGATCGCCCGGCAGGGGCGTGACGGACCACTGGGCGGGATCGATGCCGTTGGGCACGACGAGGATGGCTCCGGCACCCGGCACCGCGCGGGCGATGCGGTCGGCGGCCACGCCGCTGACCGCGCTCAGCGTGGCGCCCCAGCCGGTCCACCTCGTCAGCGTGTCGGAGAGCGCGAAGCCGGGGCCCGCCAACGGACCCCACACGCTGTGCACGGTGACCAGCGTGGGGA
>CALGTB010000060.1 GCA_937902285.1 uncultured Actinomycetes bacterium | reverse complement strand
AACATGGTCCGCGCGGTCGCCTCGAGCGACGGCGTGCGCTCGAGGAAGGTGCAGGCGGTGTCGTACAGCGCGGCGTCGTCCAGGAGCGGGCGATGGATCGCGGCCACCAGCGCGTCGATGGCCTCGCGGTCGCCGGCCAGGGCCCGCTCCGGCAGCAGGTCGCCTGCCGCCACCGGACGCGGGGCGTCGGCCCAGCCCCAGGCGGCGCGCAGTCCGGCCAGCGCGGACCGCGCCGCCCGTGGCACCAGGGCCAGCCCGGACACGGGCTCGCTCGCCACGACGGGGCCGGGCCCGAAGTGCGGCGCCAGCAGGCGGGCCGCCTTCGTCAGGTCGCTGCCCCGGCCCACGACGGCCAGCAGGGTGTCGCCGTGGATGCCGGTGAGCAGGTCGAGGCCGTGGTGGTCGGCGGCGCGGCGGAGCACGTCGAGGCTCCCCTCGGGATCCCCGATCGGGGCCGCGCCGGCGAGGACGATCACCTGCCCCTGCGTCGACCAGCCCAGGGCAGCCACCCGCCCGAGGACCGGCTCGTCGACCTCGTCGCGCAGGAGGGCATCGACCACGAGGGCCTCGAGCCGGGCATCCCACGCGCCGCGGGCCTCGGCCGCGCGGGCGTACACCTCGGCCGCGGAGAAGGCGATCTCGCGCGAGTACCGCAGGACGGCCAGTCGCAGCTCGGGCTGGTCGGCCTCGGTCGCCAGCCGCTCGATGGCCGCCTCGACGACGCCGACGGTGGTGCGGACCAGGTCGACGGTCTGCTCGAGCGAGATGACCCTGGCCAGGTCGCGCGGTGCGGCGCCGAACACGTCGGAGGTCAGCGCCGGGGTGTCCTGCGGCGAGCCGAACCAGTCGATGAAGGCCGTGATGCCCGCCTGCGCGACGAGCGACACCCAGGACCGCTCCTCCGCCCCGAGCTCGCGGAACCACGGGAGCGTCTCCTCCATCCGCTTGGTGGCGGCCGTGGTGAGCTCGCCGGTGGCGCGGGTGAGGAGCGCGATCTCAGGGGTGGTGCCCACCGCGGCCTGGCTAGCCGAGCGAGACGCCGACGAGGCGGCCGACGACGAAGGTCACCAGGGCGGCGCCCGAGCCCCACAGGAGCTGGCGCAGCGACGAGAACACGACGCCCCGGCCCGACAGGCGACCGACGATTCCGCCGACGAGGAGCATCGAGGCGACCGCGAGGGTGATGGCGATGACCAGCGGGATGGTGGTCGAGGCTCCGGGGGCCATGAAGAACAGGTAGGGGATGACGACGACCGACGCGCCGATGGCGAAGGCCACGAAGCTGGAGATCGCGACCCGCACGGGGGAGCCGAGCTCGCTGGGATCCAGGCCCAGCTCCTCACGCGCGAGCGTGTCGAGGGCGGTCTTGGGGTCGGCCATGATCTGTGCGGCGACCGCCGCAGCGCTGGTGCGGTCGAGTCCCTTCGCCCGGTAGATGAGCTCCAGCTCCTTCTGCTCCTCCTGGGGCTTCTCGCGGAGCTCGGTCGCCTCGATGTCGATCTCGCGCCGGAACAGGTCGCGCTGGCTCGCCACGCTGACGTACTCGCCGGCGGCCATGCTGAAGGCACCGGCCAGCAGGCCGGCCAGTCCGGCGAACAGCACGGTGCTGTTGCTGGTCGAGGCCCCGGCGAATCCCATGACGAGCGCGGTGTTGGAGACGAGTCCGTCGCTCACCCCGAACACGGCTGCCCGCGTGGAGCCCGTGCGGTCGCCGCGGTGCCACGACTCGCCCGCTCCCGGATAGCCCGGGGTCGTGCTGCTCGGTCGAGGGCGGGTGGTCACGGGCGCCCCCGGCGTCTCGAGGGAGCTGCGCATGCTCTGGAACACCTCGACGTGCTCGCGCTCGTCCTCGGACATCGACGCCGGGGCCTCGGGCTCGTCGTCGTACATCCCGGCGTCCGCACCCTCGGCTACCTCGAGCTGGCGCAGCACGTCGGCGAACCCGGCGCCGCGCGCCCGCGCCACGAGGGCGGCATTGCTGGTGTCGAGCGTCGTGGGTGGCGGCGGAACGGGAATGCCGTGCTCGTTGAGCTTGTCGACCCAGTGCGCGGCGTGCTCGTCCTCGATGTCGGCCAGCTCGAGCAGTGCCTCGCGCCGATCTCCCTCGACCGTCTCGGCCAGGGCCCGGTAGAGGAGGGACGCACTGCGCTCGGCCTCGAGGTAGCGCAGGAAGCGCCGCGGATCGTTCGACACGTCTAGCCGCTGCCCTCGGTGTTGCCGGCGTCGGCAGCCGAGGGGTCGTCGAGGTGGTAGCGCTCGATGGCCTCCGAGAGCCGACTCGCGTCGAACTCCCCGCGTCGTGCCAGCATGGCGAGGGTCTGCACCGTGATCGACTCGGCGTCGACGAGGAAGTGGCGTCGCAGGGCGCCGCGCGTGTCGGACAGGCCCCAGCCGTCGGTGCCGAGGGAGACGAAGTCGCCCGGCACCCACTCGCGGATCTGGTCCTGCACGGCCCGCATCCAGTCGGAGACGGCGACGACCGGCCCGGGGCGTCCGGTGAGCGTGGACGTCACGTACGCGACCTGCGGCTCGCTGTCCGGATGGAGCAGGTTGTGCCGGTCGACGGCGAGCCCGTCGCGGCGCAGCTCGTTCCAGGAGGTCACCGACCAGACGTCGGCGCTGACCCCCCAGTCATCGCGGAGCAGCTCCTGCGCCCGCAGCGCCCACGGCACTCCGACGCCGCTCGCGAGCAGCTGCGCCTTGGGCCCGCCGGCGGCACCCTCGCTCACCAGGTGCATGCCGCGCAGGATCCCGTCGACATCGACGTCGTCCGGCTCCGCCGGCTGCGGGTACGGCTCGTTGTAGATGGTCAGGTAGTAGTAGATGTTCTCGGGATCGTCCCCGTACATGCGTCGCAGGCCGTCCTTGACGATGTGGCCGATCTCGTAGCCGAACGCCGGGTCGTACGCCACTACGGCGGGGTTGGTGCTCGCGAGGAGCAGCGAGTGGCCGTCCTCGTGCTGGAGCCCCTCGCCGTTGAGGGTCGTCCGCCCTGCCGTGGCTCCGAGCACGAAGCCGCGGACCATCTGGTCCATGGCCGCCCAGAAGCCGTCGCCGGTGCGCTGGAAGCCGAACATCGAGTAGAAGACGTAGACGGGGATCATCGACTCGCCCTGAGTGGAGTACGACGACCCGACCGCGGTGAACGAGGCGACCGAGCCGGCCTCGTTGATCCCCTCGTGCAGGATCTGGCCGGTCTGCGACTCCTTGTACGACAGCATGAGCTCGCGGTCGACCGACAGGTACTGCTGGCCGTGCGGCGAGTAGATCTTCGCCGTCGGGAACAGGGAGTCCATGCCGAAGGTGCGCGCCTCGTCGGGGATGATCGGGACGAAGCGATCGCCGATCTCAGGATCCTTCATCAGGTCCTTGAGGAGCCGGACGAAGGCCATCGTGGTGGCCACGGCCTGCTTGCCGGAGCCCCGCTTCACCACCGTGTAGACGTCGTCACCGGGCAGCTTCAGCGGCTTGGCCGACGTGCGCCGCGTCGGCACCGAGCCGCCGAGCCGGCGCCTCGTCTCGAGCATGTACTCGATGGCCTCGTCCTGCGCACCGGGGTGGAAGTAGGGCGGCAGGTAGGGGTTCTCCTCGAGCTGGGCGTCGGACACCGGGATGCGCAGGGTGTCGCGGAAGGCCTTGAGGTCCTCGAGGGTGAGCTTCTTCATCTGGTGCGTGGAGTTGCGCCCCTCGAAGTGCGACCCCAGAGTCCACCCCTTGATGGTCTTGGCGAGGATGACGGTCGGCTGTCCCTTGACGCGGCTCGCGGCCTCGTAGGCGGCATGCATCTTGCGGTAGTCGTGCCCGCCGCGCTGCAGGCTCCAGATCTCGTCGTCGCTCCAGCCCTCGACCAGTCGCGCCGTCCTGGGGTCGCGGCCGAAGAAGTGCTCGCGGACGAAGGCGCCGTCCTCGCTCTTGTAGGTCTGGAAGTCGCCGTCGGGCGTGTTGTTCATGAGGCTCACGAGGGCGCCATCGCGGTCGCGCGCGAGGAGCTCGTCCCACTTGCGGCCCCACACGACCTTGATGACGTTCCAGCCCGCTCCGCGGAACAGGCTCTCGAGCTCCTGGATGATCTTGCCGTTGCCGCGCACGGGGCCGTCGAGGCGCTGCAGGTTGCAGTTGACGACGAAGATCAGGTTGTCGAGCTCCTCGCGGGCGGCGAGGGTGAGGGCGCCGACGGCATCGACCTCGTCGGTCTCGCCGTCGCCCAGGAACGCGTAGACGTTCTGGTCGGACGCGTCGCGGATGCCGCGGTGCGTGAGGTACTTGTTGAAGCGCGCCTGGTAGATCGCGTTGAGCGGCCCGAGGCCCATCGAGACGGTCGGGAACTGCCAGAACCACGGCATGAGCCGCGGATGCGGGTACGAGGGCAGCCCGCCGCCGGGGTGCGAGACCTCCTGGCGGAAGCCGTCCATCTGCGTCTCGGTGAGCCGGCCCTCGACGAACGCACGGGCGTAGACACCGGGGGAGGCGTGGCCCTGGAAGAACACCTGGTCGCCGCCGCCGGGGTGGTCGGGGCCGCGGAAGAAGTGGTTGAAGCCCACTTCGTAGAGGGTGGCCGAGGAGGCGTAGCTGGAGATGTGGCCGCCCACGGAGATGCCGGGTCGCTGGGCGCGGTGCACCATGATCGCCGCGTTCCACCGGATGATCTGGCGGATGCGCTTCTCGAGCTCCTCGTTGCCGGGGAACACGGGCTCGCGCTCCGGCGGGATGGTGTTGATGTAGTCGGTGCTGCGCAGGCTCGGCACGCCGACGTTCCGCTCGGCCGCGCGCCGCAGCAGCGACAGCATGAGGTAGCGGGCGCGGTAGTTGCCTGAGTGATCGACGATGTTGTCGAACGACTCGACCCACTCGGCCGTCTCGTCGGGATCGACATCGACGTACTGGGTGGGAAGGCCGCCGGCGAGCAGCGGATCACGGTCACGTCCGGGGGCCACGGGGAACCCTTCGACTCGGCCGATGGCCGGGATCGCCGGCCATCGGGGGGATCGGAACACGCACTTCGTTGGTGGGCCCATCCTTCCGCATCTGCGCACCCCTGTCGTCGGGAGGGGCAGGATGGTCCGGAGATGACGCTCC
>CALGTB010000059.1 GCA_937902285.1 uncultured Actinomycetes bacterium | reverse complement strand
CGGCGGGTCCATAAGGTTGCACCGACCTGGTCGTCGCGGGAGGGGAAGCCTTCGACGACCAGGTCTTCTATTCTCTGCAGGTGCCCATCCTGAGCGAACCGCGCAACTGGCGGCGATATGCAGCCCTGGGGGACAGCTTCACCGAGGGCATGTGCGACGAGATAGGGCCTGACGGACGCCATCGTGGGTGGGCTGACCTGGTCGCGCGCGCCCTGGCGGAGAGGTCGCTGGACTCCGGGGGTGCTGGGATCGAGTACGCCAATCTCGCCATCCGCGGTCGGCTGATCCGGCAGGTCATGCACGAGCAGGTGCCGCAGGCGGCCGCCCTCCAGCCCGACCTCACCAGCGTCGCGGTCGGGGTCAACGACACCCTCCGCCGCAGGTTCGACCTCCATGCGGCGGCCACGGAGCTCGAGGGCGGGGTGCGGACGCTGCGCGCCGGCGGCTCCGACGTGCTGCTGTTCGCCTTCGGGGACCCGAGCCGCCGATCGAAGGTCATGGGCAGCGTCCGGGAGCGCATCCGTGCCTACAACACGGCCGTCGAGGCGATCGCGGAGCTCTACGACTGCTACCTCGTGCGGTTCTGGGATGTCGCGGCGATGGACGACGACAGGTTCTGGGCCGAGGACCGGCTGCACCTGTCACCCGCCGGCCATGCCCTCGCCGCGCAGAGCGCGCTCGAGGCGCTGGGCCTGGCGGGGTCCGAGTGGCGGACCCCCGTGGTCCCCGCGCGTCCGCCCCGGGTGGCGGCGCGAGCGGCGGGGCATGCCCGGTGGGTGAGCGGCCACCTGGTGCCATGGACCGTGCGCCGGATTCAGGGGGCGTCGTCCGGAGACGGGATCGTGGCGAAGCACCCGCAGTGGGTTCGGGTCGACTGAACGATCGGCGCGAGGGGGAGCGGAGCCGGCGCCTGCCGGCACCGGAGGAGCACACGAAGGAGGCGGGGATGCCATCACGCAGCACGGTGCCCGGGGAGCGCAACGGTCGGGTGCAGCTCACGCGCGAGGGCTATGACCGGCTGGACGAACGCGTGCGCGACATCCGCGAGCGACGCCTTCCGGACATGCGCCCCCTCCTCATCGAGAGTGAGCGCGACGAGCGGATCGTGGCGGAGTTCGAGCGTCTCACCGAGGAGGCGGTCGCACTGGACCTCCTGCTGGGCCGTGCCGACGTCATCAGCATCGACCCGGCGAACGCGGATGGCGGGGTCGTCCTCGGGGTGCGGGTGCACGTCGTCCTCGAGGACGGCACGGAGGCGTGGGTGCGCCCCGTGCATCCCACGGAGGCCTTCCTGGACGAGGAGCGGATCTCAGCGTCCTCACCCATCGCCGTGGCCCTCATGGGTGCGGTCCCGGGAGACGAGGTGCTCGTGCAGGCTCCGACGGGCGACTGGCCCTGCCGCGTCCTGGCCGTGGATCTCAGCGGCGTCGCGAGAGCCTGAGAGCCGCACTGCCGCACTGCCGACGGTCTGGCGCTCCGGCCACAGGAGCGCCCCCGGCGGTCTGGCGCCCACAGGCGCGCGACCGGCCTCCCGCGGCGGGCCGTGCGGTTCGATGCTCGCTGCATGACACCGTCACCCGACCCGACCGCCCTCGCCCTCACGAGTCCCGACGCCCTCGTCGCGGCCCTGCCCTACCTGGTGGGGTTCCCGCCCTACGAGAGCGGGGTGATCCTCTGGCTGCGGGGGAGGCGCCTGCTGCTGACGCAGCGGCTCGACCTGCCGCCGCAGGGCGACGACATGGGCGCATGGCTCGACGCGGCATGGGGGCACCTCGCGGCCCAGGAGGCGGACGAGATCGTCATCGCCGTGGTGTCCGGTCGGGCCGACGTCACCCGCCTCGCTGCGGCACTGGCCGATGTTGCGAGCGTGCGCGGAGTCGACGTACGCGACCAGCTGGTGCTGCACGAGGGCCGGTGGCGCAGCCTGCTGTGCACCGACGAACAGTGCTGCCCCTCCGAGGGACGGACCATCGACGAGCAGGTGGCCGCGCACGTGGCCGCCGAGTTCACCGGCGCCGGCCTGTCCCCGGTGGCGGCCCGGGAGGCCCTGGTCGCCGAGCTCGAGCAGGACCCCGTCAGGTCCGCGCTCGTCGCCGAATGCGCGGCGGCCCGGCCGCGGCGTCAGGGTCCGGCTCACGAGCAGGCACGCGACGAGGCGATCGACGCCTTCCTCGCGGCCCTGGACGCCGGATCCGACGGGCGGGGCGCAGGCGACCCCTCACTCGAGGAGGTCACCGCACTCCTCGCGGGTCTGGATGACGTGCGCGTGCGGGACACGGTGCTGTGGGAGGTGTCGCACGCCGGGCCCGATCGCCAGCTGAGGGCGCTGCGGCAGTTCGTGTCAGCGACGCGACAGGCGCCGCCCGGACTGGTAGCGCCGGTGGCCACCTGTGCCGCCGTCGCGTCGTGGCTCGTCGGCGACGGCGCGCGCGCACAGGTGGCCCTGGACCGTGCGCTGCGCGATCGGCCGGACTACTCGCTGGCCCTGCTCGTGCAGCACTCCGTGCGCATCGGGCTGCCGCCGCGCGCGTGGCGCGAGGCGATGCACGGACTGACGCGGGAGCAGTGTCGGCATGGCGGCACGGGCGAGCGCGCTCGCGCCTCGTAGCGCCCCCGTCCGCCCCACGTGCCGCGCCTCATAGCGCTCCGGTGCGCCCCACTTGTCGCTCCGCGGGGGTGCGGTTATAGTTCCCGCAGGTCAAGAGTTCCAGCGATCAGCTCCGGCTAGCTGGACGGCAACCCTCCACCGCGGTGGGGTGCTCCGGATGAAGACCTGGCCCGGTTCACCCGGGCAAGCGCGGGTCTTGCACAGGGCAAGACCCCAGAGACATGTGAGGTCTGCCATGCAGTGTTGTTGTCGAATGACCACCCGCTGAGCCGACTCGCCGACCTGGCGAGCCCTCAGCGTCCCGCCTACGGCACGCCTGCGCCGAGGCCCCTCGGGCACTGACACCGCCCACCGCCCCACCCCTGAACCGGCTCGTGCCGACAGGGCCACACCCATACCGATCTCCCGCCACCGGCGGGTTCCCAGAGGAGACAGAAACCGTGAGCACAGCCTGGTCGTTCGAGACGAAGCAGATCCACGCCGGACAGTCACCGGACAGCACGACGAACGCACGCGCACTGCCGATCTACCAGACGACGTCGTACACGTTCAACGACACCACGCATGCAGCGAACCTGTTCGGGCTCAAGGAGCTCGGCAACATCTACACCCGCATCATGAACCCGACGCAGGCCGTCGTCGAGGACCGCATCGCCGCGCTCGAGGGCGGCGTCGCGGCCCTCCTCGTCGCCAGTGGCCAGGCGGCGGAGACGCTGGCAATCCTCAACGTCGCCGAGGCCGGCGACCACATCGTGTCGAGCCCCAGCCTGTACGGCGGCACGTACAACCTCCTGCACTACACGCTGCCGAAGCTCGGCATCACGACCACGTTCGTCGAGAACCCCGACGACCCGGAGTCGTGGCGTGCGGCCGTCCAGCCGAACACGAAGGCCTTCTTCGGCGAGTCGATCTCGAACCCCAAGAACGACATCCTCGACATCGAGGCTGTCGCCAAGGTGGCTCACGAGGTGGGCGTGCCCCTCATCATCGACAACACCGTGGCCACGCCGTACCTCATCCGCCCGCTCGAGTGGGGCGCGGACGTCGTCGTGCACTCGGCGACCAAGTACCTGGGCGGGCACGGCACCTCGGTGGCGGGCGTCATCGTCGACGGCGGCACGTTCGACTACGCGCAGTACCCCGACCGCTACCCGAACTACAACCAGCCCGATCCCAGCTACCACGGGCTCGTCTACGCGCGCGACCTCGGCGTGGGGTCGGCGTTCGGTGCCAATCTCTCCTTCATCCTCAAGGCACGGGTCCAGCTGCTGCGCGACCTCGGCTGCGCCGTCTCGCCGTTCAACGCCTTCCTCATCGCCCAGGGCATCGAGACCCTGTCGCTGCGGGTCGAGCGTCACGTGGCGAACGCCAAGGCGGTCGCGGAGTGGCTGTCCGGGCGCGATGAGGTCGAGTCCGTCAACTACGCCGGACTGCCGAGCAGCCCGTGGTACGCCCTCGGACAGAAGTACGCGCCGCTCGGAACGGGCGCCGTCCTGGCCTTCGAGATCAAGGGCGGAGTCGAGGCCGGCCAGGCCTTCGTCGAGGCCCTCGAGCTGCACAGCCACGTGGCGAACATCGGCGACGTGCGCAGCCTCGTGATCCATCCGGCATCGACGACGCATTCGCAGCTCTCGGCGGAGGAGCAGCTGGCCTCGGGCGTCACCCCGGGACTCGTGCGCCTCGCCGTGGGCATCGAGAACATCGACGACATCCTCGCCGATCTCGATGCCGGCTTCCGGGCCGCCAAGCAGGCCTGAGCGACGGGAACGAACGACGGCCATGTCCGAGTACGGACCGATCTCCTACGACGGTCCCCCTCCCGCCAGCGCAGCCTGGCGCGAGGGGGACCCCGTGGGCGACCGCCTGTTCGTCGACGTGGGCGACTACGTGACCGAGTCCGGGACTCTCATCCCGGACGTGCGCGTGGCCTATGAGACCTGGGGAACCCTGAACGCGGACCGCTCGAACGCGATCT
>CALGTB010000058.1 GCA_937902285.1 uncultured Actinomycetes bacterium | reverse complement strand
GGGCTACGGGGCCTGCTGACGTCTCGAACGTCCCGGCGATCATCCTGCTCGTCGTGATCCTGGTGATCTTCGGGCTGGGCCTGGTGTGGGTGGCTCGTGGCTGGTGGCGGCTGCGCCGGGCGGCTCGCGCCCCCTTCCTGCTGGCCCAGGTGCTGGCCGTCCTCGTGGGCTATGAGCTGGCCCAGTCGGAGGGCCCGGTCGAGCGCACCGTCGGGATCGCCATGGCGCTGGTCGCCGTCGTCGGGATCGTGCTGTGCTTCCTCCCGCCCGTGACGCGGGCGCTCGAGCCGTAGCAGGCGACTAGCTGTCGGCGAGCTGCTGCCGCAGCTGGCCGAGGGTGCGCGCCAGCAGGCGCGACACGTGCATCTGCGAGATGCCCAGCTCCTCCGCGATCTGTGACTGGCTGCGCTCGTGGAAGAAGCGGAGCATGACGATCTGCCGCTCGCGTTCGGGGAGTGCCTCGAGCAGGGGGCGGATCGTCTCGCGGTACTCGACCGCCTCCAGCGCGGCGTCATCGACGCCCAGGGCGTCTCCGATGGGTGAGGGCCGCTCGGCGTCGTCATCGCGATCGGCATCGAGCGATGCCGTGGAGTAGGCGTGCCGGGCCTCGATGGCATCGAGGATGTCGTCGGTCGTGACTCCCAGCGACTCGGCCAGCTCGCGCACCGTCGGGGAGCGCTGCAGGTCTCGCGTCAGCTCGTCGCTGCGCGTCGCCACCTGGGCGGTGAGCTCCTGCAGACGCCGGGGCACCTTCATCGCCCAGGCTCGGTCGCGGAAGTGGCGCTTGATCTCTCCCAGGATGGTCGGCGTCGCGTAGGTGGAGAACTCGGCCCCTCGGTCGATGTCGAACCGGTCGACGGCCTTGATGAGCCCGATCGTCCCCACCTGCACGAGGTCGTCGGAGGACTCGCCGCGGTCCCGGTAGCGGCGGGCGAGGTGATGCACGAGCGGCAGGTGCATCGTGACCAGCTCGTCGCGCACGGCGGCGCGCCGAGGGTCGTCGCGATCGAGGGTCGACAGCTGCTCGAGCAGCGCGTGCTCGCGGCGTCGCTGCTCGTCCCCCCAGCGGGTCGTGCGCCCCGGACCTGCGGTCACGCCTCGACCGCGACCTGCCGGCTGATCCTCAGCGCCAGTGTGACCCTGCCGGCATCGACGGTCACGGTGACGTCGTCGACCAGGGCCGTGAGCACCGTCCAGCTGAAGGTGTCATGCGCGGGAGGCCTGCCGCTGATGCTGGCCGACGAGACCCGGATGTCGAGCTCGGTGCCCTGCACCACGAACGAGCACTCGACGTCGGCGCCATCGGGGGCATCGACGATGACCTGCGACACCGCCTCGTCGACGGCGAGGCGCACGTCCTCAAGCTGGTCGAGGGGCAGGTCGGCTCGGGCCGCCATGGCCGCGGCCACGGTGCGGGCGAGGCCCACGTTGCGCGTGTCGGCCGAGAAGGTCACGGTCACGACGTCGGGCGCACCCGGATGCGATGTCACAGGTTCGCTCATGTGCCTCCCTCGCTGGCCAGCCTGAGCAGATCATCGCCGGTGACGCGGTGCACCGTCCACTCATCCATGGGAACGGCTCCCAGGCTGCGGTAGAACTCGAGCGCCGGCTCGTTCCAGTCGAGCACCCACCACTCGAGGCGGCCGTAGTCGTTGGCGACGCACTCCTGGGCGAGAGTCGACAGCAGCCGGGTCCCGTAGCCGCTGCCGCGCAGCTCGGGACGCACGTAGAGGTCCTCGAGGTAGAGGCCGTTCCGCCCGAGCCAGGTGGAGAAGTTCAGGAACCACAGCGCCATCCCGCCGAGCCGGTTGCCGTCTCCCGAGTCGTGCTCGACGACGTGCGCGAAGACGGTCGGCGCCGGTCCGAACAGGGCGCGATGGAACTGCTCCTCGGTGGCGGTCGCCTCGTGGGCGGCGCGCTCGTACTCGGCGAGGTCACGGACCATCGCCACGATCTCGGCCACGTCGTCGGGCCGAGCCCGACGGATCAGCCCCCGATGCGTCGTCATCCGTGGTCACTTTCCCTTCGGAAAAGTCGCCACGTCGGACGACGCATCGGGGGCTGCCGGTCGGGCTACGCCTTCTTGGTCTCCCAGAAGATCGCCGCGATCTCGTCGATCTTGCTGAGCAGCTCGTCGGCCACGGCCACGTCGACCGTGCCCTTGGTGCCGCCGGCGCCGGCCAGCTTCGTGGCCTGGTTGAACAGGTCGTTCAGCTGCGGGTACTTCTCGAAGTGCGGGGCCTTGAAGTAGTCGGTCCACAGCACCCACAGGTGCTCCTTGACCATGGTCGACCGCTCCTCCTTGATGGCGATGGCGCGGGCCTTGAAGTCGGGGTCGTCCGAACCGTGGTACTTCGTCATGCAGGCCTTGACCGACTCGGCCTCGAGGCGGGCCTGAGCGGGGTCGTACACGCCGCAGGGCAGGTCGCAGTGGGCGTAGGCCGACAGGCGGGGGGCGAACAGGGTGCGCAGTGACATCGGGGGCTCCTTCGAAGGTGGACACGAGAGCGACTGCTCCAGACCCTAGCGCCGATCGGTGGGCGCGGCAGCAGGCAGGATGGCCCCGTGCTCCCCTTCACCCGCGTGCGGATCGTGGGTCCGTCCATGGAGCCGACCCTGCGCAACGGCGACTGGTGCCTGGTCAGGCTCACCTCGACGCCCGCTGTCGGCGACGTCGCGCTCATGGCCCACCCGCGACGCCCCGACCTCCTCATCGTCAAGCGGCTGGCCCGCCGGGACGACGACGGCTGGTGGGTGATGGGCGACGATCCCGCATCCAGTGAGGACAGTCGGCACTTCGGCATCGTGCCCGCGGGGTCCGTCGTGGGCCGCGTGGTCTGGCGCTACCACCCGCTGCGTCGTGCAGGATGAGCGCGTGAACCTCGCCCAGCTGAACATCGCCGTCATGCTCGCCCCGCTGGACTCCGAGCGCATGGCTGACTTCGTTGCGGCTCTGGCCGACGTGAACGCCGACGCGGAGGCATCCGAGGGCTTCGTGTGGCGGCTGAAGGACGACGATGGACCGGGGGCCACGAGCTACCGGCTCCTCGGCAACGACATGCTCATCGTCAACCTGTCCGTGTGGCGCGATCTCGCGTCGCTCAGGGCATTCGTGATCGGGCAGGCGGGGCATCGGGCCGTGCTGGCGCGGCGCCGGGAGTGGTTCGAGCGTCCGGCGGAGCCCATGACCGCCTGCTGGCCGGTGCCCGAGGGCCACGAGCCGTCCTTGGACGAGGCCGAGGCGATGCTGCTCCGCCTGCGCGCCGAGGGGCCGACCGACGCGGTGTTCCCCTTCACGTACACGGACTGAGGCGCCGGCGGCGCCGATAGGGTCGCTCCATGCTCTCCGTCTATGCGACCGGCGTGAACTTCGCCGACCCCATGTCCTGCCTGGCCATCGGCGACCTCCCCGAGGCCCCCACCCCTGAGGACTGGGTGACGGTCAACGTCCGCGCCGCCAGCCTCAACCACCACGACGTGTGGTCGCTCAAGGGCGTGGCCCTGTCGGCCGACCGGGTGCCGATGGTCCTCGGCTCGGATGCCTCGGGCGTGACGGACGACGGGCGCGAGGTGATCATCCACGCCGTGGTCGGCGATGTGGCGGCCGGTGCCGGTGACGAGACGCTCGACCCACGGCGCAGCCTGCTGAGCGAGGTGTACCCGGGCACCCTCGCCGAGCGCGTGCGGGTGCCGGCGCACAACCTCATCGACAAGCCCGCGAGCCTGTCGTTCGAGGAGGCGTCGTGCCTGCCCACGGCGTGGCTCACCGCCTACAAGATGATCGCCAGCAAGTCGGCCACCAAGCCGGGGGACACGATCCTGGTGCAGGGTGCGGGCGGCGGCGTGTCGACCGCCCTCATCGTCCTCGGGCGGGCGCTGGGCCGGCGGGTCTGGGTGACGTCACGCGACGAGGGCAAGCGCGCCTGGGCGCTCGAGCTGGGCGCCGATCAGGCCTTCGAGTCGGGGGCCCGCCTCCCGGAGCGCGTGGACGCGGTCATGGAGACCGTCGGTGAGGCCACCTGGAGCCACTCGCTCAAGGCGCTCCGACCGGGCGGCACCATCGTCATCTCGGGCGCGACGTCGGGGCCGAACCCGCCCGCCGACCTGGCCCGGGTCTTCTTCCTGCAGCTGAGCATCGTCGGCTCGACGATGGGCTCGATCGAGGAGCTCCGCGACCTCACCGACCTGCTCGTCGAGACGGGGATCCGGCCGATCATCGACCGGGTGCTGCCGCTGCGCTCGGCCCGCGAGGCCTTCGTCGCCATGGACGCCGGCGAGGTGCGCGGCAAGCTCGTACTGACCCCCTGACCACGTACGACGGCCTCGCCCCCCCGCGGGGATCAGTCGTCGAGGTCGTCGTCGAGGCGCGCCAGCCAGGTGGCCAGCCGCTCGACGGGGATCTCGAACTCCGGGTTGAGGTCGACGAACTCGCGCAGGCGCTCGGCGAGCCAGGCGATGGAGACCTCCTCCTCGCCCCGCCGGGCCTGCAGCTCCTCGATGCCGCGGTCGGTGAAGTACATGGCTAGGCGAACGCCTGCTCGACCAGGGCGTGCTGCTCCTGCTCGTGCCGCTGGTGGGTGCCGACGGCGGGCGACGACGAGGGCGGCCGGCTGACCACGGTCAGCGGCCGGTTGATGATCTCCGGCAGATTGACGGCCATGAAGGTCCACGCGCCCTGATTGGCCGGCTCCTCCTGCACCCAGCGCACCTCGGCGTCCGGGTACTCGTCGAGGGCGGTCGGAAGGGTGCGGTAGGGAAGGGGGTACAGGCGCTCGAAGCGCAGGATCGCCGTGTCGGTGATGCCGTGCTTCTCACGGTGGGCCAGGAGGTCGTAGTAGACCTTGCCGCTGCACATGAGCACGCGGCGGATCCCCGGGCCTGTCGCCTCCGGATCCGTGATGAGCGGACGGAAGTTGCCCGACGTGAAGTCGGCACGGCGCGAGACCGCCTGCTTGGCCCGCAGCAGCGACTTCGGGGTGAAGATCACCAGCGGCCTGGTCAGCGAGCCGAGCACCTGCCACCTCAGGAGGTGGAAGAAGGACGCCGGCGTCGAGGGCATGGCCACCGTCATGTTGTCCTGGGCGCACATCTGCAGGAAGCGCTCCACCCGAGCTGAGGAGTGGTCCGGGCCCTGGCCCTCGTAGCCGTGCGGCAGGAGCAGGGTGACGGCGGACCGCTGTCCCCACTTCTGCTCGCCGGAGGAGATGAACTCGTCGATGATCGTCTGCGCGCCGTCGGCGAAGTCGCCGAACTGCGCCTCCCACATGACCAGCGCGTCGGGGCGGGCGACCGAGTAGCCGTACTCGAAGCCCATCGCCGCGTACTCGCTGAGGAGGGAGTCGTACACGTAGAGCTTGCCGCCGTTGCGGTAGCACTGCTTGAGCGGCTTGTACTGCCAGCCCGTCTCCTTGTCGACGATGACCATGTGGCGGTGGCCGAAGGTGCCGCGCCGGGAGTCCTGTCCTGCCAGCCGCACCGTGCGGCCCTCCATGAGCAGCGAGCCGACGGCGAGCGCCTCGCCCATGCCCCAGTCGATGGCGTCGTCGGCGACCATCTGCGCCCGGCGCTGCAGCTGCGGGGCGAGGCGGGGGTGGACGACGAAGTCGTCGGGCATCGTCAGCTGCGAGGCGATGACCGTGTCGATCTGCTCCTGTGCGATGGCCGTCGGTACGGACGCTGCCGGCGCCTGCAGCTCGAGGTCGCGCTGGCCCGTCTCGAGGATGTCGGTGTCGCGGTCGTTGAACGCGGTCGACTCGTCCTTCGAGCGCGTCTCCTGGAACACCCGCTCGAGCTGCTCCTGGAAGTGCTTGAGGGCGCCCTCGGCCTCCTCGAGCGAGATGTCCCCGCGGCCCATCAGGGACTCGGTGTAGTGCTTGCGGACGGAGCGCTTCGTGTCGATGATCCCGTACATCAGCGGCTGGGTGAGCGAGGGATCGTCGGCCTCGTTGTGACCGCGACGGCGGTAGCAGACGAGGTCGATGACGACGTCCTTGTGGAACGCCTGGCGGAAGCCGAAGGCGAGCTCGGCGACGCGGACGACCGCCTCGGGATCGTCGCCGTTGACGTGGAAGATCGGCGCCTGCACGGCGCGGGCGATGTCGGTGGGGTAGACCGACGAGCGGCTGTACTTGGGCGACGTGGTGAAGCCGACCTGGTTGTTCACGACCACGTGGATCGTCCCACCGGTGCGGTAGCCCTGGATCTGGGACATCTGCATGGTCTCGACGACCACGCCCTGGCCTGCGAACGCGGCATCGCCGTGCATGAGGACCGGCAGGATGCTGAAGGCCTCGTCGCGGGGGAGGAGATCCTGCTTCGCGCGCACGATGCCCTCGAGGACGGGGTTGACGGCCTCGAGGTGGGACGGGTTCGCGGCGAGGTAGACGGCGGTCTGCGCGCCGTCGGGAGCGGTGTAGGTGCCCGTCGTGCCGAGGTGGTACTTGACGTCGCCGGACCCCTGCACGGAGTCGTCGCCGAAGTCGCCCTCGAACTCGCGGAAGATCTGGCCGTACGACTTGCCGGCGATGTTGGTGAGCACGTTGAGGCGCCCGCGGTGGGGCATGCCGATGGCCACCTCGATGATCCCGTCGTGCGCGGCCTCCGACAGCGTGCTGTCGAGCAGCGGGATGAGCGACTCGGCGCCCTCGAGCGAGAAGCGCTTCTGCCCCACGTACTTCGTCTGCAGGAAGGACTCCAGCGCCTCGGCCTCGTTGAGCTTGCGGAGGATCCGCAGCTGCTCTTCGCGGTCGGGCTTGGCGTGCGGGATCTCGACCCGCTTCTGGATCCACTGGCGCTGCTCGGGGTCCTGGATGTGCATGTACTCGATGCCGACGGTGCGGGTGTAGCTGTCGCGCAGGACGCCGAGGATCTCGCGCAGTTTCATCAGGGGACGGCCGCCGAAGCCACCGGTGGCGAACTCGCGGTCGAGGTCCCACAGCGTGAGCCCGTGCTGCAGGACGTCGAGGTCGGGATGGGTGCGCTGCTGGTACTCGAGCGGGTCGGTGTCGGCCATGAGGTGCCCGCGGACGCGATAGGCGTGGATGATCTCCTGGACCCGCACGGTCTTGCTGAGGTCGGTCTCGTGGCTCGCCGACACGTCCTGCGCCCAGCGCACGGGCTCGTAGGGGATGCGGAGGGCACGGAAGATGTCGCCGTAGAAGTCGTCATCGCCGAGCAGGAGGCCGTGGAGCCGGCGAAGGAACTCGCCGGACTGGGCGCCCTGGATGATGCGGTGGTCGTACGTGGACGTCAGGGTGAGGATCTTCGAGACGGCGTTCCGGGCGATCGCCTCGGCCGAGGCGCCCTGCCACTCGGCGGGGTAGTCCATCGCCCCGACGCCGATGATGCAGCCCTGGCCCGCCATCAGGCGGGCGACGGACAGGTTCGTCCCGATGGTCCCGGGATTGGTGAGCGAGACCGTGGTGCCCAGGAAGTCGTCGACGACGAGCTTCCCGGCGCGGGCCTTGCGGATGAGGTCCTCGTAGGTGGCCCAGAACGTCGCGAAGTCCATTCGCTCGGCGCCCTTGATGCAGGGCACCATGAGCTGCCGCGAACCGTCGGGTCGGGCGAGGTCTATCGCGATCCCGAGGTTGATCTCGTGGTGGCGCACGACGGCCGGCTTGCCGTCGACCTCGGCGAAGGCGTAGTTCATCGCCTCGTTCTCGACCAGCGCCCGAACGGCGGCGAACCCGATGATGTGGGTGAACGACACCTTGCCGCCACGGCCCCGGGCGAGGTGGTTGTTGATGACCACCCGGTTGTCGATGAGGAGCTTGGCGGGCACCGACCGCACGCTGGTGGCCGTCGGGACGCCCAGGCTCTGCTCCATGTTGGTGACGACGCGGGCGCTCGGGCCCTTGAGCAGCGCGACGTCGCCGTCGGGCGACGTCGCCGCCGGGGCCGGCGACGTCGTCACGGCTGCGGGCGCGATGGTGGGGGCGGGCGACGCAGGGGCAGGAGCAGGGGCGGGCTGCGAGGCCAGCGGCGAGTACTCCGGCGGTGCGTAGCCCTCGAAGAACTCCCACCAGGCCGGATCGACGCTTGAGCGGTCGGCGAGGAACTGCTGGTAGATCTCGTCGACGAGCCACTCGTTCGGCCCGAAGGCATCCAGTCGGCTCTCGGGACTCACGGTGGGGTTCCTCTCGCGCTGGCACGCCACCCTGCCCGGGCGCACCCTGTACGGCCAGCGTAGTCGCGCACCGGCCGGCAGCGAACCGCGCTTGCGGATGCGGCTCGCGTGGGGGAGCGGCACAGTCATCACATGGACCACGAGCGGGACGACGAGCGGATCGACATGGACGGGCCGACCCTGGAGGGCAGGGTGGCGCTGGTCACGGGTGGCTCCCGGGGCATCGGACTCGCCGCTGCCCGCGGCCTGGGACGGGCCGGCGCGACGGTGGTGCTCGTGGGGCGCGATCGGTCGCGCGCCGAGGCGGCGGCGGACGAGTTGCAGGCGGAGGGCATCGACGCGCTCGGCGTGGCGTGCGACGTTGCCGACCTCACGGCTGTCGCGGCGTTGCCAGACCGGCTCGGGGTCCTCGCTGCCGTCGACATCCTCGTCCTCTCCGCGGGCGTGATGAGCGAGCGCAGCGCGAAGACCCTGCGGACGGGTGACGAGGAGTGGCGTCGCGTCATGGGGGTCAACCTCGACGGGGCCTTCGCCACCATCCGAGCGTTCGTCCCCGGCATGGTCGAGCGCCGCAGCGGCCGCGTCATTGCGGTGTCGGCCTGCCTGGGCAGGTTCAGCGGGCCGGGCACGGCCGGGGGGCTCGCCCCCTACCGGGTGAGCAAGGCCGCGCTCAACGCCCTGGTGAAGAACCTCGCCGCCGAGCTGCAGTACGGCCGGCGCGGGGTGATGGCCGACCTCATGTGCCCGGCGCACTGCCGCACCGACATGGGTGGACCCGATGCGCCACGATCGGCGGAGGAGGGTGCCGAGACGATCTGCTGGCTCGCCGAGCCCGAGGTGGCGCAGCATGCCGACGGCTCCTTCGAGACCGGGCTGCTGTGGGAGGACCGCGCGGCCGTCCCGTGGTGAGCCCCGCTCGTCAGGGGGTCGTGGCCGTCACCAGAGTCGTGGTCCAGCGGTGCGCCACCGTCCGTCCTCCCGGGAGCCGGATGCCGGTGACCGCGACGGTCACCGGATAGTCCTCGGCAGCGGAGAAAGCCGCCGGAAGCGCCATGTCCCAGGACAGGGTGTTGTCGGCGTAGCCGTCGGCCACGCGATGCCGGGTCACGCGAACGCCGCCATCCGGGGTGGTCACGGCGACCTTCGCCTTCGAGAAGTCGGCGCCGGGGTAGGAGAGCGACCACCGTCCCTCCGGCTCGAGCTCGCGCGGGAAGTAGCCGGCGGTCGGCCACGGAACCCAGGTCGTGCCCGAGGGCGCGTGGTAGCCGTCGATGACATAGAGGGAGTTGGCCGACGTGGTGTCACCGGTGCCGATCCGGCGCAGCTGCTGGTAGAGGATCCAGCGCCGGTGGCCGACGATCTCGTTGCCGCCGCCGGGGTCGTCCATGTACGAGGTGATGGCTCGCGCTCCGGTCGCCGGTGACAGCGGCTCCTGCCCATCGGTCCCCTCGTAGCCGAAGGAGATCGACAGGTTGCCGTGGCTGGCGCCGGCATAGCCGGCCTTCGTCCAGCATCGCGCACTCTTCGGCGGCGTGTGGTCGAGCATCTCGTTGGCCGTCATGATGAGGGCCGCCGCCTGGGCCTTGCCGCTCATGCCTCGGTCGAGGGTCACCGGTTCGAGGTCGGCCATGGCCCGCATGTAGTTGACCGCCGACAGTGTGGCGGCGCGGCCCGCCGGCGAGGTGGTGCCGCGGTCGCAGCCGTCGACGCTGCCTGTCCAGCCCACGGGGACGAGCAGGGTGGGCGACAGCCATTCACGGTAGGCGGCGATGACGCTCGCCCGGCTGCTGCTGTCGATCCGGTCCGGAGCCGCATGCGCCGGCATCGCACCGGTCAGGGCCAGCAGGCCGGTCGCCGCCAGCACGCCGCAGCGCGTCCACACCCGTCCTGCGCGCACGCATCCCCCTATCGGTCGACGTTCATCGGTGCTCGGGCCATTCCCGGCACGCGAAATCTCATGCACTGCCACGGAACCCGCTCCAGCTGCTCGTACGTCGCCGTCGCCGGGACTCCCCGGACCCATCGGCCAGCCTGCCACGTGAAATCGACGGTACTCGTGCGGATGCTCGTCCGGTCCTCCGATCCGACGTCCTCGTAGGTGCACTCCGGCATGATCGGCGACGCGGGGGAGGCGCCGGGGATCCACTCCACGCCGGACCCGTATCGGAAGCCGCTGTCGCGATACCACGACCGCTCGCGCTCCAGGCGTCCGTCGCGGTAGGTGAACACCTGCACCTGGGAGGAGTGGAGGCCGGGCAGCCAGGACAGTGCGATCTCTGCCCCGGGGACTCCGTCGAGGGGCGCAGCGCCGTAGGGGCCCTCGAAGTAGCCACTCTGCCGGGAGTCGGCGGTCAGTCGTCGTCCGTCGCCGGTCGTGACGATGATGCGCACGGTGTGCCGGCGCTGGCCGGCGCCGGGGTCGTAGGGGCGTACGCGGTAGCCGATGCGGTCGATGACGCCATCGCCCGTGACGTCGGCGCGCCCGAACTCGTGGCAGTCGGGCACCAATAAGCAGGGGTCGACAGCCGCCGGCGGAGCGCCGGGCACCGCCGCCGGGTTGGTCGCAGTCAGGACGATGAGCGCAAGGGCGGCGCCACCGATCACGTGATGTCTCGACGCACCGTCGTGAGGGAGGCGATCGTGCCGAACACGACTGCGTAGGCGAGCAGCAGCGCGGCGCCACCCCACACCGGAAGGACGTCGGCGGTGGTGAGGTCGGCCGCGGTCGTGACGTCCATGGCTGCATTCAGGGCGCCGCCGGGCAGCCACTTGCTGCTGCCCTCGATGAAGAGCCCGACCAGCGGCTCGACGAGCAGCACCCAGATGATCGCGATGACGATGGCCGCCACCTGGTTCTTCAGCAGGGCGCCCACGCTGATGCCGAGCACTGCGTAGATGGCGAGGCCCAGGGTGACCCCGAACGTGATCGTGCCGATCATCCCGGGGGTGATGGCCGCGTGCTCCTTGCCGGTGAGCGTGAGCAGCGTGATGGCGAGGACGGCGATCACGTTGATGATGGCGAAGGCCGCGCCCAGCAAGGCATAGGTGACGCCCTTGGCGAGGACCATGCGGCCACGACGAGGGGTCGCGAGCAGCGTCGACGTGATCGTCATGTGCCGGTACTCGCCGGTCATGCCGATGATCCCGAGGATGAGAACGAACACCGAGGCGCCGCCGGCCGTGGCGAGGACGGTCGAGATGTAGCCCTCGTCCATCAGCGGGCTGAGGTCGGTCAGGCCGGGCATGGAGTCGGGTGCCACCAGCACGAGGATGACGATGTTGAGGGCGTTGAAGGCGATGGACGCGAGGATGAGGATCCACAGCAGCTTCGTCGTGGTGACCTTGCGCCACTCGGCCTTCATGAGGGAGAGCAGTCCGCCGTTCACAGCGCCCCTCCCGGATTTCCCGAGGCCGTCAGCTCGAGGAAGACGCGTTCGAGGTCGCCTGATCCGCCGGCGAGCTCGTGCAGCTCGATGCCGCTCGTGAACGCGATGTGGCCGATCTCCTCGGTCGTCAGTCCGGCGACGCTGATGACGCCGGACTGGGCGACGTCGACGGCCACCGCAGCCGACGCCGTGCCGTGGCTGCGCAGGGCGTCCACCAGCCGGTCGGGCGTGGGCGTGCGCACCGTCACGTGGGCGCTGGCCGACGACTCGAGGTCGTCGAGTGTCCCCGCATGCACGAGCCGGCCCTGGCTGATGATGATGACGTCGTCGACGGTCTGCTTGACCTCGGAGAGCACGTGGCTCGAGACGAGGACTGTGCGCCCCTCGGCGGCCAGTGCCCGCAGGAACGTGCGCAGCCAGGCGATCCCCTCGGGGTCGAGGCCGTTCGCCGGCTCGTCGAGGATGAGGACGCCCGGGTCGCCGAGCAGCGCCGCAGCCAGGGACAGTCGCTGCCGCATGCCCAGGGAGTAGCCGCCCACCTTGCGTCGGGCCGCGGCCGTGAGCCCGACTGTCTCCAGCGCCACGTCGACCCGTGCGTCCTCGATGCCGCCGGCCGCCGCGATCACCCGCAGGTGGTTGCGCGCCGTGCGGGCCGGATGGAAGCCGCTGGCCTCGAGGGCGGCGCCGACGCTGCGACTGGGGTGCGCCAGGTGCGGATAGGTCGTGTCGCCGACCAGCGCGGAGCCGGACGTCGGGGTCACGAGCCCGAGGAGGCAGCGCAGGGTCGTCGTCTTCCCCGACCCGTTGGGGCCCAGGAACCCGGTCACGCGGCCGGGGTGGACGTCGAAGCTCAGGTCGCTCACGGCCGTCACGCGGCCGAACTTCTTGGTGAGCGACACCACGTGCAGGGGCTCTCCCACGATGGTCACGCCCCCACGCTACCGGTCGCCC
>CALGTB010000057.1 GCA_937902285.1 uncultured Actinomycetes bacterium | reverse complement strand
GCGAGCCCCTCCCCGCGCCGGAGCCGGTCATGCACCCCGCCCGGCCCCGCTCGGTGGTCGACCACGGGCTCGAGCGCCGGGCGGCGCTCGTGCGCCTGTTCGGCGGCGGCGGCCTGTCGTCCGACCTGTGCGACGCGGACCCCTACCTCCTGCGGGCCGCGAAGCACCACGGCGAGCCCGCCGCCGGCCCGTGCCCGGCCTGCCGCGACGCCGGCCTGGTCACGGTCACCTACGTCTTCGGCGACGAGCTCGGGCCCTACTCGGGCCGCATCCGCAAGGCCGAGGAGCTCGCGTCGATGGCAGGCAAGTTCGGCGCCTTCTCGGTGTACGTCGTCGAGGTGTGCCAGCGCTGCCACTGGAACTTCCTGCTCACCACCTACGTCCTAGGTGACGGCGTGCCGCGCAGGGCTCTGCCCACGCCACGTGATCTGCTTGACTGACGGGCGCACCCGCACCTGACCGCGTCGCGCGCCCCGGCCCACTTCCCCGAGCCAAAGGACGCCCCGTGCCTGACAACCGCCGTCGTGCCAAGCCCTCGGGCGCGGGACGGGCGAGCACCGGCGGCACCGCCCGCAAGCGCACCCCGGCCGCCAAGGCCCCGGCCCCGAAGCGCCACTGGCTGCGCAACACCATCCTCATCGCCGTCGCAGCCGTGGCCCTCGGCATCGGCGTCTTCGCCATCCTCGTGGCGCGCACGACGGTGCCGACCCCCAACGAGGTCTCCACCAGTGAGGCGACCATCGTCTACTGGTCCGACGGCACCACCGAGATCGGGCGACTGGGCGACGCCACCCGGCGCAGCATCCCGCTCGCGGAGATGCCGCTCGACGTGCAGCACGCCGTGCTCGCGGCCGAGGACCGGTCCTTCTACGACCACGGCGGGGTCTCCCCAGTGGGCATCGGCCGGGCGATCTGGAACAACGTCACGGGCGGTGACACCCAGGGCGGGTCGACCATCACGCAGCAGTACGCGAAGAACGCCTTCCTCACCCAGGAGCGATCGTGGGACCGCAAGCTGCAGGAGGCACTGCTGGCCTTCAAGCTCGAGACGGTCGTCTCGAAGGACGAGATCCTCGAGAACTACCTCAACACCATCTACTTCGGCCGGGGCGCCTACGGGATCGAGGCCGCCTCCATCGCGTACTTCGGGGTGCCCGCGAGCGAGCTCGACGCCTCGCAGGCCGCGGTCCTGGCCAGCATCATCAAGTCGCCCAGCGGCCTCGCGCCTGAGAACGACCTCGCCGCCCTCCAGGGCCGTTGGACGTACGTGCTCGACGCGATGGTCGAGCAGGGGTGGCTGACGCCCAAGCAGCGGGCGCACGCGGAGTTCCCCAAGATCAAGAAGCTGAAGGCCAAGGATCGGCTCGGCGGCGCCACGGGATTCATGCTCACGATGGTCGAGGACCAGCTGCGCGAGCTCGGCTTCGACGACACGGAGATCCAGCGCGGCGGGCTGAGGATCACGTCGACCTTCGATCGGCAGGCGCAGAAGGCGGCCACGGCAGCCGTGCGCAAGGTCGGACCGCAGAGCGGCACCGAGGGCCTTCGCATCGGGCTCGCCGCCGTGCGCCCCGGCACCGGAGAGGTGGTCGCCGTCTACGGCGGAGACGACTTCGTGACCGACCAGATCAACAACGCGACCCGCCCGTTCGCCCAGGCGGGATCGACCTTCAAGCCGTTCGCGCTCGCCGCGGCCACCGAGCAGGACGTCCCCCTCACCTCGGTGTGGAACGGTGACTCGCCGTCGACGGTCAACGGCTACACGTTCGCCAACTACGGCGACCGCTCGTACGGTCCGGTGACGCTTCTCCAGGCGACGGAGAACAGCATCAACTCGGCCTACGTCGAGCTCGAGGCGAGCATCGGCGTCGACTCGGTCGCCGACGCGGCCGTGCGGGCCGGCGTGCCCGCGGACACCCCCGGGATGGACCTCGACAACCTCGACCTGACCTTCGTGCTGGGCACGGCCTCGCCGTCCGGGCTCGACATGGCCAACGCCTACGCCACGTTCGCCGCGCGCGGCGCCCGGGCCACGACCACCGTCCTCAAGGAGGTCGTGGGGCCTAACGGCGGCCTGCTGTTCCAGCTCGAGCCGCGCACCGAGCCCGCCTTCGACTCGGCCACGGCCGACACCGTCACCTATGCCCTCAACCGCGTCGTCACCAACGGCACCGGCGGGGCCGCCCTCGGACTCGGCCGGCCGGCGGCGGCGAAGACCGGCACGACCGACGACAACAAGAGCGCCTGGTTCGTGGGCTACACCCCGCAGCTGGCGACCGCGGTGCTCATGGCCAAGGAGGACGAGGACGGCACCCCGGTGTCCCTGTCCGGAACGGGCGGCCTGTCGACCGTCACCGGCGGCTCGTTCCCCGCGGCCATCTGGACCGCGTTCATGACGGGAGCGCTCGAGGGGCAGCCCGTCGAGGAGTTCCCGCCGCCGCCGGGCGGGGCGCTGGCGCCGCTCGACTGCCCGACCGAGATCATCCCGGGCGAGGACCTGCCCTTCGACTGCCCGACGCCGAGCGTCATCACCGAGTTCTCGCCCGACCCCAACGCCACGGCTACACTCCCCGTCGGTGAGACCACCCCGCCGGCGGTGATCCCCAGCCAGTCCCCGGACGCCGGGCTGATCACCCCCAGCGCCGAGGTCCCGACCGACGTCCCGGGGCCGACGCCCGAGCCGACCCAGCCCACCGAGGCACCGCCGCCACCGCCGACCGAGGAAGGCAGACCCGAGTGACCTCCCCGATCGTCCGCCCCAGCGAGGAGGACCCGGTCGTCGCATCGAGCCTCGGCTGGATGGGCGGTGCGATCGGGAGGCGCGCACGGATCGGCGGCACCTGGTGGTCGCCGGTGCGGGTGCTCGTCGCCATGGCTGCGGTGGCCTACGTCGTCGGCTACCTGCTCGACCTCTCGTGCCGCGGCAACGGTTGGGCGGTCCCCGAGCGCTACGAGCACCTCTGCTACACCGACATCGCGCCTCTCTTCTCCGGCCGGGGCTTCGCGGACGGGCTCATCCCCTACCTGCAGCAGACGGCCGACGGCAACTACCTCGAGTACCCCGTCCTCACCGGCGCCTTCATGCAGGTGGCCGCCGTCCTGACGTCGGGCATCTCGGGCCTCTTCGAGTCTGCCAGCCGCGCGACCGTCTTCTTCGACGTCAACGTCGTGCTGCTGTTCATCGCCCTCGCGGTGACGGTCGTGGCGACCGCGCTCACGGTCCGCCGCCGGCCGTGGGACGCGGCGATGGTCGCGCTCGCCCCGACGATGATCCTCGCCGCGACGATCAACTGGGACCTGCTGCCGCTGGCCTTCGCCGGGGTGGCACTGCTGCTCTGGTCGCGTCGACACCCCTTCGCCGCGGGCATCCTGCTCGGACTGGCCGTGGCGGCCAAGTTCTACCCGATCCTGTTCCTCGGGGCCTTCCTCGTCCTGTCACTGCGCACGGCGAAGTGGCGGGCCTTCGCGCTCCTGGTCGCAGGCACGGCGCTCTCGTGGGCCGTGGTCAACATCCCGGTGGCGATCGCCAACGCCGAGGGCTGGGGCTACTTCTACCGCTTCAGCGGCTTCCGGGGCGAGGACTTCGGGTCGCTGTGGTTCGCCATGACGCAGGCCGGGCTCCCGTCGGTGCCGGCCGAGCGGCTCAACCTCCTCGCCACCGGCAGCTTCATCGTGCTGTGCCTGGCGATCGGCTACATCGCGCTGTCGGCGCCGAGGCGTCCACGCCTGGCACCGCTGCTGTTCCTCATCATCGCGGCCTTCGTCCTGACCAACAAGGTGTACTCCCCGCAGTACTCGCTCTGGCTGGTCCCGCTCGCGGTGATGGCCCGGCCGCGCTGGCGCGACTTCCTCATCTGGCAGGTGGGCGAGGTCATCTACTTCGCCGCCATCTGGTGGTTCCTCGTCGGATACGGCATCGAGGACACGCAGGGACTCACCGGTCAGCAGTACGCGCTGGCGACCGTCATCCACTTCGCGGCGACGATCTACTTCGCCTTCATGGTGCTGCGCGACATCTACTCGCCCCAGCACGACCCGATCCGCAACGACGGTTTCGCCGACGACGAGGACGATCCGGGCGGCGGCGTCTACGACGGCGCGCCGGACCGATTCACGCTGGGAGAAGCACGGCGTCAAAACGCGAGGTCGTGAACCGGACGTCGGCCGCCATGCGGTCGCCGACCGCCGGGATGACGCAGCCCTTGGGCAGCCAGATCATCGACGTGTGCTGATGCGGCGGCTCCGCGAACCAGCGCTGCTTGCCCTCCCAGCGGAACGGTGACAGCGCGCGGCCGGCGGCGTCGAGGGCGCCGGTGCCTGCGGTGACGACGCGCTGGCGCACGCTGGCGGCCGGTGTCGGCGCCGAGAGCCCGATGCCGTGGGCCGTGCCCCCCGACACCACGATGAGGGTGCCGTCCTTGGGACCGGTGCGCTGGCGGTAGCCCACGTGCGTCCCGACCGGCACCGGGTGCACGGCCAGAACGGTTCCCGCCGCGCGCAGCGCCGAGCGCTCACCGAGCCACAGCCGCGTCCCGATGCGCGGACGCAGGTCGATGTCGGTGACCGACCTGACCACGGCCACCATCTCGTCGTCATCGAGGTGCGACACCCACACGCGGCTTGCGGGCGAGTTGTGGCCCGACCACACCTCGGTCTCGGCCTGCCACAGGCCTGCCCATCGGACGACCTCGCGCACGCGTGCCGTGCCGAGGGCCGCCCCCCGTGGGTCGACCTCGTCGGCGGGCTGGGCGATGGGCAGGTGGAGCGCCAGCCCCTCGACGAGCACCTTGCCGCGCGCGAAGGCATGCCGGACGTCGGGATCGGCGAGGATGCGCAGCAGCTCGGCCTCGTCGAAGCCGAAGCGGTGCATCGACGTCTGCGCCTCGAGGACGACGCGGACGGATCCGGGACCGTCCGCCAGTGCGAGGAGAGCCTCGCGCGAGGCGATGGTCCGGATAATCCGGCCCGCGTGCAGCCGCTGGCCGAGGCGCCACCAGGCCTCGGCGGCGAAGGCGTCACGGGGCTCGAAGGGCTCGAGCACGACGATGTCGAACGAGCCGTACTCGGCCACCTCGTCGATCTCGAAGACGTTGCCCACGGCCACCGTGTCGACGCCCAGGCGGACGGCCTCCTCGGCGAGCAGTCGCTGGCCCAGCCCGTAGCCGTTGCCCTTCACCACGGGCACGATGGGAGAGCCGGCCGCGCGCTGGACGGCCACGCTGACGCTGTCCTGGTGGTCGCGCCACCTCTGGCCGTCAATCGTCACTGCGAATGCCATGGCACGCCCCGCTTCCTCGTCGTCATCCTCGTCGTGACTGGTACGCGCGGAAGCCCTTGGACCACAGCGGACGCAGGACGTGGTCCCACTCCCCTGCGTACTCCTGGGCGTACCCGCCGGTGCCGACCTTGAACTGCACGAGGCCGAACAGGTGGTTGGCGGGATCGAGGGTGTCCGCGATTCCGCGCAGGTCGTAGACGGTGCATCCGAGCCCGTGCGCGTCGGAGATCATGCGCCACTGCAGTGCGTTGGACGGCCGCACGTCGCGGTCGGCGGTGGTCGAGGCGCCGTAGGAGTACCACGCATGTGTGCCGACGACGACCATGATGGTCGCGGCAGCGAGGTGCCCGTCGTGGTAGGCGCAGTACAGGCGCATGCGCTGCTCGCGCGAGTTGAGGCTGTCCCACATGCGCTCGAAGTACGACAGGCCGCGAGGCGTGAAGTGGTCGCGTGCGGCCGTCTCGACATAGACGGCGTGGAAGTCGGCGAGGTCGCTGCGATCGCCCTCGGAGACGACCACGCCCGCCTTCTCGGCCTTGCGGATGTTGCGGCGCCAGAGCTGGTTGAAGCCGGCGAACACGTCGTCGAGGGTGCGGTCGGCGAGCGGCACCTGGAACACATAGCGCGGCTGGACGTCGCCGAAGCCGGCACCATGGGCGATCTCCTGCTGCCAGCCGCCGGCGCGCAGGCGCTCGACGACCTTGGCCGCCGGTGCGGAGTGCCAGTCGGCCAGCACCTCGCTGATCCTCTGGGGAGCCTCCGCAGGGCTCGCCGGTGCGGAGTCGGCGGACTGCGCGTCCGCCATGGCGGCCTTGATCGTGTCGGCGTTCCAGCGTCGCAGGGCGACCGGGGGCCCCATCTTCACCTGGAAGGCGCCGGCCGCGCGGCAGTGCGCCAGCAGCGGCGTGAGCCAGGCGTCCAGGGGCAGATGGGGATGCTCGCGGCGCACCCAGTCGATGTCGGGTCCCTCGGGGAGGTAGGCGAGCGACCGCTGCGGCAGTCGGGGCACCGGCCGGTAGAGGACCAGTCCCGCACCGACCAGCCGGGACGCCTCGAACCAGCCGATGGACTCGCTGCGCCAGCCCTGCTTGACCTCTCCCCACTCGGGGAGCTGCAGGAACGAGACGGACGGGCGCTGTGCCACCCAGTCGGCGTGCTGCGCCGCGGTGATGGCACGAACGGTCAGGCTCATGGGGCCTCGAGGTCGATGACGACGGGGGCATGGTCGGACGCGCCCTTGCCCTTGCGCTCGTTGCGGTCGATCCACGTGTCGCTCACCAGGCCCGCGAACGCGGGGTTCGCGTAGACGAGGTCGATGCGCATCCCCCACCCGCGGTGGAAGGCGCCGTTGCGGTAGTCCCAGAACGTGTAGGGCTCGCCCTTGAGCGACCGTGGCATGAGGTCGACGAGGCCCTCCGCACGCAGTGCTGCCAGGGCGTCGCGCTCGGGCACCGTGACATGGGTCGAGTCGATGAACTGCGCGATGTCCCAGACGTCGGCGTCGGTGGGTGCCACGTTGAAGTCGCCGATCACCGCGAGTGGGGTGTCGGGAGCCGCCGCGAGCTCCGTCTTCACGGTGCTGCGCAGTGCGTCGAACCACGCGAGCTTGTAGGAGTAGTGGTCGTGGTCGGGCTCTCGGCCGTTGGGCACGTAGACGCTCCAGAGCCGGACCCCGCCGCACGTGGCGCCGACGGCGCGGGTCTCGACGACGCCGTCATAGGGCGGCTGGTCGGTGAGGTCGAGGGTGACGTCCTCGAGGCCGATCCGGCTCAGCAGGGCGACGCCGTTCCAGCGGCCGTTGCCGTGCGCCACCGCCTCGTAGCCCAGCGCCTGGATCGGCATGTGCGGGAAGTCGGCCGAGGTGCACTTGAGCTCCTGGAGGGCCACGACGTCGGGGCTGGCGGACTCCAGCCACTCCAGCACGCGGGGCAGGCGCGCCCCGATCGAGTTGACGTTCCAGGTCGCGATCCGCACGGCCCCACCCTAACGGCGAACCCTCCGCGCTCAGGCGACCGCGAGGCCGAGCTCGGAGCACGCGCGGGCCATCTGCCGGTCATGCGTGACGACGACGTTCGCCTCGCTGAGCAGGGCGCTCGCCACATGGACGGCATCCAGGGCCCTGAGCAGGATCACGGGCAGGGCTCCAGCGATGTGCAGAACCTCAGCCGTCACGTCGAGGGTGTGCACCCCACCGAGCACGGCGCGCGCCTTCTGGGCGACCTCGGGCTGGTCGGCAGCCACGTTCAGCACGCGGGCGAGCGTTCGGCGGACCTCGACGGTCGAGAGGTGTGAAGTCACGAGCACGGCCCCGCTCTCACACAGGCCACTCACCACCTCGTCTGCCTTCTGACTGCCCGGCTCGTCGAGCATCCGGGCCAGCAGGATGCTCGAGTCGCAGTAGGCGACGATCACCGAGCGCCTCGCTGCTGGCGCACGAGGGCAACGCTGTCGAGCTCGCCGGGCACGGGGATGCGATCCTCCGGCGGAATGGCGAGGAAGGGGCCGGGTGGTGGCTGCCCGTGCTCTCGCAGCCATGGGCTCAGCCGGGTGTCGAGCCGCTGGCGGACGAACGCGGCGAGCGCCTCGCGGGCGAGGTCCTGCTGGGATCGGCCCGTGTCGACAGCCAGCGCGCGAAGGCCCGCGGCGAGGTCCTCGGGGAGGCGAAGGTTCATGGCCATGCCCTGACGGTACCGTAATTGGTACCACGCAGTCGGATTCGATGTCATGAGGGGAGCGTGGCAACGGCGATTTCCGGGATCAACCCCATGGCGGGTACCCTGTGGACGCCCGCTGGGGGCCTCGGCACCCGCGGGCACGCGAAACACCCTCCTGTCACGGAGAGACCGTGACCGCTTAGTCCGAAGGAGGTGGGTTGTTCATGCGTCGCTACGAGATCATGGTCATTCTCGATCCCGATCTGGAAGAGAAGACCATCGCCCCGAGCCTGGAGGCGTTCCTCAACGTCGTCCGCGCTGATGGTGGCACCGTCCACTCGATCGATGTCTGGGGACGTCGTCGGCTGGCCTACGAGATCAACCACAAGGCCGAGGGCATCTACGCCCTCCTGCACGTCGACGCGACCGTCGCCTCCGTCAAGGAGCTCGACCGCCAGCTGTCTCTCAACGAGGCCGTCATGCGCACCAAGGTCATGCGCGCCGAGGAGCCCGTTGCGGTGGGAGCCGAGTAGTGGCCGCCGGCGACGTCAACGTCACCATCGTCGGCAACCTGACCGGCGACCCTGAACTGCGCTTCACCCCGAGCGGTGCCGCCGTGGCCTCGTTCACGGTGGCGTCCACCCCTCGCGTGCTCGACAAGGCGACGAACGAGTGGAAGGACGGCGAGGCGCTCTTCATGCGCTGCAGCGTCTGGCGCCAGTACGCCGAGAACGTCGCGGAGTCCCTCACCAAGGGCATGCGCGTCGTGGTCACCGGCCGGCTCAAGCAGCGCTCGTACGAGACCCGCGAGGGCGAGAAGCGCACGGTCGTCGAGATGGAGGTCGACGAGGTCGGCCCGTCGCTGAAGTACGCGACCGCCAAGGTCAACAAGGTGCAGCGCGGCGGTGGCGGCTTCGGCGGCGACAGCGGCGGCGCCGGTTCGTCGGGCTCCTCCGACGACCCGTGGGCGGCCGGCCCGGCCGGCGGCGCGGGCTTCGACGAGCCTCCCTTCTAACCACATCCCCACACCCCAAGCTCGGTGCAGCACGCACCTGACAGGAGCACGAACGAGATGGCACGAGACTCCAAGGGCGACCGCAAGACGTCGTCGCGCAACAGCAAGGACAAGATCATCAAGGCGAAGGCCTGCGCGTTCTGCAAGGACGGCGTGAAGGCCATCGACTACAAGGACACGAACCTGCTTCGCAAGTTCATCTCCGATCGCGGCAAGATCCGCGCACGTCGCGTGACGGGCAACTGCACGCAGCACCAGCGCGACATCGCCATGGCCGTGAAGAACGCGCGTGAGATGGCGCTTCTCCCCTACACCGCGACCACGCGCTGATCAGAGAACAGGAACTGACATGAAGCTCATCCTTACCCAGGAAGTCGCCGGCCTCGGCGATCCCGGCGACGTGGTGGAGGTCAAGGACGGCTACGGCCGCAACTACCTCCTGCCGCGTGGCTTCGCCATCGCATGGACCCGCGGCGGCGAGAAGCAGGTGACCCAGATCAAGCGCGCCCGCAAGGTGCGCGAGGTCCGTGACCTCAGCCATGCCAACGAGATCAAGCAGGCGCTCGAGTCGCTGACGATCACCCTGCCGGCCCGCGCCGGCGAGGCCGGTCGACTGTTCGGCTCGATCACCACGTCCGACGTGGCCGACGCCGTCAAGGCGGCCGGCGGCCCCGTGCTCGACAAGCGCAAGGTCGCCCTCGGCAGCCCGATCAAGACGGTGGGCAAGCACTCCGCCACCGTCGAGGTGCACCCCGACGTCACCGCCACGGTGGTCCTCGAGGTCGTCGCCAGCTGACGCGAAGCACTCCACACGACGGGCCGCACTCAGTAGAGTGCGGCCCGTCGTGGTTTTCGAGGAGGCGTCATGGGATCTGCCGTCAAGTCCGCGTTCAGCAAGTACGCGACGTTCAGCGGCCGCGCTACCCGGTCCGAGTTCTGGTGGTTCTACCTCTTCTACGTGATCGTGATCGTCATCCTCAACATCATCGACAACCTCCTGAACCTCCAGGTCGGTGCGTCGACCATGGACTTCAGGATCAACGACCAGGTCGTGCCCTACTTCAATGAGGGAGTCGGCATCCTCAGCAGCCTGGCGTCGCTGGCCATGCTGCTCCCGTTCCTCGCGGTCGGCGCCCGACGCCTGCACGATGCCGGGCACTCGGGCATGTGGCTGCTGTGGGGCTGGCTCCTGACCTTCGTCTGCTGCATCGGCTTCATCATCCTCGTCGTGTTCTGGACCCAGCGCTCCATCCCGGCGGACGACAAGTACGGCCCGGTGCCCACCTCGTGATCGGCCCGCGCCCCCATCTGTGAGGCGCTCAACCTAGGAGAAGAAATGTCGTTCGGTCAGGCAGTGCGTTCCTGCCTCAGCAAGTACGCCACGTTCGACGGCCGCGCCACGCGGTCGGAGTTCTGGTGGTTCTACCTGTTCACGCTGATCGTGAGCTTCGTGGTCCTGCTCCCCGGCTACATCCTCATGATCGCCGGCGCTGCCGCGTCGTCCGACTCGAGCAGCCCGGGCGTCGTCTTCTGGCTCGGCCTCGTCCTGATCATCATCGGCGCACTCGCCTCGCTGGCCCTCTACATCCCGTTCCTGGCTGTGGGCTGCCGGCGCCTGCACGACCGCGGGCAGTCCGGCTGGCTCCAGCTGCTGCTCCTGGTCCCGTGCGGCAACATCGTGCTGCTCGTCTTCTGGGTCATGGAGGGCACGCCGGGCGACAACGCCTACGGACCCAAGCCCGCCTAGCGCGACGCGCCGGGGGGCCAGTTCGCGCGAAACGCTGGCTCCCCGGCCCCGCAGGGCGAACAATGTGGTCGAAGCGCGCCATGCGGGCGCCGCAATGCAGGAGGACCCATGGGCTTCGGTCAGGCAATCTCGTCAGGCTTCAACAACATCACGAACTTCGAGGGGCGGTCGTCGCGCCCGGCGTTCTGGTACTTCTACCTCTTCGTCATCATCGTCAACTTCGTCGTCTCGCTGATCACCGGCGCGGGTCGGGGCGGCAGCGGCTTCTTCACCATCATCGGCTGGATCATCTCTCTGCTGCTCCTGCTCGCGACGCTGGCCGTCGGCTGCCGCCGCCTGCATGACACAGGCAAGAGCGGCTGGCTGCAGCTGCTCTGGCTCATCCCCTGCGTGGGCTGGATCATCATGATCATCTTCTGGGCGCAGCCCGGGACCGCCGGCGACAACCAGTACGGACCCCCGCCGACGGCGTAGCCCCCTGGTGTTCGACTAGCTCGCAGCGGCGGCGTGGGAGACCACGCCGCCGCTGGCTTTCTCGACCATGTGCAGGACGTCGACGAAGTCCTGGTCCGTGCCGTAGTACGGGTCGGGCACGACGAGGTCCGGATGCGGCTCCGGCAGGTGGGCGAGGTCCGGGTCGAACGACCGGAGCATCCGCAGCTCGGTGCTGGCGCCGCTGCGGGCCAGCAGGCGGGCGAGGTCGGCGTAGTTCGCCTCGTCCATGGCGAGCACGAGGTCGATCCCGTCGAACCACTCCGGGGTGATCTGCCGGGCCGTGTGGTCGTTCGGGTAGCCCGCCGCGTCGAGCACGGCCACCGCGCGCGGGTTGGCCCCCTGCCCGAGGTGCCAGTCGCCGGTGCCGGCCGAGTCGACGACGACCCGGTCGTCCAGCCCGGCCTCCTGGATCCGCGCCCGGAGCACGGCCTCCCCGATCGGCGAGCGGCAGATGTTGCCGAGGCAGACGACCGTGATGCGGTACGGATGGGGCGGGCGGGAGTCGCTCATGGCCTGAGGCTACCCACGTCACGGAAGTTTCTTTCCTCCACAGGCTGGGGTCGGGGTTCGGCCCGCTCCTATGAGGGGATCGTGGTACGTCCGTCAGTTGAATCCCCAACTTGTCCCCAGCCTGAACGGCGCACTGAGGGGGGTGATCCCCACGTCATCCACAGGTTTGTCCACAGGCTCGATGGACACGGAGAGATGCCGTCCCTACGGTTCGGAGGGCCGTCAGCCGGATGCGGTAGACAGGTGTCGCGGCAGTCGCCGCCGCCCAGGATGAGCGCCAGAGCAAAGGGAGCACCGTGAGCGTCAGCGAACTGCACCCCGCTGATGAGATGCGGGGTCCGGACCGCACCCCTCCGAACGACGTCGCCGCCGAGCAGTCCGTCCTCGGCGCCATGCTGCTGAGCAAGGACGCGATCGCCGACGTGGTCGAGGTGCTCCGCGAGGGAGACTTCTACCGGCCCGCGCATGCGGCGATCTACGGGACGATCCTCGACCTCTACGGCCGCGGCGAGCCGGCCGACGCGGTCACGGTGGCGGCCGACCTCACCAAGACCGGCGACATCAGCCGGATCGGCGGCGCCCCGTACCTGCACACCCTCGTCTCGATGGTGCCCACCGCAGCCAACGCCAACTACTACGGCCGCATCGTGCGCGAGCAGGCCATCCTGCGGCGCCTCGTCGAGGCCGGCACGCGCATCGTGCAGATGGGCTACACCGGCCAGGGCGAGGTCGACGACATGGTCGACCGCGCGCAGGCCGAGGTCTACGACGTCACCGACCGCCGTACGAGCGAGGACTACGCGCCGCTGCGCGACCTCATGGGCGATGCCCTCAACGAGATCGAGGCCATCTCCAACCGCGGCGGCGAGATGATCGGCGTGCCCACGGGGTTCAGCGACCTCGACGACATCACGAACGGCCTGCATCCCGGCCAGCTCATCATCGTGGCGGCCAGGCCGGCGATCGGAAAGGCCCTGGCCCTCGACACCCCCATCGTCACGCCGACCGGCTGGACGACGATGGGCGAACTGCGGGTCGGGGATCGGGTGATCGGCGACGACGGGCGCCCGGTTCGGGTGTCAGGCGTCACCGACGTGATGAAGAACCGACCCTGCTACCTCGTCCGATTCGCCGACGGCAGCGAGATCGTTGCGGACGCCGAGCATGAGTGGCTGACCGATACGCGTGCATCACGGAAGTCGGCACAGGCAGCGGCGGCGCAGTACAACGGGACCCGTTCGCAGCGCACGTTCGCCGCGCTCCGCACCACCCGTGAACTCGCCGGCACGGTCCGCTGCGAGACGAAGGATCGCAGGCTCAACCACAGCGTCCGCAACGCCACTGCCCTGCAGCTCCCCGATGTCGAGCTGCCGATTCCCGCCTATGTGCTCGGCGTCTGGCTGGGCGACGGCACCAGTGCGGCCGCCCACTTCACGTCGGCCGATCCGGAGATCGCGGCCTTCATTGAGGGCGAGGGCATCGAGGCGCCCTACCTCGGGAACCTGCGGTACGGCCTGCGTCTGCCGAAGCGGGCTGCAGTCGCCGAGCGCACCTGCTCCGTGTGCGGCGCGTCGTTCGTGCCGCGAGAGCCACTCGTCCAGACGTGCGGACGGTCGTGCGGCGGTCGCGCCAAGGGCGTCCGTCAGGGCCTCCCCACTCCCGCATGTCCGGACTGCGGTGGCACCGTCACGGGGATGGGCGTGTGCCAGGCGTGCGCCCTCGAGCACGGATCGGTGCAGGCCCTGCTCCGCACCCACGGCCTGCTGGGCAGCAAGCACATCCCGACGGCCTACCTGCGAGCATCGGAACGGCAGCGCCGCGACCTGCTGGCCGGTCTGCTCGACACCGACGGCACCGTGACGAGCAACGGCAACGTGCAGTTCACCTCGACCTCGCGTCAACTGGCCGACGATGCCTACGAGCTCATCGTGAGCCTCGGCTACCGGTGCTCGATCACCGAGCGAACCGTGCGCGGTCGCACAGCCGAGTCATCGATCGCCTTCACCCTGAACTTCAGCACCCACGACCAGGTGTTCCGACTCCAGCGCAAGCAGATGGCGCACAAGGAGCGCACACGCCACCAGTCGCAGGCGCGGCGCATCTCGCGATTCATCGTCTCGGTCGAGCCCACGGCCAGCGTCCCGGTCCGCTGCATCGAGGTCGACAACGAGTCCCATATGTACCTTGCCGGCCGGTCGATGATCCCGACGCACAACTCGACCCTCGGTCTCGACATCGCCCGCGCGGCCTCGATCAAGAACGGCCTGGCGAGCGTCATCTTCTCGCTGGAGATGAGCCGCAACGAGATCGTCATGCGCCTGCTGTCCGCCGAGGCCCAGGTGCCCATGCACCACATGCGCTCGGGCACGATGAGCGACGCCGACTGGACGAAGCTCGCCGGGAAGATGGGGGTGGTCAGCGAGGCCCCGATGTTCATCGACGACTCCCCGAACATGACCCTCATGGAGATCCGCGCGAAGTGCCGCCGGCTCAAGCAGCGCCACGACCTGCGGCTCGTCGTCGTCGACTACCTGCAGCTCATGACCAGCGGCAAGCGCGTGGAGAGCCGTCAGCAGGAGGTCTCGGAGTTCTCCCGGTCGCTGAAGCTGCTGGCCAAGGAGCTCGGCGTGCCCGTCATCGCGATCAGCCAGCTGAACCGCGGACCCGAGCAGCGCGTCGACAAGAAGCCGATGCTGTCCGACCTGCGCGAGTCCGGCTCCCTCGAGCAGGACGCCGACATGGTCGTCCTGCTGCACCGCGAGGACGCCTACGAGCCCGAGTCGCCGCGCGCGGGCGAGGCCGACTTCATCATCGCCAAGCACCGCAACGGACCCACGGGCAAGGTGACCGTGGCCTTCCAGGGTCACTACTCGCGCTTCGTCGACATGGCGCAGACCTGATCCGACGTACGATCCGCGGGCGCGGACGCCCACTAACCCGACTGCCGGGCGCCCACCGGCTCGACCGTGGGCTGAACCAGGATGACGAGCGGCACGACGAACCCCAGTGGCGCCAAGGCGAACAGCTGCCACCAGCCGCTGTGGCCGGTGTCGTGCAGGCGACGCGCGCCGGCCGTGACCAGCGGCACCAGGAGCAGCAGGAACACCACGGAACCGGCCACCTCGCTGATCAGCGCCGCGATCGACGTGATGAGGCCCACGAAGAGCACGAACCACCAGTACTCGCCGCGGTCGGCGCGGCCGTCGACGACGGAGTACTTCATCAGGCACGTGCGCACCGACGCGAGGAAGGGCTGCTGCATCCAGTCCGGCCCGGCTGGTGGGCTGACGCTGGCGATGTCGACCCCGAACACCTCCGCGAGCGCCCGGGCCGAGGCGAGCCCGGGCTCCTGGCCGTTCTCGATGCGCTGGATGGTCCGGACGCTCAGGCCGGTGAGCTCGGCCAGCTGCTCCTGCGACCAGCCCCGCTCGAGCCTCATGTCTCGAATATGCATGCGGTTCATTCTTCCCATGACATGCCTGCCGGGGAACGACAGCGACCCGACATCTGCCCGACAACGTCCGGACGCGTGAATCCCGATGGGCCGCGGCTGCCATCGGCCCCTCGTTCGATGGGGGCGACCGGGAAGCGCGTCACGACGGTCCCCGCGGGTCTACGGTGCAGCCATGGGGGTCCGGGCGCGCGATCAGGACGCTGCCGACGCGATGTCGAGCGGGCTGGCGGTGTTCACGTTCGCGATCGAGCTGGAGCCGCAGCTCCGTGCGGCCTACCTGTCCGCATCGGTCGAGGCCTACCTCGGCTACTCGGTGGAGGAGTTCGAGGCCGATCCCCTGTCGTTCGCGCGCGTGCTCGGCCGGCGCGAGCAGGACGCCCTGAAGGGCGCCGCCCACTGGCCCGTCGGCGAGCAGCCGCCGCTCCGCGTGCCTCTGACCAGGCGTGACGGCGAGGTCGTGTGGGCTGAGACCCAGTGCCGCGTCGAACGGACGGACGACGGCCGGCTCATGATGTTCGGCGCTGCCCGCGACATCAGCGCGCTCCGCGCGGCTGAGGCGCAGGTGCGCGGCCTGTCGGAGCGCTACGACCTGCTGTCCGAGAACTCGATGGACGTCGTCTACAGCGCGGGAGTCGACCGCATCATCACCTGGATCTCGCCGTCGGTCGAGCGTGCCTTGGGGTGGATGCCAGACGACCTCGTCGGAAGTGCGGCGTCTGGCCTCGTGCACCCGGATGACCTGCAGGCGCTGCGGGTGAAGCAGGACGAGATCATCGAGGCGGGCGGCACGGGAGGATCGGCCGAGCTGCGCATCGCCACCGCCGATGGCGGGTGGAGGTGGATGCGGGTCAGGGGCCGTGTCGTGCGCGACGACGACGGCACCATCACCGGCGGCATCGATGAGCTGCGCGACATGCAGGCGGAGATGGACCTGCGTGCCGACATGGCGCGGGGGATGGAGCACGACGGGCTCACGGGGGTGGCGAACCGCGCGCTGGCGCTGCGGCGCATCTCCACGATCATCGAGCGCGAGCGCGACGGTGAGTGGGCGCTGCTGTGCGTCGGCATCGACGGCATGACGCGCGTCAACGAGGCCTTCGGCTACACGGCGGGCGACCGTGTGCTCGCGGCCGTCGCGCAGCGACTGGTCGACGTGACGGGTGCCGCTGATCGCGTGGCCCGCGTGGCCGGGGACGAGTTCGTCGTGCTGCTGCCGGAGGCCTCGACGACCGCGGCCGCCTCCGCCAGCGCCGCCGAGCGGATCCTCGAGGCGATCCGGGGAGCCGTGACGATCGGCCCGTACGACATCGACGTCACCGCCTGCGTCGGCATCGCCGCCTTTGTCGACGGGGGCGCCGAGGAGCTGCTGCGCGACGCGACCATGGCCATGCGGCAGGCGTCATCGCACGGCACGGATCGCTGGGGGTTCCTCGACACCGGCCTCGCGGCATTCGCCCGCAGTGCCCTCACGGTGCAGAACGAGCTCCGCGACGCGCTGAGGGAGGGTCGGGTGCACGCGTGGTTCCAGCCGGTAGTCAGCCTGGCCGACCGGAGCCTGCAGGGCTATGAGGCGCTGGTGCGCTGGATCAGGGAGGACGGGACGGTCGTGCCTCCCGACGAGTTCCTCCCGGTCGCGGCGCGCACCGACCTCATCCTCGCCGTCGACAGCACCGTGCTCGCCCAGGCGTTCGACGCCCTCGCCACCCTCCCCGAGCACCTCACGATCGCCGTCAACGTCTCGGCCGCCACGCTGACCCGGGGCGACCTGTGCGAGGAGGTCAAGGCGCATGTGGCGCGCACCGGGGTCCGCCCGTCGCGCCTGCACCTCGAGGTCACCGAGACGTCGCTGATCAACGTGACCGACGCCGTGCTGCACACCATGCGCACGCTCGAGTCCGGTGGTGTCGCGTGGTGGATCGATGACTTCGGCACGGGGTACTCGTCCATCAGCCACGTGCGTGACATGCCGCTGGCCGGGGTGAAGCTCGACCGGTCCTTCTCGACAGGGATCGGAGCCGGCCTCGATCGCGACCTGCACCTCGCCAAGGGGGTCGCCGGACTCGCCGAGGGCCTCGGGCTGCGCACCATCGCCGAGGGCGTCGAGACCGAGGAGGAGGCCAGGACCCTGGCCCGCCTCGGCTGGGCCGTCGGTCAGGGCTGGCTGTTCGGCCGTCCGGCTCCCCTTCCGAGGCCGTAGTTCGGGCGCCTCCCGGTGCCATACTCGGTCACGTGGCAGCCAGCGACGCCGTGATCGAGATGGCCGGGGTGGTCAAGACCTTCGGAGACGTGCGCGCGCTCGACGGACTCGACCTCACCGTCGACGCGGGCAGTGCGCACGGCTTCCTCGGCCCCAATGGCGCCGGCAAGACGACCACGCTGCGACTGCTGCTCGGGCTCCTGCGATCCGACTCCGGATCCCTGAGACTGCTGGGCTCCGACCCCTGGCGTGACAGCGTCCCTCTCCACGGGCGGCTGGCGTACGTGCCCGGGGAGGTGACCCTCTGGCCGTCCCTGTCGGGTGGCGAGACGATCGACACGCTCGGCCGACTGCGCACCGGCTACCGGCCGGAGCGCCGCGACGACCTCATCGCCCGGCTCGACCTCGATCCCACCAAGAAGGTGTCGTCGTACTCGAAGGGCAACCGGCAGAAGGTCGCGCTGATCGCCGCGCTCGCCTGCGACGTGGAGCTCTACCTGTTCGACGAGCCCACCGACGGGCTCGACCCGCTGATGGCCGAGGTCTTCCGCGACTGCGTGCGCGAGCTGCACCGCGACGGACGAACCGTGCTGCTCTCGAGTCACGTGCTCGCGGAGGTCGACGCGGTGTGCGACCGCGTGAGCATCATCCGCAGCGGGCGCATCGTCGAGTCAGGCGAGCTCGCGGCACTGCGGCACCTCGCCCGCAGCACGGTCGTCGCTGTGGTGGACGGGCCGGTGGACGTGGAGGGACTCGCGGGCGTGCACGAGATGTCCGTGACGTCGACCGGGCTCGAGGCCAGCGTCGACCCTGCGGCCGTGCCTGTGCTCATCGACCGGCTGGCGCGGGCCGGCATCGTCTCCCTCGAGATCCGGCCGCCCACGCTGGAGGAGATGTTCATGCGGTACTACGACCGCGCCGACCAGCCGTGAGCACGTCCGCGACCGCGGGCCCCATGACCGGCCTGTGGCCGGTGAGCCGGATGACGCTCCGGCTGGCGCGCGTGCGGATCCTCGCGTGGGTCGTCCTCATGACCGTGCTCACGGTCGCGGTGGCCCGCGCCTGGGACTCGCTCTACCCGACCGCGCAGGGGCGGCTGGAGTTCAGTGCCGCACTGCAGGCCAGTCCGGCACTCACCAGCCTGCTGGGGCCGCTCTACGACCCGGTGTCCACCGGAGGACTGACGGCCTGGCGGCTGGGCAGCGGCATGGTGCTCGTCCTCGGACTGGCGAGCATCTTCCTCGTGGTGAAGCACACCCGCGCCGATGAGTCGGTCGGCCGCACCGACCTGATCCGGTCGGCCCGGGTGGGTCGCGCGAGCCCGACCCTGGCGGCCTTCGGAGCAGCCGCCGTCATCGACCTCGCGTTCGGGGCGACGAGCGCCGCCGCCCTGATGCTGCTCGGCGAGGCGCCCAGCGGCGCCGCCGCCTTCGGCC
>CALGTB010000056.1 GCA_937902285.1 uncultured Actinomycetes bacterium | reverse complement strand
ACCTTACGACGTTCTCGCTCGAGACCGTCCGCATGTTCTACGACGACGCCCTGTCCGCGGGCCTCGAGATCGCCTGATCCGACTCAACGCAACGCACGAAGGAGAAGCATGAAGTTCGAGCGCGTCCTGGTGACCGGCGGCGCCGGCTATGTCGGCAGTCTGCTGATCCCGCAGCTGCTCGCCGACGGCCACGAGGTGACCGTCTACGACACCATGTACTACGGCAGCGACTTCCTGCCCGCCGACAACCCCCGGCTGCACCTGGTCGAGGGAGACATCCGCGACGCGGCCCTGTTCACCGAGACCGTGGCCGGCCACGACGCCGTCATCCACCTGGCCTGCATCTCCAACGACGCCAGCTTCGAGCTCGACGAGGACTTGTCGACGTCGGTCAACCTCCATGCCTTCAAGCCCCTCGTCCTCGCCTCCAAGGCGGCCGGCGTCCGTCGCTTCATCTACGCGTCGTCGAGCTCGGTCTACGGCGTGTCCGAGAGCCCGAACGTCACCGAGGACCACCCGCTGGTCCCCCTGACGCTCTACAACAAGTACAAGGGCGAGTGCGAGCCGATGCTGCTCGAGGAGCTCACCGACGACTTCGTCGGCGTGATCATCCGCCCCGCCACGCTGTGCGGGTACGCGCCGCGCCAGCGGCTCGACCTGTCGGTCAACATCCTCACGAACCACGGCTACAACAACGGCGTGGTCAAGGTCTTCGGAGGCTCGCAGCTGCGTCCCAACCTCCACGTCAAGGACATGGTCGAGGCGTACCGCGTGCTTCTCGCCGCCGAGGACGACGTCATCCAGGGACAGACCTTCAACTGCGGGTTCCAGAACATGTCGATCGCGGACATCGCCCAGCTCGTCGCCCAGATCGTCCCGAAGTTCCGTCCCGAGCTCGGCGAGCTGGCCATCGAGACCGTGCCGAGCGACGACCTCCGCTCATACCACGTCAACTCGGACAAGATCACCCGCGTGCTCGGCTTCACCCCTCGCTACTCGGTCGCGGACGCCATCGAGGACCTCTGCCAGGCCTTCTCCGACGGCCTGCTCCCGGACTCGCTGGAGGACACGCTGTACTTCAACGTCCGCCGGATGAAGGAGCTGAACGTCCGTTGACCGAGCCGATCGCCGTCGTCACGGGCGGGGCGGGGTTCATCGGCAGCCATGCCGTCGACGCCCTGCTGGCCCGTGGGTTCAGCGTTCGCGTGGTCGATGACCTGCGCGGTGGGCGACTCGCCAACCTTGCGCGCGTCCTCGACGGCGGCCGGGTCGAGTTCCACGAGGTCGACATCTGCGATCTCCCCCCGGACTCAGGAATCTTCGCCGGCGCTGACCTCGTGCTGCATTTCGCGGGGATCGGCGACATCGTCCCGTCCGTCGAGCGGCCCGCCGACTACATGCAGACCAACGTCATGGGAACGGTGCGCGTGCTCGAGGCCGCGCGGCATGCGCAGGTCCGTCGACTTGTGTACTCGGCCTCGTCGTCGTGCTACGGAGCCCACCCGCCGGTGCCCACCGACGAGCACTGCCCGATCGTCACGGAGTACCCGTACGCACTCTCCAAGTACCTCGGCGAGCAGGCCGCCTTCCACTGGATGAAGGTCTACGGACTGTCGGTCAACTCCATCCGGATCTTCAACGCCTACGGCACGCGGTCCCGCACGTCCGGCGCCTACGGAGCCGTCTTCGGGGTGTTCCTCAAGCAGAAGCTCGCGGGCAGGCCCTTCACCGTGGTGGGCGACGGCACCCAGCGCCGCGACTTCGTGTTCGTCACCGACGTCGCGGAGGCCTTCGTGCGCGCCGCCCTCGTGGAGGAGTCGGGACGCATCTGGAACCTCGGCAGCGGCAACCCGCAGTCGGTGAACCGGCTCGTCGAACTGCTCGGCGGCCCGGTCGTGCACATCCCCCGACGACCCGGCGAGCCGGCCGCCACCTGGGCCGAGCCGACGGCCATCAACCGCGACCTCGAATGGGCGCCGACCGTGTCGTTCGAGCAGGGCGTGGCCACGGTGGTCGAGAACATCGACTACTGGGCCGAGGCGCCGCTGTGGGACGAGGAGTCGATCGCCACCGCCACGGAGCCGTGGTTCCGGCTGCTCTCGGAGTCTGAGGAGACCGTCTGATGGCCGACACGGACGGGCGGCGCGACCTAGGATTCTCTGCGGCCGTTATAGCCAAGATCGTCGAGCCGGAGGCTCTGCGCGAGGCGCTAGGCGTCTTCCCCCGCTCCGAGCGCGTCGTCATGTGCCATGGCACCTTCGACCTCGTGCACCCCGGACACCTGAGGCACCTCGCCTTCGCCAAGTCGAAGGGCTCCACGCTGGTGGTGTCCATCACGACCGACGAGCACGTGACGAAGGCCGACATGCGGCCCTACGTGCCCGAAGAGCTGCGCGCTCTCAACCTTGCCGCGCTTGAGCTCGTCGACTACGTGGTCATCGACAAGGATCCTGATCCGATCAGCCTCATCCGAGCCGTGCAGCCGGACATCTTCGTCAAGGGCTACGAGTACGGGGGCACCCTCCCGCCCAAGACGGCGGCCGAGAAGCAGGCGGTGGAGTCGTTCGGCG
>CALGTB010000055.1 GCA_937902285.1 uncultured Actinomycetes bacterium | reverse complement strand
GCAGGTCGAGGGGAGCATCGTTGCGCAGGGTGATGGCCAGCTCGGACTGCTGCGTCGGGGAGGTGGCGCACCGGCCCGGCTGGTAGTCGATGCTCGTGGCGACGAAGGCGTCCATCTTGTTGCCGGCCGCGTTGTTGAAGGCCACCGCCACCACCGATCCCTTGCCGTTCGGCACGGCCCCGCCGACCGGGGTGGTGACCAGCCACTCCTGCTCGGCGGAATCGGCGCTCCACACGCGCATCCGGCCCTGGGCGATCGGCTCGGTCAGGGCGTCGGCCAGCAGCACCGGGTCCCACGACGCCGACAGGAACGCCTGCAGCACGGCGCCGACGAGCTCGATCGTGACGCGATCGCGCTCGGTCTGGTCCGGGATGGTGGCATACGAGTCGATCGTGAAGAACCGCTCGGCGTTCTCCGCGGTCAGGGTCTGGCCTCCTGCGGTGACCGGGCCGGTCACCTCGAGCATCGCCGCGACCGTGCGCGGGTCGACCGCCAGCACGCCGTCGACCGGCTTCCCGCGTGCCGCCATGCCTGCGGCGGCCAGCTGACCGGTCAGCGGGAAGTGCGGCGAGAGGTTGAAGGTGTTCCACTGCGTCAGGAAGTCGCCCCACAGGAGCCGGGAGTCCTCGGGGGCCCCGCCGGACGGGATCGGCCGCGCGTTCAGGTCGTCGCTCTTGCCCGCGGACACGACCGAGATCGCTCCGTCGCGTGCCGCTAGCGTGACGTAGGCGCCGGGGAAGCCGCCCGTGCCGCGCGCCTCGGCCGGGTTCTGCAGGAGCACCAGCCACCGCCGTTCGCCGTCCTCCCCCAGCAGCGCGGGCACCCGCGTCACCAGGTCGGCGGCCGTGCTGACGGCCGGGGCGGCGCCGGCGAGCTCGTCGCGCAGCTGCTGCAGCGGCTCGGCGACCTCGGGACGCAGCGCCGACGCGTCGATGCGGCCGAGCCGGTCGGCCTCGTGGTCGATGACCACGGCGAGCCGGGACATGAGCGGCGCGACGTCGACCGCCATCGTCAGATCGATCGATCCGTCGGGCCGACGCACCTCACCGTCGACGATGCGCTGCGCGTAGGGCGTCAGCGGCTCGGCTGCCGTGAGCAGGGCCGAGGCGGCGACGGCCAGCTCCGACACCGCCGTGGCATTGGCTCCGACCACGGGGAGGTCCTGCAGCAGTCGCCAGGTCGGATGCTCGGTGGCCTCCGCCAGGGTGCGCGACGCCTCGCGCGCCCGCGGCACGGAGGCGGTCACGGCCGCCCAGTCGCGTGCCGTGATCGACGCCTGCAGGCCGGTGATCTCGGTTCGGAACGCCTCGGCGCTGCGGTAGGCCGACAGCCAGTTCAACCCCAGCCACGCCGCGGCTCCGAGGACGATGCCGACGACCAGAAGCGACCACAGGACGCGGTGCCCTCCACGTCCCGACTGAGCCATCCGCCTAGTTTGTCACGCCACGCCGTGATGGCGGTCCCGCGGATTCGGCCCGTCGCGACGCGCGTCAGCCAGATGGTCCCGCGGATGCAATAGTCTGGCGGCGGCGCGAGGGCGCCCCGTTGCTGGAGGTGGAGTGTCCGACACCGTGGGCGCCGGCTACGCGCCATGGCCGGTGTTCGATGACGAGCAGGTCGACGCCGTCTCGCGCGTCCTGCGCAGTGGGCGCGTCAACTACTGGACGGGCGACGAGGGTCGGTCCTTCGAGGCCGAGTTCGCCGAGCAGGTCGGCATCGAGCACGCCGTGTTCGTCGCGAACGGCACGGTGGGCCTCGAGGCGGCACTGCAGGCGCTCGCCCTGCGGCCCGGCTCCCACGTGGTCACGACCCCGCGGACCTTCATCGCCACCTCGTCATCGATCGTGCGCACCGGACTCGTGCCCGTGTTCGCGGACGTCGACCCCGAGTCGGGGAACATCACGGCCGGCACGATCGAGGCGGCCCTCACGCCGGAGACCACGGCCGTGTCCGTCGTGCACCTCGGCGGGTGGCCAGCCGACATGCCCGCCATCAGGCGACTGTGCGACGAGCGCGGACTGGCCCTGATCGAGGACTGCTCGCAGGCGCACGGCGCGATGATCGGCGACCGCCATGTCGGCACCTTCGCGGACATCTCGGTGTGGTCGTTCTGCCAGGACAAGATCATCACCACGGGCGGCGAGGGCGGCATGGTCGCCACCGACGACCACGACCTGTGGCAGCGGGTCTGGTCCATCAAGGACCATGGCAAGTCCTGGGCAGCCGTCTACGAGCGCGAGCACCCGCCGGGCTTCCGCTGGCTGCATGAGTCGTTCGGCTCCAACTTCCGCGGCACCGAGGTGCAGGCGGCGATCGGGCGGATCCAGTACCGCAGGCTCGACGACTGGCGGGCCGACCGCACCCGCAATGCCATCGCCCTCGCCGACCTGCTGGCAGGCGTCCCGGCCGTCACGGTGCCGATGCCCAATGCGTCCGCCACGCACGCCTACTACCGCCAGTACGCCTATCTCGACGTCGACCGGCTGGCCCCCGGCTGGACCCGCGACCGGGTGCTCGGCGAGGTGAGCCGACGGCAGCCCATCCCCGTGCTCACCGGGTCGTGCTCGGAGATCTACCGCGAGGTGGCGTTCGAGACGGCGGCGTGGCTGGCCCAGCGACCCCTGCTGCAGGCCGAGGCGATGAGCGAGCGGGGCGTCGCGTTCCTCGTGCATCCGGGCCTCACCCTCGACGACATGGCGCAGCAGGCCGGCGCACTGGCCGACGTGCTGTCCGAGGCACTCGATGGTGGACTAGCGCCGTGATGGCCGCCGCACCGACACCCAGCAGGCCGTACGGAGCGAGGCTCCTGCGGGTCGTCGCCGACGCCGTCGTCATCACGGTCGCGTACCTCATCGGCATCTCGATCGACTACGCCATCCGGTCGTTCCGCGAGCCGATGTACGCCGACCTGCTCGCCGCCATGGGCCTCTACCTGCCCGCCCTGCTTCCCCTGCTCGCCATCGCCCTCACGTACTTCACGGTCGGCGGCTTCTACTCGCGGCAGCGCACCTACCGAGGCCTGCACAAGGCCCAGGCCATCATCCAGGCCTGCCTCCTCACCTTCCTCACCTACGGCGCCCTGGCCTACGCCCTGCGCGCCTACCTGCAGTTCCCTCCCGCGATCGCCATCGTCGCCACGGCCGTCATCGCCACCGTCCTGCTGCTCGGGATGCACCTGTACGCCGTGCTCTGGACGCGGCTGGGCCGCAGCGTCCTGACCGCAGCGGACCCCGACAGCAGTGCGTCGACCCGCGTCACCGAGCGGCCCGAGGTGCTCGTCATCGGCGGCGGCGGCTACATCGGCTCCGCGCTGGTGCCGATGCTCCTGGCCCAGGGCAGCACGGTGCGCCTGTTCGACCGCTTCCTGTTCGGGCGCGAGGCCATCGCCCCGTTCGCCGATCATCCCGGCCTGATCATCCACGACGCCGACTACCGACGCACCGACCAGCTGGTCATCGCCATGCGGCACGCCGACACGGTCATCCACCTGGGCGGGATCGTGGGCGACCCGGCGTGCGCACTCGACGAGAACCTCACGATCGAGCTCAACGTCGCCGCCAACCAGGCCGTGGCCGAGATCGCCCGCGCGCAGCAGGTGCGTCGATTCGTCTTCGCGAGCTCGTGCTCGGTCTACGGCGCCAACAACGAGATCCTCAACGAGCACTCCCAGCTCAACCCGGTGTCGCTGTACGCGCAGTCGAAGGTGGCCTCGGAGGTGGTCCTCGAGCAGCTCGCCGACGCGCACTTCAAGCCCACCATCCTGCGACTGGGCACGGTCTACGGACTGTCGGGCCGCACCCGGTTCGACCTCGTCGTCAACCTGCTCACGGCCAAGGCCGAGGTCGAGGGACGCATCCCCATCGTCGGGCCTGACCAGTGGCGGCCGTTCGTCCACGTGTCCGACGCGGCCGCCGCCTTCGCCCTTGCCGCGACGACGCCCTCTCAGATCGTGGCGAACCGCGTCTTCAACGTCGGCGGCAACGAGCAGAACATGACGCTCGGAACGCTCGGCGAGGTGATTGCCTCCCGGGTGCCCGGCGCGCAGATCGTCGAGGAGAACAGCCCCGAGGATCCGCGCAACTACCGGGTCAACTTCGACCGGATCGAGAAGGAGCTGGGCTTCCACACGACCTGGACGGTGGAGCAGGGGATCGACGAGATCCTCGAGGCCCTGCGCAGCGGTCGCATCGACGACTACACGCGCTCCGACTACAGCAACGTCGCGTGGTTCAAGGAGCTCCTCGGACGCAACGCACTCGCCTCCGACGGTCGCACGCTCCTGCAGTCACTGCACTCGCAGATCGGATTCGCCGAGGACACCGGGGCGGTTCGCGACGCCGGAACGGCCTGACCGGCGTGCCGCCCCGCGGTCTGAGCGGCCTGGCGAAGCAGGCACTCGCACGCGCCGGCACCCTGCTCCCCGCGCGTGCGGTCCATGGGATCCGCGTGGCGACCGGCTACGTCGCCGTCGGCAGCTGGGTGGCCGGCCACGGCTACGCCACGGCGCCCCGGGTGGCCGGGCGGAACGAGGTCTTCGACGCCATGCTCGCGCTGGTGCGCGATGAGCCGGTGGCCTATCTCGAATTCGGCGTCTTCGACGGCATCAGCCTGCGCTACTGGAGCGCTGCCCTCACCCGGCCCGACGCCGAGCTGCACGGCTTCGACAGCTTCCTCGGGCTGCCGGAGTCCTTCGACGCCTCGATGCCGCTGGGCTACTTCGACCGGGGCGGCACTCCCCCAGCCATCGACGACGACCGCGTCACCTTCCACGTCGGCTGGTTCGACGCCACGCTGCCCCAGTTCACCGTGCCGAGCGGCAAGCGCCTGGTCATCGTGCTCGACGCCGATCTCTACTCGGCGACCCGGCTGGTGCTCGACACCCTCGACCCGCACATCGTGGTCGGGACCCTCGTCTACTTCGACGACCTGTCGCGCATCGACCATGAGCCGGCCGCCTTCGACGACTACATGAGCACGAGCGGCAAGTCCTTCCGTCCGCTGGCGTTCGAGGCCACGCTCAACACCGGTGCGTTCATCTGCACGTCGGCGGGAACCCCCGCCCAGGCCTAGGCGCCACCGCGCACGTTGCCGCGGTCGGGAACGTCGGCCATGACCGTGCCTCCGTTGCCGACGGTGGCCTCCTGCCCGATGTCGACACCCAGGAACACCGTCGCGCCCATCCCGACGAGCGCGTTGCGACCCACGACCACCTCGCCCGCGAGCGTCGCGCTCGGGGCGATGTGCGCGTGCTCTCCGATGCGGCAGTCGTGCGACACGACAGCATGGGCGTTGACGATCGCGTCCTCGGACACGTGCGCCCGCGCACCGACGTAGGCACCCGCGAGGATGTGGGCCCCCTCGGCGATCGTGGCGCTCGCCTCGATGACGGCTGACGGATGCACCAGGGTCGGCAGCCCGAACCCGGCGTCGGTGATGCGGTTCCACACCGTCTCGCGCACCGAGCGATCGCGCAGGCCTGCGATGGCGTTGACGGCGAGCACGACCCCGCGCTCGCGAAGTGCGGCGAGCTCGCTTACCGGGCCGAGCACCGGCACACCGGACACGTCGTCGCCGACCGCGAGCGCATCGTCGAGCAGCCCGACGATGCGGAAGGCGTGCAGCGCCCGGATCACGTCGATGACGATGGCCGCATGGCCGCCGCCTCCGACGATCACCAGCGCCGAGCCGTCGGCGCGCGCGAGCAGAGGAGCGGGGACGGCGCGACTCCCGGCGCCGCGCTCAGCGACCGCGCGCGCCACCATCGCCTCGGTGACGAGGCCCGACCCGTCGAAGTCCGACTCGGACAGTCCGGTCCCGGCCAGCGCAGCGCGGGCAGCGGCCGAGAAGCGCGGGGCGCCATCCGCTGCGGAGGTCGCGCCCGACTCGATTCCTAGCGCCACCTCCACGTCTGTCGTGGCGACCGGACCCGACGCGACGAGGGCGACGGGGCGTCCGAGGCGCACGCGCGAGCCGGCGGAATGGAGG